>NZ_CP059903.1:3858562-4207844 GCF_014127485.1 Nocardioides dongkuii | reverse complement strand
CCGCTCCGAGACGCAGCTCGTGGCCGTCGTCCTCGGTGTTCCCGCAGGTCAGGGCGGGTGCGGGGAGACACCTGGCCGGGCCGTGAGCGGGACGCCCAGTGCGCGGACCCCAGACTGGCGGGGAACCTCGGTGCCGCGAACCTAACCCGCGGTCCGGGGCTCCGGCAAGACGTCATCCACAGGCTCGGGGGCGGTCCCGTAGGCTGATCCCGTCGCCGTCCGGCGTCGGTTTGACCCTGTGGAATCACAGCGCGTACCGTTGGCCGGTCCCCCGGTGTCGATCGCCGCCGACGCGCAGTGCCGATCCATCGGTGGTCCCACCAGGCCTGAACACCCAGCGAAAGAGATGCTCGTGAGCAAGCGTACGTACCAGCCGAACAACCGTCGTCGCCACAAGGTGCACGGGTTCCGCCTGCGCATGCGCACCCGCGCCGGGCGCGCCATCCTCTCCTCGCGTCGCCGCAAGGGACGCAAGGAACTGGCCGTCTGACGGCCGGTCCCCGGTCGTCCACGCGGGATCGGCCGTGCTGTCGCCGGACCATCGCCTCACGGGTGCGGACTCGTTCCGCTCCGCGACGCGGGGCCGGCGCGCCGGAACGCGCACCCTGGTCGTGCACCTCGCCCTCGGTGAGGGGCACGATCCTGCCCGGGTCGGGCTGGTCGTCAGCAAGGCCGTGGGCAACGCCGTGGTCCGCAACCGCGTGAAGCGCCGACTGCGTCACCTCGCCCGGGAGCACGTCTCGTCGCTCCCGGGCGCTGCTGTGCTCGTGGTCCGCGCGCTCCCGGCGGCGGCGGGTGCGACCTACCCCGAGCTCGGCGCCGACCTCGCGCGCGGCCTGGACCGGGTGCTCGCATGAAGCACGTCCTGATCGCCCTGCTCCGCGCCTACCGCGCGGTGATCAGCCCTCTCTACGGCCAGGTGTGCCGCTACCACCCGTCGTGCTCGGCGTACGCGCTGGGCGCGGTGCAGGAGCACGGCAGCCTCCGCGGCTCGTGGCTCGCCGTACGCCGTCTGGGACGCTGTCACCCGTGGGCCGCCGGCGGCTACGACCCGGTGCCCTCCCGATCCCGTCCTCCGCGCTCCGGCGCGGCCGCCACCTCATCCCAGCAAGGAGCCTGATCGGTGGGCATCTTCAGCGACATCGGCAGCCTCATCATGACGCCGCTGTACTACGCCATCTCCGCCGTGCTGCTCGGGTGGCACTGGCTGCTCACCGAGCTCGGCATGGACCCGGCCGGCGGCTCGACCTGGGCGCTGTCGATCATCGGGCTGACCCTCGTCATCCGCGCGCTGCTGATCCCGCTGTTCGTCAAGCAGATCAAGTCCAGCCGCAACATGCAGCTGATCCAGCCCAAGGTCAAGGAGCTGCAGAAGAAGTACGGCCACGACCGGGAGCGTCTCGCGCAGGAGACGATGAAGCTCTACAAGGACACGGGCACCAACCCGTTCGCGTCCTGCCTGCCGATCCTGCTGCAGATGCCGATCTTCTTCGCGCTGTTCCGGCTGCTCGACCAGGCGGCCCGCAACGGCACCGCGCACGGCCTGCTGACCGAGAAGCTGGCGCGCCAGTTCGGCGACTCCCAGCTGTTCGGGTCGATCCCCATCGCGGAGAGCTTCTGGGGTGCGGGCGTCTGGCGCGCGGACGGCGGCCACACGGGTGTCATGATGCTGGCCCTGGTGCTGGTGCTCGCGATGACGGCGACCACGTTCACCACCCAGCGCCAGCTGATGAGCAAGAACATGCCGGCCGACGCGCTCACCGGTCCGTACGCCCAGCAGCAGAAGCTGCTGCTCTACGTCCTCCCCGTCGCGTTCGGTCTCGGTGGCGTCGCGTTCCCGATCGGCGTCCTCCTCTACTGGACGACCTCGAACCTGTGGACGATGGGCCAGCAGTTCTACGTGATCCGCAACAACCCCGCCCCGGGCACGCCGGCGGCGAAGGCCAAGGAGGAGCGGGACCGGGCCAAGGCGGAGCGCAAGGGCCTCACGGTCGCCGACGAGGCGGTGCCCGCGGTCGAGGAGAAGCCGCGCCCCGCCGTACGCCAGCAGCCGAAGAAGCAGACCCGTGAGCAGCGGCGCCAGGGGGCTCCCCGTCCGCCCGGCGGGTCCACGGCCAGTCGGCCGACCCCGAAGCCGAAGCCCAAGCAGAAGCCGAAGCCGCAGTCGAAGCCCAGCAAGGGAGACAAGTCGTGAGCGACGAGATGACGCAGTCCGAGGTCGAGGAGACCGGGGCCGAGCCGGTCGCCGCGCAGACCGAGGACGCTCGCCTCCAGCAGCTCGAGCAGGAGGGCGACATCGCCGCCGACTACCTCGAGGAGCTGCTCGACATCGCCGACCTGGACGGCGACCTGGACATGGACGTCGAGGGCGACCGCGCCGCGGTCTCCATCGTCGGGGCCGACCTCTCCCAGCTCGTGGGCACCCACGGCGAGGTGCTGGACGCGCTGCAGGAGCTGACCCGGCTGGCGGTCTACCGCGAGACCGGCGAGCGCTCGCGCCTGATGCTGGACATCTCCGGGTTCCGTGCGGAGCGCCGCGCCGAGCTGGAGCAGCTCGCCCAGGAGAAGATCGCGGAGGCCCGCGTGGGAGGCGAGCCGGTGTCGCTGCGCGCGATGTCGCCCTTCGAGCGCAAGGTCGTGCACGACGCCGTCGCGGCCGCCGGGATGTCGTCGGAGTCCGAGGGCGTGGAGCCCCGTCGCTACGTGGTGATCCTCCCGAGCTGATGTCCGACCACGTTTCACGTGAAACACCCTCCGCGCCCGACGTGGCCCGGAGGGTGTTCTCGTCCCAGCGCCTCCCCCTCGCCGAGAGGTACGCCGCCCGGCTCGCCGGTGACGGCGTGGTCCGCGGCCTGATCGGTCCCCGCGAGGCGCCCCGGCTGTGGGAGCGACACCTGCTGAACTGCGCCGTGCTGGCGGACCTCGTCCCGGCTGACGCGACGCTCTGCGACATCGGGTCGGGCGCCGGGCTCCCCGGGATCGTGCTGGCGATCGCCCGCCCCGACGTCCGGGTGACCATGGTCGAGCCGCTGCTGCGCCGGACGACGTTCCTGGAGGAGGTCGTCGAGGAGCTGGGCCTCACCAACGCCGAGGTAGTCCGCGGGCGCGCCGACCAGCTGCACGGCGAGCGCCGGTTCGGCATCGTGACGTCGCGGGCGGTGGCGCCGCTCGACCGGTTGCTGGAGTGGTCGATGCCGCTGGTCGAGCCGACCGGAGCCCTCGTGGCAATGAAGGGATCCTCGGCTGCGGACGAGGTCGAGGCGGCCGGGCCCACCCTGCGTCGGCTCGGTGCCGCGCCTCCCGAGGTGATCGTCCTGGGCGAGCACCTGCTCTCCTCCACCACGGTCGCCGTCCGGGTGGTCTGGTCGGATCCCGCGAAGGTATCTTTACCGCTTGCCCCGAACCCGGCGGCGGGGCGGAGTCCCCGACCCCGACGCAGGTCCCAGCAACGATCCCACCGAAGGCAGGGCACGTGACCGACGAGCCACGACCGGCGCACGAGCATCCGGGCACGACGGACCTGAGCGACCCCCAGGACGAGCAGGACCGGACGACCTCGGCAGAGTTATCCACCGGCGAAACCGGGTCCGCTGAGCCTGGTCGTCCACAGGATGATGCAGTTTCTCCACAGGACGCCCCGGCTTTCGTTTCACGTGAAACAGGCGGCTCGGAGGACTCGGTTTCACGTGAAACCACTCCCCCGGCGCCGTTCAAGGTCCGCACCGCCGGAGACGTCGCGCCGTACGACACCGACATCGCCGACCACAGCACGCCGCTCGCCCGGGCCGCCGAGCACGTGGTCCGCTCGCGCCAGAGCGGGCCCGGCCGGCGCGTGGTCCCCCGCCCCTCGGCCACCCGGGTCTTCGTGGTGGCCAACCAGAAGGGCGGCGTCGGCAAGACCACCTCGACCGTGAACGTCGCCGCCGCCCTGGCACAGCTTGGCCAGCACGTGCTGGTCATCGACCTCGATCCCCAGGGCAACGCCTCGACCGCGCTGAACATCGAGCACCGCCGCGGCGTGCCGTCGACCTACGAGCTCCTGGTCGAGGGCG
The DNA here is from genome assembly GCF_014127485.1 of Nocardioides dongkuii. Taxonomy (NCBI): domain Bacteria; kingdom Bacillati; phylum Actinomycetota; class Actinomycetes; order Propionibacteriales; family Nocardioidaceae; genus Nocardioides; species Nocardioides dongkuii. The sequence goes on along the minus strand of NZ_CP059903.1, from coordinate 4,203,792 downwards.
CCTCGCTCTCCGACGTGGTCACGCCGTGCCCCGACATCGAGGGCCTGGACGTCGTGCCGGCCACCATCGACCTCGCCGGCGCGGAGATCGAGCTGGTCAGCGTGGTCGCGCGGGAGAACCGGCTGCGCCGCGCGATCCACGGCCACCCGATGGTCGGCGACGAGTCGCGCGGCGAGGACCGTTACGACTACGTGCTGATCGACTGCCCGCCGTCCCTGGGACTGCTCACGCTCAACGCGCTGGTCGCCGGCGACGAGATGATGATCCCGATCCAGGCGGAGTACTACGCGCTCGAGGGGCTCGGGCAGCTGCTCGAGACCGTCGACATGGTGCGCGCGCACCTCAACCCCGACCTGGCGGTCTCCACGATCCTGGTGACCATGTACGACGCCCGCACCCGGCTCGCCGCGGGTGTGGCGGCCGAGGTGCGCGAGCACTTCGGCGACCAGGTGCTGCGCACCTCGATCCCCCGTTCGGTGCGGGTCTCGGAGGCGCCGTCGTACGGTCAGACCGTGATGACCTACGACCCCGGCTCCCCCGGGGCGCTCAGCTACTTCGAAGCCGCCCGCGAGATCGCCACCAAGGGAGCCCGTCCGTGACCAACCGCCCCCAGCAGCGTCGCGGACTCGGGCGCGGACTCGGCTCGCTGATCCCCACCGCGGCCCCGCAGCCCGCGACTCCCCCGACCCAGGACGGGACGACCGCCCCCGGCACCGGCACCGACGAGCCGGACGGCCCGCGCCCGGGCGGCCAGGGTGCCGCGGCCGCGCGGGACGGGTCCGGCGCAGGGCCGGAGCTCGCGCCCGTCGAGGGCGCCTGGTTCGCCGAGCTGCCGATCGACCAGATCGTGCCCAACCGGGTCCAGCCGCGCACGGTCTTCGACGAGGACGCGATGGCCGAGCTGGTGCACTCGATCACCGAGATCGGGCTGCTCCAGCCGATCGTGGTCCGGCGCTCGGGCGCGGACACCTACGAGCTGGTGATGGGGGAGCGGCGGTGGCGCGCCTCGCAGCAGGCGGGTCGTACGACGATCCCGGCGATCGTCCGCGAGACCGACGACACCGACATGCTCCGGGACGCGCTCCTGGAGAACCTGCACCGCTCCGATCTCAACCCCCTGGAGGAGGCGGCAGCGTACGCCCAGCTCCTGGAGGACTTCGGCTGCACCCACGAGGAGCTCGCCGGCCGGATCGGCCGCTCCCGCCCGCAGATCAGCAACACCCTCCGACTGCTCCGGCTCAGCCCGGCCGTGCAGCGTCGGCTGGCAGCCGGCGTGCTCTCGGCCGGCCACGCCCGATCGCTGCTCGCCGTCGAGGACCCGGAGATCCAGGACCGGCTGGCCCAGCGGGTGGTCGCGGAGGGCATCAGCGTGCGCGCGCTGGAGGAGATCGTCGCCGTCGGCGACCACGGCGGTGCCCCGCGCAACGTACGACGGCCCAAGCCGACCGCTCCCGGGCTCTCGGACCTCGCCGAGCGGCTCTCGGACCGCCTGGAGACCCGGGTGAAGGTCGACCTGGGCCGCAGCAAGGGCAAGGTGACCGTCGAGTTCGCGTCCCTGGACGACCTGCGCCGGATCGTCGACATCATGGACCCGCGGAACCGGAACGACAGACCGATCTAGCCATTCATCGCTTTGTCGACAAACCGATGAATCCTCGGTGTGGTGGAGGTAGTCCGGCACGATCCGGTTCGTGGAGCGGCGTCCTGAGCGACCGGAACGTGCCGGACTATCCCGGGAGAGCCCGGTCCAGGGCCCCAGTTGCGTCTGAGCGAACCGCGCGCACGCAGGGATCGGCTCCCCAGGGCGAGTATGCGGGGGTAGTCCGGCACGATCCGGTTCGTGGAGCGGCCTCCTGAGCGACCGAAACGTGCCGGACTATCCCGGGAGAGCCCGGTCCAGGGCCCCAGTTGCGTCTGAGCGAACCGCGCGCACGCAGGGATCGGCTCCCCAGGGCGCGTATGCGGGGGTAGTCCGGCACGATCCGGTTCGTGGAGCGGCCTCCTGAGCGACCGAAACGTGCCGGACTATCCCGGGAGAGCCGAGTCCGGGGCCCCAGTTGCGTCTGAGCGAACCGCGCGGGCCGAGATCGGTGCCCCCAAGGGCGCGTAGCCGGACTACCCCTGGGTGGGACGGGTGGCGGCCTTGGCGGCCTTGCGCTCGGCGCGGCGGCGCTTCTCCTCGGCGTCGAGGCGGGCGGCCTCCTCCGGGGTGGGGGCGGAGCCGCCGAAGCGGGCCGGGAGCCACCAGGAGCCGGGGGGTTGCTCGGCGGCGGGGTACGCCGCGATCGTGTCGTCGAGCAGCCGCGACATCACCGCGCGCAGCTCGGCGGTCTCGGCCACCGGGTCCGCCCCGGTGGGGTGCAGCGGCTCGCCGACCGTGATCGCGATGGTCTTCCCGCGGGAGAGGTCCTTGGGGTGGTCCTTGGTGAGCATCCGCTGGGTGCCCCACAGCACCACGGGCAGCACGGGGACGCCGGCCTCGGCCGCGATCCGGACCGCCCCGGTCTTGAACTCCTTGAGCTCGAAGGACCGCGAGATCGTCGCCTCGGGGAAGATCCCGACTGCCTCGCCGGCGCGCAGGTAGTCCACTGCCCGCTGGTACGACGCGAGGCCCTCGCCGCGGTCGACCTCGATGTGGTGCATCGAGCGCATCACCGGACCGCCGACGGCGTGGTCGAAGATCTCCCGCTTGGCCATGAACCGCACCAGCCGCTTGGCGGGGTGGGCCGCGAGCCCGCCGTACACGAAGTCGGCGTAGCCGATGTGGTTGCACGCGAGCAGCACCCCGCCCGTGCGCGGCACGTGCTCGGTGCCGGTCATCACGAAGCGCTGGCCGAGGAGGCGGAAACCGGTCTTGGCGGCGACGATGATCGGGGGGTAGGTGAGGTCCAGCACGGAGCGAACCTACAGGCCCCGGTACGCCGGCCCGAGACCAGGGACGCCGGTCAGGACAGGTCGGTGCTCGGCCCGTCGTACCCCTGCGGGCCGACCTCACGGGTCGGGGTGGAGGCGCCGAACGTCGCGCGCAGCTCCATCTCGGCCTCCACGACGCCGGCGAGGCGCCGGACGCCCTCGCGGATCCGCGTCGGGGTGGGGTAGCAGTAGGAGAGCCGCATCGAGCCGGAGCCGAAGCCGTCGGCGAAGAACGCCGTGCCTGGCACGTAGGCGACGCGGGCGGTGACCGCGCGCGGCAGCATCGCCTTGGCGTTGACGCCGTCGGGCAGCGTGAGCCAGACGTAGAACCCGCCGTCGGGGACGTTCCAGCGGCACGCGGCGGGCATCAGGTCCGAGAGCGCGTCGACCATCGCGTCGCGGCGCTCGCGGTACATCTCGCGGAACTGCTTGATCTGGCCCTGCCAGTCGTGGTTGGCGAGGTACGCCGAGACGGCCATCTGCGAGAACTGCGGGGGACAGAGGGTGGCCGACTCCTGGGCCAGCACCAGCTTCTCGCGCACCGGGTGCGGGGCCAGCGCCCAGCCGACGCGGAAGCCCGGCGCGAAGGTCTTGGAGAACGACCCGAGGTAGATGACGTTCTCGGCCTCGTCGGCGCGCAGCGCCCGGATCGGCTCGTGGTCGAAGCCGAGCAGGCCGTACGGGTTGTCCTCGAGCACCAGGATGCCCTCGGTGCGGCAGATCGCCAGCACCTCGGTGCGGCGCTCGGCGGACATGGTCACGCCGGCGGGGTTGTGGAAGTTCGGGATCGTGTAGAGGAACTTGATCGTCCCGCCTGCGGCCTTGACCGACGCGATCGCCTGCCGCAGCGCCTCCGGCACCAGGCCGTGGGCGTCCATCTCGGCGTGCACGACCTCGCACTGGTAGGACTTGAAGACGCCGAGCGCCCCGACGTACGACGGGGCCTCGCAGATCACCACGTCGCCGGGGTCGCAGAAGACCCGGGTGACCAGGTCGACCGCCTGCTGGGAGCCCACGGTGACCACGACGTCGTCGGGGTGGGCGTGGATCCCCTCGAGGCGCATCACCTCGGTGATCTGCTCGCGGAGCTCGGGGACGCCCTGGCCGGAGCCGTACTGCATCGCCACGGCGCCGTGCTGGGCGACCAGGTCGGCGATCGCGCCGCCGACGACGTCGAGCGGGAGGCCGGAGATGTTCGGCATGCCGCCGGCGAGCGAGACGACCTCCGGGCGCGAGGCCACCGCGAACAGGGCGCGGATCTCGGACGCCGTCATGCCCGCGGTCCGTGCGGCGTACCGGTCGACGTAGGAGTCGAGACGGGCGCTCTGCGGTCGCTCGGGCGTGAGATCCATGGTCTGCCTAGCATGGACGATGCACCTCGCGATCGCACGCCCGGCCCGCGGTTCGGTCGCGTCGGACCCGTCACAGAGGACGCGGGGGAGCACGGCTCGAGCAGGGAGGGAGCAACCATGACCCGCAAGGTCGTCCGGCTGACCGTCGACCACCTGGCCCAGCTGCCGGGACCCTGCCCCACCTGCCTGTTCTGGGAGCTCGACCCGGTACGCCGGGCCCGGGTCCGTCCCGCCGAGGTCGCCGCCGAGAAGGAGGCCTGGGTCAGCGAGGTGCTGCGCGAGTGGGGGTCGTGCGGACGGGTGCTGCTGGTGGACGACGCGGTGGCGGGCTTCGCCGTCTACGCGCCCCCGGCGTTCGTGCCGGGCGCCGCGGGGTTCCCCACCGCCCCGGTCTCGCCGGACGCGGTCCTGCTCACCACGGTGTACGTCGACCCGGCCCACGCCGGCGGCGGGCTCGGCCGGGTGCTGGTGCAGGCGATGGCGGCCGACCTCGTCGAGCGCGGGGGCGTGGTCGCGGTGGAGGCCTTCGGGTCGCGCGGCGGCGGCCGGCGCACCTGCGCGCTGCCCGTCGACTTCCTCGGCGGCGTGGGCTTCAAGACCCAGCGCGCGCACCCGACCACGCCCCGGATGCGGATGGACCTGCGCTCCGCGCTGAGCTGGCGCGGCGAGGTCGAGGCGGCTCTGGAGCGGCTGGTGGGCGCCGTGCGTCCCCCGCAGAGGGCGAGACCCTCACCGCCCACCCGCGACAGCGGGCGTACGACGAGGGTCTCGACGAGGCGAGTCGGGGGACTCAGCCGATGAACTCGGAGAGCTCCTTGACCAGCGCGGCCTTCGGGCGGGCGCCGACGATCGTCTTCACGACCTCGCCGCCCTGGTAGACGTTGATCGTCGGGATGCCGGTCACGCGGTAGGACGAGGGCGTGACGGGGTTCTCGTCGACGTTCATCTTGAAGAACGTGATCTTGTCGCCGTGGCTGCCCGCGATCTCGTCGAGGATCGGAGCCACCTGGCGGCACGGCCCGCACCACTCGGCCCAGAAGTCCACGAGGACCGGCTTGTCGGACTTGAGGACCTGCGCCTCGAACTCGGCGTCGGTCACTGCGGCGATGTTGCCCACGGTCATGCCCCTTTTCTCACGGTGGTCGATGTCTGGTCCAACAGCGTGCCCGGGACGGTTGTTCCCGGGCCGCGGCTCACAGGCCGGCGGTCTGCACGGCCTCGGTGTCGGCCGACGCCGCGACGGCGTCCTGGGCCTGCCCGGCGGTCGCGGAGGAGTGGTCCCGCTCGGCGAGGTACCGCTCCGCGTCGAGCGCGGCGGCGCAGCCGGTGCCGGCGGCGGTGATCGCCTGGCGGTAGTGGTGGTCGACCAGGTCGCCGGCCGCGAAGACGCCCGGCAGGTTGGTGGCCGTGGACGGGTGCCGGACCAGCACGTAGCCGTTCTCGTCGAGGTCGACCTGGCCCGCGAGGAGCTCCGAGCGCGGGTCGTGGCCGATCGCGATGAACAGGCCGGTGGCGGGCAGGTCGCGGGTCTCCCCGGTGACGGTGTCCTTGAGGGTGACCGACTCGAGGCGGTCGGAGCCGTTGACCGACTCGACCACGGAGTTCCACTCGATCTCGAGCTTGGGGTCGGCGAACGCGCGCTCCTGCATGATCTTGGAGGCGCGCAGCTCGTCGCGGCGCACGATCAGGGAGACCTTGGAGCCGAACCGGGTCAGGAACGTCGCCTCCTCCAGCGCGGAGTCGCCGCCGCCCACGACGGCGATGTGCTGCTCGCGGAAGAAGAACCCGTCGCACGTGGCGCACCAGGACACGCCGCGGCCGGAGAGCTCCTCCTCGTTGGGGAGCCCGAGCTTGCGGTAGCCCGACCCGGTCGCCAGGACGACGGCCCGGGCGGTGTAGGTCTCGGTGGCGGTGCGCACGGTCTTGACCTCGCCGACCAGGTCGACCTCGACGGCGTCGTCGGGGATCAGCTCGGCGCCGAACCGCTCGGCCTGGGCGCGCATCTCGTCCATGAGCGCCGGGCCCATGATGCCGTCGCGGAAGCCGGGGAAGTTCTCGACCTCGGTGGTGTTCATCAGGGCCCCGCCGGCGGTGACCGAGCCCTCGAGGACGAGCGGCTGGAGGCCGGCGCGGGCGGCGTACACGGCTGCGGTGTAGCCGGACGGCCCGGAGCCGATGATGATCACGTTGCGGGTCTCGGACATGAGGTCCCTTCGGTCGACGGTGGCGTCTGGTGGAACCGATCGTAGGGGAGGGACATTCCCCCGGCCCGGCGGCCGAGTGGGTCAGGGAACCGGGATCCTCAGGGCAGCGGGATCGTCATCGAGCGCAGCACCGTGCCCGTGCCGCACTGCAGGAGCTCCACGACCACCGTCTGCTTCGTCGGGGGACGGAAGGCGAGGACGGCGGACTGGTCGTCGTACTCCACCGCGGTGAGCCGGCCCTCGCCGTACGGTCCGGGCTCGCAGGTGAACCAGGCTCCGTCGCGGAGCGCGTCGTTGCTCAGCTGGCTGTCCGCGTCCGCCGCGTCCTCGGGTACGGCGGGCTCCGGCGCGCTGCCCGCGTCGCCTCCGGCGCTGAACTCACCGCTGGAGTCGAGGTTGCTGGCCAGGGTGGGGCGGCCGCCGAGCAGGCCGGCCACCCGGGCGCGGCGGCGGGCGTCGCGGGCGAAGCCCTGCGAGGTGACCTCCACCGGCGTGGCGCTGGTGGGCCTGGGGGCGGGACGGGCCGCGCCGTCCGCCTGGGGCGCCGCCTCGGCGGCGGCAGCCGGTGCGCTGCTGCCGGCCGCCTCGTCCGAGGCAGCGCCGCCGCCGGCACTGCCGTCGGCACTGCTGTCCGCGTCGCCGGAGGTCGAGGTGAGGTCGAGCTGCCCGATCCCGACACCGACCGCCACGGCGGCCGCGGCCGCGACCAGGACGGTGCGCGCCCGGCGGCGCCGGTGCGCGGCCAGGTCGGCGGCGGGTGCGAGGACCGGCTCCTCCGCGACCAGGGTCGCGAGCACCCGGTCCAGCCGGGTGGCGACGTCGCCGGGGACCGGCTCGTCGTGACGTGCCTCGGCGAGCAGGCGGCGTACCTGGTCGGACTGCGGGTCGAGCGGGTCGTGCTGGTCGGGCTGGTCCATCGGGTGCCTCCTCTCGGCGTCGGGAGCGTGGTCGAGCGTGGTCGGGCGTGGTCGGGCAGGGTCGGGCGCGGCTCACGGGGGAGCGCGGGAGCCCTGGGGTCGGACGGACGGCGGCGGGAGCGGGTTCCCCGGCGGCTCGTGGTCCGGGTCACCCCCGGGGGCGAGCACGCCCAGCAGGCCCGCCAGGCGGGTCCGGCCGCGGGAGCAACGGGACTTCACCGTACCGACGGCGCAGTCGAGGATCGCCGCCGCCTCCAGCACGGAGTAGCCCTCCATGTCGACCAGCACCAGCGCGGCCCGCTGCTCCGCCGGGATCCGGCCCAGCGCGTCGAGCACCAGCCGGCGCCGCTCGGCGCGGACCGAGAGGTCGGCGGGGTCCTCGACGTCCGTGGTGGCCGAGACCAGCGAGCCCCGGCCCCCGCGCTCCTCGTGGTCGTCCGGGAGCGGTTCGGCGCGGCGTACCTTCTGGGCGCGGAGGCGGTCCAGGCAGGCGTTGACGACCACCCGGTGCAGCCAGGTGGTCACCATCGCCTCGCCGCGGAACGACGCCGCCCGGCGGTACGCCGCGACCATGCCGTCCTGCAGCCCGTCGGCGGCGTCCTCGGGGTTGCCGGTCGTGCGGAGCGCGACCGCCCAGAGCCGGTCGCGGTGCCGCCCGAAGAGGACGCCGAAGGCCGCGGGGTCGCCGGCGACGTGCGCGGCCAGCAGCGCGGCGTCCGAGGGCCCCCCGTCGGGGGGCTCGTCGGCCGGGCTCATCCCCGCACCCGGATCTCCGCGACCTCCGCACGGAAGCCGTCGCTCACCGCCGGCAGCGCGGTGAACCAGACGGTGAGGTAGCGGCCCCGCGCCGGCTCCTCGAGGGTCGCGGTGTCCTCGGTGCCCACGGTGAGCTCGGCGACCGGCTCCAGGTCGGCGATCGCGGTGGGCGGCTCCTCGGTGAGGTAGAGCTGGACCGCGGTGGGCTCCTCGACCATCGTCAGGTCGACCTCGGCGACGTCGACGACCGACCCCAGGTCGACGACCAGGCCGACGCCGGTCTTCAGGCCGGCGGGCCCGAGCTGCTGCTCGTACGTCGAGGTGCGCCACGTCGTCGCGGGGTCGCCGTCCACGGTGGCGCCGACACCCTCGGGGTTCTCGTCGCCGTCCTCGCTCTGGGGGTCGAAGTCGGTCGCGGCCAGCCCGGCCAGCGGGGTCGGGGTGGTCGAGGGAGTGGCGGTGGGCGACGCCGCGGAGGAGGTCGGGTCGTCGGGCTCGGTGCCGAGCGGCGTCTTGCCGCGGCCGAGGTTGACCGCGACCACGACGGCGACGAGGAGCAGCAGCGCGGCGGCGATCCCGGCGGCGAGCCGCAGCCAGCTGCGCCCGGGCACCTCGGCGTCCTCGACCACCGGGGTGAGCCCGGTGCCGGTGGCGCGACCGGGGTCGGTGCCCTCCCACGGCCAGTAGTCGCCCCGGCCCTGCAGCCCGGCCACCGCGGCGACCGACGGCCGCTGGCGGCGCAGCGGCTCGCCGTCGGACGGCTCGGGGGCGAAGAGGGGGCGCTCGGGCGGCTCCTCGAACGGCGGCGGGGGCGGCGCGGGCGCGCCCGGCGCGGTCAGCCAGGACACGTCGTCCTCGCCCTCGCCGAAGATCGGCATCCCGGCCTGGGTGGGCTCGGGCTCGGGGACCGCACGGGGCGGGGGCTCCGGCTCCGGCTCCGGCTCGGGTTCCGGCTCCGGGTCGGGGGCCGGGATCTCCTCGAGCGGGGGCAGCACGACGGTCTCGTCGCGGTGCTCGTTGACCATCGCCAGCTGCTCGGGCAGCCCGGTGGGGTCGCCGACGAAGTCCGCGAGCAGGTCGGCGATGCCGCGGGCGCTCGCCGTGTCGTGGGCGGAGCCGGCGCGCGCCGCGGCGTACGGGTCGAGCACCTCCTCGCAGAGCGCGTCCAGCGGCCGGGGTACGCCGGCCCGCACCTGCCGGGGTCGCAGCACCCGGCCGTGGTCCTGGGGCGCGGGCGGGACCGCCGACGGCGAGACCCCCGCCCACCGGCCGGTGAGCGCGCAGTAGAGCAGCCCGGCGAGGTCGGTGACGTCGGTGGCGAGCCGCCCCGGGCCGAGCCCGTGCAGGGCGGCGTCGACGGCGAGCCCGATCACCTTGACCGCGCCGGTCCCGTCGATCAGCACGTTCTCCGGCGTCAGCCGGCCGTGCGCGACGCCGGCGGCGTGGGCGGTGGCGATCGTGTCGGCGACCTCGGCGACCAGCCAGGCCGCCCGCCGCGGCGGCAGCGGCCCGTGGGTGGCCACCAGGGCGTCGAGGGAGGTGCCGGAGCCCCACTCGTTGACGACGTAGCAGAGCCCGCCCGAGCGCTCGGCGTCGAGCACGCGCAGGATCCGGCGGTCGGGCACGGTCGCCGACCGGCGGGCGGCCTCGACGAGCGCCTCGGCCCGCTCGTCGCCCTCGGCGATGACGTGCAGCGCGACGTGCCGCTCGAGCACCCGGTCGTGGGCGCGCCAGAACTTGCCGTTCCCGCTCTCGCTGAGCAGGTCCACCAGCCGGTAGCGGCCGGCGAGGACGTCACCGGGTCGGATCGAGAGCGGCACGGCGCAGCGACCCCCTTCCGACGTCTGGACGGCGACGACCGTGGTCCGGCGAGGGACCCGGGGTCATCGTAGGCCGGGTCATCCCCGGCGCGCGGCCGGAAGCCGGCGCGTGATGGTGGCGAGCACGGAGGTGACCTCGCGCAGCCGCAGCGCCCGCGCGAGCAGCAGGAAGACGGCGACGTCGAGCGCGGTGACCACGCCGGCGCGCAGCAGCGCCTCGAGGTACGTCGGGGCCCCGAGCAGCGCCTGCCCCACGGCGTACGCCCCGCCCGCGACGGCGGTCGAGACCGCCACCGTGACGCCGAGGCGGACCAGGAAGCGCACCAGCACGCGCGACTCCAGCCCGCCCAGCACCCGCGCCAGGACGGTGTAGGAGATGACCGAACCGACGAGGTACGCCGCCGAGTAGCCGACCACCAGCGCGGGGGCGGTGTCGGCGTCGCCCGTGGCGTTGACCAGCAGTGCCGCGACGACGATGTTGGTGACCGCCACCGCGCACTGGATGTAGAACACGGTGCGGGTGCGCTCGACGGCGTAGAAGCCGCGGAGCACCAGGTAGTGCACGGTGAAGAAGACCAGCCCCGGCCCGAAGAGGGCGAGGGAGGGGACGAAGTTCTCGTAGGTGTCCGCGGAGCGGCCGTAGGAGATCAGCCGGGCCAGGTCGGTCGCCACCAGCGGCAGCAGCGCGGCGAACGGCACCGTGACCGCCAGGGCGGTGCGCAGCGTGGCGCCGAGCCGGGCGGCGAGCCCGCGCAGGTCGCCGTCCGCGCCGTGCGCCGAGAGCGTCGGGAGCACGGCGGTCGCGAGCGACACCGTGATCACCGAGTGCGGGACCATGATGATGAGGAACGCGGTCGAGTAGACGCTGTAGCCGGTCCCGTCGGCGCCGCCGTCCGCCGTGCCGCTCGAGGCGAGCCGGACCACCACGAAGTACGCGACCTGGTTGGCCAGCACGAACAGGACCGTCCAGGTGCCGAGCCGCAGCGTGTGCCCCAGCCCGGTGCCGCGGAAGTCGAAGCGCGGGTCCAGCCGCACCCCGGCGGCGCGCAGGTAGGGCACCAGGACCAGCAGCTGCACGGCGATGCCGAGCGTCGACCCGAGGCCGAGCAGCAGCTCCTGGTTGGTCGTGAAGCCGCCGTCGGTGGACCCGCCCGTGGTGCCGTACACGACCAGGTAGATCACCAGGACGGCCACCGAGACCACGTTGTTGGCGATCGGCGCCCACATCATCGGGCCGAACCGGCCGTGGGCGTTGAGCACCTGCCCGACCAGCACGAACATCCCGTAGAAGAAGACCTGCGGCAGGCAGAGCCGGGCGAAGTCGACCGCCGACCGCTGCGCCTCGGGGGACCAGCTGCCGTCGGTGGCGAGCGCGACGACCCAGGGGGCCGCCAGCACCAGCACGACGGTGACCCCGCCCAGGAAGAGCGCCGCCAGCGTGACGATCCGGCTGGTGTACGCCGCGCCGCCGTCCTCGTCGGAGCGCATCGCCCGGACCAGCTGCGGGACCAGCACCGCGTTGAACACGCCGCCCGCCAGCAGGATGTAGAGCATGTTGGGGATCGTGTTCGCGATGTTGAACACGTCGGCGTGCAGGCCGTTGCCGAGCGCGGCGAGCAGCAGCCCCGACCGCACGAAGCCGCTGAGCCGGGAGACGACGGTCCCGGCGGCCATCACCGCGCTGGAGCCGAGGATGCTGCGCTGCTCCTGGTCCTCTGCGGTCCGGTCGGCCGGGGCGGGCGGTGCGGGCTCGGTCATGCGGGGGCGTGCTCCTGGCTGGTGTCGGGGGCGTCGGCGTGGTCGGTCGGCTCGGCCTGGGGGGTACGGCGGGCGGCGCGCAGCCGGCGTACCAGCCGGACGGCGATGGCGCCGAACAGCAGCGCGCACCCGGTGGCGATGATCAACCAGATCACGCCGCTGACCTGCGCGGCGCGGATGGGGAGCCGGTCGGAGGAGCCGAGCGGCGTGCCGGCGATGTCGGTGACCCGCAGCGTGACGTTGTGGACGCCCTGCTGCTCGGTGGCGGCGGTGAGCAGCACGGTCCGCCGGCCGCCCGGGGGCAGCGTGATGTCCTCGTCGGGCATCGTGATGGTCATCGACTCGTCGGCGACCGCCTGGATCCGCACGGTCACGGACTCGTCGAGGGAGTTCTCGAGCAGCGCCGAGAACTGGCCGCTGGCGCTGGAGAGGATCACCTTGTCGGGCGCCGAGACGCTGACGTCGCGCAGCTGCCGGTCGATCTCCGCGGTAGCGGCTTCGGTGTCGGCGCGCACCGCCCGCGGGTCGATCCGGGCTGCGTAGGAGAGCGAGGTCATCGCCTGGTCGCTGACCTCGCGGCCGACGGTGTCGTTGCGGGTGAGCAGGTTCTGCAGCGTCCGGCCGGCCTCGGTGAGGGCCGTCGCGGCGGCGAAGGCGGCCTCGTCGAGCTCGCGCCGCACCTGGCTCTCGGGGTACAGCAGCTCCTCGGCGTCGACGGGGGTGGCCCGGGTCTCGGCCACGTCGGTGAGGGTGTCCAGGTCGAGCCAGTCGTGGTCGAGGCCGCCGAAGAACTCCTCGGGGTCGTCGGGGATCCAGCCCGTGGGCAGCACGACGACGAGCGGTGCGCGCGGCGTCTCGAGACGGCGTACGGCGGCCTCGGCGAGCACCCGCTGGCGCAGCGCGACCGTGGCGAGCGGGTCGTCGGGCCCGGGCCCGCCCGTCGCCACGTCCGAGGCGGCGACGACCAGCCGGTGGCCCGCGAACGTGACCACGGCGGGGACGTCGGGTCCGAGCGCGGCGAGCATCTCGTCGGAGACCACGATGGTCTCCTCGTCGGAGACCATCCGGATCGCCCGCTCGTCGAGGTAGCCGGCGGGCGAGCCCAGCGCCGGGGTGGTCGCCACGTCGCCGGGCTGCAGCGCCGAGCCGGACCGCTCCCGGGCGCGGAGGTACGCCCCGGGGTCGTGCTGCGCGGCGGCGGCGACGTCGAGGTCGCCGTACGGCAGCGCGAGCGCCTCGCCGGAGCCGAGCGCGTCGCGGAAGAGGTCGAGCCAGCCGGTCGCGGCCTCCGCGGCCGCCAGGTCGGCGGGGTCGGGCTCCTCGGCGGGGGCGTCCCCGGACTCCTCGGACTCCTCGCCGTCGTCGGGCTCGAGGGTGACCGGCGGGACCGGCTCCGACGGGCTGGGGCTCGGCGACGCGGAGGAGCCGGGGTCGACGGCCGCGGCGTCGGGGTCCTCGGTGGCGTCGGGGTCCAGGCTCGGGGCCAGGGACCGGCCGGGGTTGCCGGCGGCCAGGCGGGCGACGGCGTCGGGCAGCGCGGGGTCGACCAGCCAGCTGACCGGCCGGCTCCCGGCGGCGGCGCCGAGCTCGACCAGGGACTGCAGCCGGCCGCCGTCCGAGAGCGTGGAGGTCCAGTCCTCCGGATCCGCCAGCGAGCCGTCCGGGTCGTAGTCGATCGCGCCGCGCACCGGGACCACGACCGCGGTCTGCACCTGGCGGCCCGACCCGGTCATCCGGGGCAGGAAGGTGCGGGCCCGGCCGTCGGCGGTCGCGACGTCGTCGCGGCCCTCGGTCGTCTCGCCGAGCGCGTGCACGCCGAACCAGTAGACGCCTTGCTCGTCGGCCCCCAGGTCGCGCTGGCGCACCCGGACCGCGAAGCGCGCCGTCTCGCCGGGGTCGAGCCGGTCGATGGTGTCGTAGGGCCCCTGGTCGGTGAGCCGGTCGCCGACGGAGACCTGCGGGTCGGAGTCGACGGCCTCGGCGATCTCGGCGCGGGTGGTGAGCGGCTCGGCGGAGACGAACGGGTACATGTTGATCGCCGACCAGGTCACGTCGTCCAGGTTGGTCACCGTCCCCACCACCGTCACCCGGCCCTCGCGGGGGATCGCGGACGGCGACACGGAGTCCAGGGCCACCGCGAGCGGGGCGTCCTCCTCGGCGGGCGCGGCGCTCGGCGCCGGACCGGGCGCCGGGCCGGCCGACGCCGGCTCCGTGGGTACGACGCCCACCGCCGCCGTCGCGGCGACCACCACGAGGGCAGGCAGCAGCGACAGAGGGCGGAGCATGCGCTCGACTCTAGATCAGGGCGGCCGACCCCCGGGGTGGCACGTCGGCGCGGCGCGAGGCCTAGACTGACCCCCCGTGCCAGACGCCCCCCTCCCGCCCCTGAGCCTCGTCGAGGTGCAGCGTGCCGTGGCGGGCGAGCTCGACCGGATCGCCCCCGTGATCGACGACCTCGGGGAGCGGTTCGCCGCGGCCGGCCACGAGCTGGCCCTGGTCGGTGGGCCGGTGCGCGACGCGATGCTGGGCCGGCACCACAACGACCTCGACTTCACCACGTCCGCGCGCCCCGACCAGACCGAGCGGCTGCTGAAGACCTGGGGCGACGCGACCTGGGACATGGGGCGCGCCTTCGGCACCATCGGCTGCCGCAAGGGACCCTGGGTGGTCGAGGTGACGACGTACCGCTCCGAGGCCTACGACCCCTCCTCGCGCAAGCCGGACGTCGAGTTCGGCGACGACCTCGTGGGCGACCTGGGCCGCCGCGACTTCACCGTCAACGCGATGGCGGTGCGGGTGCCGGGCCGGGAGGTCGAGGACCCGTACGGCGGGGTGGTCGACCTCGCGCACCGGGTGCTGCGGACGCCGGGCCGGCCCGAGGACTCCTTCTCCGACGACCCGCTGCGGATGATGCGCGCGGCCCGGTTCGCCGCCCAGCTCGGCTTCGCCGTCGACCCGTCGGTGGTCGCGGCGATGACCGCGATGGCCGACCGGATCTCGATCATCTCCGCCGAGCGGGTCCGCGACGAGCTCGTGAAGCTGGTGTGCGCGCCGTACCCCCGCCTGGGGCTGAGCCTGCTGGTCTCGACCGGCCTGGCGGCGCACGTGCTGCCCGAGCTGCCGGCGCTGGCGCTGGAGCGCGACGAGCACCACCGGCACAAGGACGTCTACGAGCACACGCTGACCGTGCTCGAGCAGGCGATCGACCTCGAGGACCGCCTCGGCGGGGAGCCCGACTTCGTCTCGCGGTTCGCCGCGCTGATGCACGACGTCGGCAAGCCGCGCACCCGCCGGTTCGTCGACGACGGCACCGTCACCTTCCACCACCACGACGTGGTGGGCGCCAAGCTGACCCGCAAGCGGATGAAGGCGCTGCGGTTCTCCAACGACGAGATCGACGCGGTCTGCAAGCTCGTCGAGCTGCACCTGCGCTTCCACGGCTACGGCAGCGGCGAGTGGACCGACTCCGCCGTCCGTCGCTACGTCCGCGACGCCGGCGACCAGCTCGACCGGCTGCACGTGCTGACCCGCGCCGACTGCACCACGCGCAACCAGCGCAAGGCCGACCGACTCCGGCGCACCTACGACGAGCTGGAGGAGCGGATCGCCCGGCTCTCCGAGCAGGAGGAGCTCGCCTCCATCCGGCCCGACCTCGACGGCAACGAGATCATGGCGATCCTCGGCATCGGCCCCGGGCGCGAGGTCGGCCAGGCCTACCAGCACCTGCTCGAGCTGCGGATGGACCGCGGCCCGATGAGCGAGGACGAGGCGCGCGCCGAGCTGCTCGCCTGGTGGGCGGCGCGCTCGGACTGAGCCGCACCTCAGGGGCGGACGGTCGGGAACCGCGGCCCGCTGCGGTCGGCCGGCAGTCGCGCCCCGGCGGGCACGTCCGGCAGCGGTGCGCACCGGCCGGTGGGCAGCGTGCAGCCCAGGAGCACGTCGGTCTGCCCGTCCAGCGCCCCGCCGACCGCGGTCTGGTCGTCGAGCCAGGAGTCGAGCTCGTAGACGTCGTACGGCGCGCGGGTCACCACCGGATCCCCGCCGTCCGCGGGTACCAGGCGCGCGGGGCTGCCGTCGGCCGGCTGGGCGAGGGTCCACGCGCCGTCGGGGCTGGTGCGGGCCTCGGGGGAGCCGAGCGCCAGGAACCAGTCGTCGTCCCACGCGTCCGCGGCCGACGGCGCGACCTCGCTCGGCTCGCCCGTCGCCAGGTCGTAGGAGAGGACCGCGCCCGGGCCGGCGACGTACGCCGCCCGGTCGGTGAGGCCGAGCACCTCGGGCGCCCCGGCGTCCTCGTAGAGGTCGGCCAGGTCGTCCTGACCGGGGTCGCCCATCGCGGCGGCGCTGCGGACCACCTCCTCGCCCTCGACCAAGTCCACGACGACGGCGGTGCCGAGCGGGGTCCCGTACTCGTCCTGGGTGCCGGTCTCGGGGTCCAGGAACGCCAGGTACCGGCCGTCGGGGGAGACCCGCAGGCTGTCGGGGGCGGCGACCGCGCCGGTGTCCTCGGGGTTCCCGGGGTCCTCGGGCGTCGCGTGCAGCACCGGCCCGGCGGTCGCGTCCGACCCGGCCGCGGCCACGAGGTAGACGCCGTCCCCGGCCACGACGTACCCCGCGACCTCCTCGCCGGTCTCGATCGTGGTGCCGTCGCCGAGGTGGACGGTGCCGCCGGACTCCCAGACCAGGCCGGAGGCGTCCAGGACGGTGTCGGCGGCCGACCAGGTCGGGGCCTCGCCGGCGTCGGCGTCGTCCCCGCAGCCGGCCAGGGTCACCGCGCCGAGGAGCGCGAGGGCGGCCAGGGACGGGGCGGTGCGCATGCGGGGTCTCCTGCGGTCGGGGGTCACGGGATGAGCGAGCGGAGCCGGTCGAGCAACGAGCCGCTGCCCTGGTCGCTCTCCTCGTACGCCTTGGCGGCGCTGACCAGGCCGGACGCGGTGAGGGTCGCGGAGATCCTGCCCTGGTCGAGCCAGGCGGCGGTCTCGCCGAGGTGGGTGACGACCGCGGAGGCGAACGCCGCGCCCTCCGGAACGTCGCCGAGCACGCCGCCGGCCAGGGTCAGCCGCCCCACCTTCCGCTCGACGGCGTCCAGCCCGGCCTCGACCTGGTCGAAGATCCGGCCGGCCTCGGTGAGCGTGACCGGGCGGACCTCGACGGTGCCCCCGCCGGCGAGGCCGAGCTCGGAGTACGGCGTCACGCTCATGTTCATCGCCGCCCAGAGCTCGTCGAGCGAGGCGGACCTGGTCGTCGAGGAGTACTTCTCGGCACCGGACTCGAAGGTGGTGAGCAGGCCCTGGGGGAGCGCGGCGACGCCCTCGGCCATGTTCGGCAGGTCGGCGGTGCGGATCGGGTCGCCCAGCGGCCCCGCGGAGAGGGCGTCGCCGCGGTTGAAGCTCTGCAGCGTGCTGCCGTTGCCCCGGCCCAGCGAGGAGCTGTAGACCACCTCGTTGCCGCGGACCGCGATGCCCTGCACCTTCGGCGGGGTGGGGAAGGGCCCGCCGGACTTCTCCCACGAGCGGGAGTCCTTGTCCCAGGTGTAGGTGTGCAGCTGCCCGGGCCCGTCCTCCTCGTGGGTGCCGACGTAGAGCGTGCCGTCGACGATGGTCGAGTACGCGCCGGCGGCCACCGGGACCGGCGTGCCCTGCACGTCGACGGTGCTCCCGGGGCTGGCCCGCTCGATGTCGGCGAGGGAGTAGGCGAAGAGCCGGGGCGGGCTGTCGGAGGAGGTGACGTAGACCGTGCCGTCGTGGGCCGCCACGCCGCCGGCGTGGTCCGGGGCGGTGTCGCCGGCGCCGCCCTTGCCCAGGTCGACGGTCTGGGTCAGCTCGCCGGTCTCCGGGTCCACCAGGGACAGCTGCGCGCGGCCGTCGCTGGTGTACGACGTCTGCAGCAGGTGGCCGGACTCCGGGTCGTAGCCGAGGCCCTGCGGGATGAACCCGTCGTCGGCGCCGGTCGCCAGCGTGCCGGGGATGATCGGCCCGGCGTCGGTGGGGTGCGTCAGGTCGTGCCGCATCGACCGGACGAGGCCACGCTCGAGCCAGGCCTCCTGGTCGCCGGTGAACGGGTCGTCGACCACGAAGTCGGTGGCCTCGGCGACCCGCGTGCCGTGCGTCGAGCGGATCTCGGCGAGCACCACCAGCACCGACACCCGGAACGTCACGAGCTCCAGCACGTCGCGCGCGGCCTTGCGCTGCCGCCGCCACTGCTCGATGACGTCGTCGGCGTCCGCGGCCATCACCCGGTAGCTCTCCCGCACGGCCCGCAGCGCGAGGGCGGCCCGGTTGAGGCGGATGAACGACACCTCGGCCGCCGCGCGCGTGGTCCAGGCGCGCATGTTGAACCGGGTGCGGGCCGACGGGCTCGACCAGTCCGGGGTGTCCTCGGCGTACCGGATCGTCCCCATCTCGTCCGCCGCGTCGCCCATCGCGCGGCGTACGTCGGACTCGAGCGCGGCGACCGTGCCGGGATCCCCGGAGGTCATCGCGGCGTGCACCGCCTCGGGGCCGCCCATCTCGCCTCCTCGCCCGCACCCCGCAGCGACGCCGTGCGGCGCGCGGGAGATCGTGCTGCGGTGCCTACCCGGCCGACCGGTCCAGGAAACGCGGGCCCGGCGGCGGGGCACCGCGCGGCCACTAGGGTGCGGCGCATGCCCAGCGATGCCACCGCCCCCGTCACCGACCTCGAGGCCTCGATCGAGGTCGCCGCGCCCCCGGCCGCCGTGTGGTCGCTCGTGTCCGACCCCGCCCGGGCCCGGGAGTGGAGCCCGCAGGTGCTGCGGACCGTCGTCCGCCGGCCGGTCGGGGTGGGGACCCGCTTCCTCAACCTCAACCACCGCGGCCCGCTCGTCTGGCCGACCACGGCGAAGGTGGTCGCCTACGAGCCGCACGTGCGCTTCGCGTTCCGGGTCATCGAGAACCGGACGATCTGGTCCTTCACCCTCGAGCCCACCGCCGACGGCGGCACCCGGCTCACCAACCGCCGCGAGGCGCCCGACGGCATCTCGGGGGTGTCGCTGGCGCTGACCCGCGTCGCGCTCGGCGGCGTGGACACCTTCACCGAGGAGCTGCGCGCCGGGATGCAGGAGACGCTGCGGAGGATCAAGGCCGAGCTCGAGGGCTGACCCCCCGGCCCGGGATCACTCGGGCAGCCGGTCCGGCTGCGCCATGGCGAGCAGCGCCTCCCGGTCCTCGGCGAGCACGAACCCCGCGGCCACGGCCGCGTCGGCGGACGCCTCGAACCGCCGCAGGTAGGACGCGCGGTCGCCGTACGCCGCGAGGCGGGCGTCCGGCAGCGGCCGGGTGGAGCCGAAGAGCAGGCAGGTCAGCTCGTCGCTGGCCGGCTCCCCGGAGAGGACGTCGACCGGCACGTCGACCAGCGGGGTGCGGATGCCGCCCAGGACGATGCCGTCCGGGCTGCGCCGGTAGGCCCCGTCCTCGACCTCGAGCAGCTCGGCCTTCGGCGGTGCGAAGCCGTCGCGGACCCACGCGTCGAGCGCGCGCAGCGCCGCCTTGGCGACGAGGTGGTGCGGGCCGTCGTTGATCGGCCCGCCGCAGTCGAGGGTGTCGGCGACCTCGCCGAGCAGGTGCCGGTCGGCGTGCGCGGTGCCGGCGACCTCCCACAGCCGGAAGGTGTCGGTGTCGGGCTGCCGGGAGGGCAGGTAGTTGAGCACCCCGACCACGTCGGACTCGGTCTCCAGGGTGAGCACCGGCACCTCCAGGTCGGTGCGCACGGTGACCGGGTCGCCGAGGATGCTCGAGGCGATGTCGATGCCCTGCCCCGGCTCGCCGAGGGGCGCCTGGGCACCGCCGCGGCTGTGCAGCAGGAAGCCGTCGAAGGCGTCGGTCAGCGGCTGGACGCCGTTGGCGTACGTCGTCAGCGCGAAGCCCGACTGCGACTCGCCGACCGCCAGCACCCGCTCGGGCTCGAGGTCGTCGAGCAGGGCGCCGTCGCGGGCGGCCGCGGCGGCCTGGGTGTAGATGTCGTAGGAGAACGCGTCGCCGGGGTGGAGCAGGTCGCCGTACCGCTCGGGGTCCAGGGCCTTGAGGCCCTTCCCGGCGCCGGCGGCGTCGCCGGCGGGGATCCCGACGGCGACCGGGCCGCCCTCGATGCCGATCCGCTGGGCGGAGACCCCGACCCAGGCGTAGCCGCCGCGGAGGATCTCCTCGCGCAGGTAGGAGAAGTCGGGGTCGGCGTCCAGGCCGCCGCTGACGTTGAGCCACTCGACCAGGACGGTGCCGTTGAAGTCGGCGGCCGGCGGGCGGCGGACGACGGCGCGGGTGGCGAAGAGCGCCTCCGACCCGGGCTCGAGCGCGACGGTGCCGTCCCGCGGGGCGCCGTTGGTGCTGGTGTACGTCGTCGCCGTGCCCTCCAAGAGCAGCTCCTCCTCGGTCCAGCCGTCCGGGAGCTCGGTGGCTCCCGAGGCGCTGGCCAGGAAGATCCCGTCGCCGCCGGTCAGGGCGGTCGGCCCGGTGCCCTCGTCCTCGCCGGGGTCGTCGTCGGAGCCGGAGCAGGCGGTGAGCAGGCAGCAGAGCGTCAGGGCGATCAGGGCGACGCGGGCAGGGGTCGAACGCATGGGCGCCATCCTGCGGCATCGGTGGTGGGACCGGCGCCGAAATGCCGACGACCCGCCCGGTGGGACCGGGCGGGTCGTCGTGCGTTCAGCGGTTCAGCGTGAGAGAGGCAGTCTCACTCGTCGCCGGCGATGAAGGCCTCGACGCGGCGGCGGCCCTCGTCGTCCGGCAGCTGCACCGGCGGGGACTTCATCAGGTAGGACGAGGCGGAGATGATCGGGCCGCCGAGGCCCCGGTCCTTGGCGATCTTCGCGGCGCGGATCGCGTCGATGATGATGCCGGCGGAGTTCGGGGAGTCCCAGACCTCGAGCTTGTACTCGAGGTTCAGCGGGGCGTCGCCGAAGGCGCGTCCCTCGAGGCGGACGTAGGCCCACTTGCGGTCGTCGAGCCACGCGACGTGGTCCGACGGGCCGATGTGCACGTTGCGGTCGGAGATCTTGTCGGCCAGCTCGCCGGTGAGGTTGGAGGTCACCGCCTGGGTCTTGGAGATCTTCTTGGACTCCAGGCGCTCGCGCTCGAGCATGTTCTTGAAGTCCATGTTGCCGCCGACGTTGAGCTGGTAGGTGCGGTCCAGCGTGACGCCGCGGTCCTCGAACAGCTTGGCCATCACCCGGTGGGTGATGGTGGCGCCGACCTGGGACTTGATGTCGTCGCCGACGATCGGGACGCCGGCGTCCTCGAACTTCTTGGCCCACACGGGGTCGGAGGCGATGAAGACGGGCAGCGCGTTGACGAAGCCGACGCCGGCGTCGATGGCGCACTGGGCGTAGAACTTGTCGGCCTCCTCGGAGCCCACCGGGAGGTAGGACACCATCACGTCGACCTGGGCGTCCTTGAGCGCCTGGACGACGTCGATCGGCTCGGCGCTCGACTCGTCGATGGTCTGGCGGTAGTACTTGCCGAGACCGTCGAGGGTCGGGCCGCGCTTGACCTCGACGCCGAGCGTCGGGACGTCGGCGATCTTGATGGTGTTGTTCTGCGAGGCGTTGATGGCCTCGGAGAGGTCCTTGCCGACCTTGAGGTCATCGACGTCCAGCGCCAGCACGAACTCCACGTCCTTGACGTGGTACTCGCCGAAGGCGACGTGCATGAGACCGGGGACGGTGCCCGACGGGTCGGCGTCCTTGTAGTACTCGACGCCCTGGACGAGGGAGCTGGCGCAGTTGCCGACCCCCACAATTGCTACACGAACCGAACCCATCGGGTTTCCTTCCTGGTCACGAAATCAGGTCTGTGGTGCTGCGGTGCTGGGTGCTACTGCTCAGCCGGTCTGATCGGCGCCACGGGGGGCGCGCCGTTGCTGCGCTCGGCGTTGATGAGGTCGGAGAGCCACCGCACCTCACGCTCGACGGACTCGACGCCGTGCCGCTGCAGCTCGGCGGCGTAGCGGTCGACCTCCTTCTCCGTCATCGACAGCTCGCGCTGCACGCGGTCGAGCCGTTCCTGCAGGCGGATCCGGCGGCCTTCGAGGACGCGCAGCCGGATCTCCATGTCGGTGCGCCCGAAGAAGGCGAACCGGATGTCGAAGTTGTCGTCCTCCCACGCGGCAGGGCCGACCTCCGACATCAGCCGCTCGAACTCGCGGGTGCCGGCCTCGGTGACCTGGTAGACGATGCGCGGCCGCCGGGTCACCGGCGTCACCGTGGCGGTGGTCTCCTCGATGAGGGAGCCCCGCAGCATCTTCTTCAGGGTCGGGTAGAGCGACCCGTAGGACAGCACCCGGCCCCAGCCGAGCATCAGGTTGAGCCGCTTGCGCAGCTCGTAGCCGTGCATGGGTCCCTCGTGCAGCAGTCCGAGGACTGCGAGCTCGATGGTCTCCGCACGACGTGTCACGCGACCTATCGTAGCGATATATCTGGCCGACGTGAATCCTCGTCGCATCGGTCGTGAGGTGGGGCACCCGCTCCCCGGGGGGACGACGACTTCTGCCCCGGCGCTGTGCCTGGTGCGTACCCTGGTGAGTTGTGCGCCCGGACCCCCGGTCGCGGACCCCCCGACGCAGGAGATGGACGATTGGCAGCCAAGCGCAGGGCTGAGGGCCCCGCCGTGAAGCGGCCGCCGGCCAGGAAGCCGACGGCACCCCGCACCCGCAAGCAGAAGCTGGGACGCTTTGCGAAGTGGATCGGTATCGCCGGTCTGGTCGTGACGCTGCTGGGGGTCGGTACCTTCGTCGCGCTCTACCAGGTCATCGACGTCCCGGACCCCAACGAGGACTTCCAGACCGAGACGACCTTCGTCTACTACGCCGACGGCAAGACCGACCTCGGCAAGCTCGCCGAGCAGGACCGGACCTCGATCTCCCTCGACGAGATGCCCCAGCACCTCCAGGACGCGGTCGTCGCGGCGGAGAACCGCTCCTTCTGGTCCGACCGGGGGCTCGACCCCAAGGGCATCATGCGCGCGGCGTTCAGCAACGCCTCCGGGGGCACCACCCAGGGCGCGTCCACGATCACCCAGCAGTACGTGAAGATCCTCTACCTGACCCAGGAGCGCTCCTACACGCGCAAGGTCAAGGAAGCCATCCTCTCGCTGAAGATCCACCGCCAGCAGAGCAAGGAGGAGATCCTCCAGGGCTACCTCAACACCATCTACTTCGGCCGCGGCGCGTACGGCGTCGAGGCCGCCGCGAAGGCGTACTTCATGAAGCCCGCCTCCGAGCTGGACCTGCGCGAGTCGGTCGTGCTCGCCCGGGTGCTGAACAACCCCTCGGCGTACGACCCGGCGAACGGCAAGAAGGCGCGCCGCGAGCTCAAGGCCGGCTACGCCAGCATCCTCGAGGGGATGGCCGAGATGGAGCCCGACCTGTACGCCGACAAGGCGCCGCGGGCGGCCAAGCGGCTTCCGGAGTTCCCCGAGATCCCGGAGGAGAGCACCAACGGCGGCCAGGCCGGCCACATGCTCACCATGGTGAAGAAGGAGCTCGCCCGCCTCGGCTACGAGGAGGACGAGGTCGTCGGCCAGGGCCTCAAGGTGACCACCACGCTGACGCCGAAGGCGATGGCCGCGGCGGAGGCCGGGGTCGTCGAGGGCCGGCCGGAAGGCTTCGGCGACAAGGAGTTGCACGTCGGCGTCGCGAGCGTCGAGCCCGGCACCGGCGCGGTCCGGGGCTTCTACGGCGGCCAGGACTACCTGCAGTCGCAGATCAACTGGGCGGTCGCGGGTGGCCAGGCCGGCTCGATCCTCAAGCCGTTCGCGCTCGCCGCGGGCCTCGAGGAGGGCTTCTCGCTGCGCGACACCTTCGACGGGAACAGCCCGCTGACGATCGGCGACACGCCCTTCGAGAACCAGGGCAACGAGGACTACGGCCCGGTCAACCTGATCACCGCGACCCAGAACTCCGTCAACACCGCGTTCATCGACCTGACCAACTCCATCCCGGGCGGCCCCGAGAAGGTCGTCAAGACGATGAACGCGATGGGCATCCCGCCGCGGGAGGCGCCGTACCGCAAGGCGCCGGGCTTCCCGAGCTCGACGCCCGGCCTGGAGCCGCAGGTCGGCGTCGCCCTCGGCAGCGCGACCGTCAGCCCGCTCAACATGGCCAACGCCTACGCGACGATCGCCAACGGCGGCGTCTACACCGAGCCGTACCTGATCGAGAAGATCGTCGACAAGGACGGCGAGACCGTCTACACCCACCGGGTCAAGGAGAAGCGGGTCCTCGACGAGGACATCGCCGCCGACGTCTCCTACGCGATGGAGCAGGTCATCTCCCCCGAGGGCACCGGCTCGCGGGCGATGGCGCTGGAGCGGCCGGCCGCCGGCAAGACCGGCACCTCGACCAACGACAAGGGCGACGTGGTGTCGTCCTGGTTCTCCGGCTTCACCCCGCAGCTGGCGACCTCGGTCGTCTACGTGCGCGGCAAGGGCGCCGAGCCGCTCGACGGCTTCCTGCCGGAGTTCTTCGGCGGCACCTACCCCGCGCAGACCTGGACCGCCGTGATGCGCCAGGCGCTGGAGGGCCTCGAGGTGCTCGACCTGCCCGACCCGGTGTACGTCGACGGCGAGGCGCCCTCGGACGGGCACGCGCCGTACGTCCCGCCGCCGTCGCCCACGCAGCAGCCGAAGCCGACGCGGAACCCGCCGAACAACCCGAACCCGAGCCCGGAGCCGACGAAGGAGCCGACGAAGGAGCCCTCCCAGTCGCCGCCGCCCTCGCCGCAGCCGACTCCAACGCCGACTCCGACGCCCACCCCGACGCCCACCCCGACGCCGACGCCGACCCCCAGCCCGACGGGCCCGACGTCGGCCCCGCCGGGCGGTCTCCGCCGGTGACCGACCGGGTCCACCCCACCCGCAGCGACCCCGTGGTCGCCGCCGTGAGCGCCGGGGTGGGGGGCCCGGTCGGGTCGCGTGCCGGCCGGCACCCGTGGTGGACCCCGGTCCGGGTCGTGCTCGCGCTCGCCGCCCTGGCCTTCGCGCTGGGCATGGTGCAGAAGTCCCCCTGCTACGAGGACACCTGGAGCGACGGGCAGCAGCGCTACTCCCAGATGTGCTACTCCGACCTGCCCTACCTCTACACCGGGCGGGGGTTCGTCGAGCTGGCCTGGCCCTACGACGACGACGCCGAGGTGCGCGGCCGGTACGAGGTGATGGAGTACCCGGTCGGCATCTCCTACGTCGCCTACGGGACGGCGTGGGCGACGCACCTGCTGACCGGGTCGCCCGACCTCGCCGAGCGGTTCACCCGGCCCGTCAGCGAGCTGTTCGGGGACGAGGAGGTGCAGGGCGAGATCCGCTGGTTCGTGGTCCTGAGCGCCGTCGGGCTGGCCCTCGCGACGCTCCTGACCGCGTGGTTCCTGGCCGGCGTGGACCGGCGGCGCCCGTGGGACGCCGCGATGTTCGCGGCCTCGCCGGCGCTGGCGCTCACCGCGCTGGTCAACTGGGACCTGCTCGCGGTCGTGTTCGTGGCGGGGGCGGTCTGGGCGTGGGCCCGGGGCCGGCCGGTCCTCACCGGGGTGCTGATCGGGCTCGGCACCGCGACCAAGCTCTACCCGCTGTTCCTGCTCGGCGCGGTGCTGGTGGTCTGCGTCTGCGACAAGCGGGTGCGCGACTTCCTGGTCACGACCGCCGCCGCGGCCGGCGCCTGGCTGCTGGCCAACGCCCCGGCGTACCTCTCCGGGCCCGAGGAGTGGAAGGTCTTCTGGACCTTCAACTCCGAGCGGGGCCCCGACCTCGGCTCGCTGTGGCTGGTCGTCGCGCAGGCGACCGACACAGCGATCGACGCCTCGACGGTGAACACCTGGTCCTGGCTGCTCTTCGGCGCCTGGTGCGTCGGCGTGTTCGTGCTCGGGGTGCTCGCACCGAAGACGCCGCGGCTGGCCCAGCTCGGCTTCCTGATCGTGGCCGGGTTCCTGCTGGTCAACAAGGTCTACTCACCGCAGTACGTGCTGTGGCTGCTGCCGCTGGCCGTGCTGGCCCGCCCCCGCTGGCGCGACCAGCTGGTCTGGCAGGGCAGCGAGGTCCTCTACTTCGCGGCGGTCTGGTGGTACCTCGGCGGCTACCTCGCGCCCGGGGGCGGCGGCGACGCCGGCTTCTACTGGCTGGCGATCCTGGTCCGGGTCGCCGGCGAGCTGTTCCTCATCGCCCTGGTGGTCCGCGACGTCCTGGTGCCCCGCCACGACCCCGTGCGGATCGACGACGCCGTCGTTGAGTTGGGCCGAACTCCCGCTCGAGTTGGGCCGTCCTGACGCACCGGGCGTGAGAAAGGCCCGATTGGAGGGTGAGGAGGGCCCAACTCGACGGACGGGGGGTCAGCTGATGACGACCCGGTCGAAGGCGGTGGCGGTGTAGCGGACCCGGACGTCGACCTGCTCGCCCACCTCGGGCACGCGGGCGCCGGAGGGCAGGAACAGCATCGAGGCCTGCATGTGCGGGGGCTCGGCGAAGAGCCGCTGCTTGCCGTCGATCGAGAACGGCGAGCGCACGAAGCCGACCGCGTCCAGGCCGCCGCGCGCGAGGGTGGCGGCGCGGGCGCGGAGGCCCTGGTCGCCGGTGGGCGCCTCGAGGCCGATGCCGTGCGCGGTGCCGCCGCTGACGACCAGCAGGTGGCCGGACTTCGGGGCGGTGCGGCTGCGGTAGCCGAAGGAGTCCCCGCGCTCCACCTCGTGGACGTCGAGCACGGTCGCGGTCACGCGCAGCGCGTCGCGGGCGCCGAGCCAGAGCGAGGTGCCGATCCGCGGCCGGATCTCGTAGTCGGCGTACGACGCCCGCAGCTGCTCGAGCTCGGCGTCGGTGAGGTGGCTGACGTAGACGGTGTGGGTGGGCAGCTCGGCGGCGACGACGTCGTTCATCAGCCGGTCCACCTCGCCCAGGTGCGAGCCCTGCGCGAGCGGGAGGTGCAGCGCGATGCCCTCGAGGCGTACGCCGGGGTGGTCCTGCAGCATCCGGCCCGTGGCCCACAGGTCGCGGGCGGAGAGCCCGTGCCGCTGCATGCTGGTCAACCGCTCCAGCACGAACCGGGCGTCGGGCTGCGCCTCGAGCAGGTCGGCGAGGTCGTGGGTGCGGCCGACGGTGTGCACGACCCGGCGGGCGAGCGCGGGGTCGACCTCGAGCGCGGCGCCGAACGGCCGCCACGGCGTCAGCACCAGCAGGTCGCCGTCGAAGCGGGTGGCCACGTGCGGCAGCTCGTCGTACGTGCCGACGGCGACGGTGTCGACGCCCAGCCAGCCGGACTTCCGCGCGAGCCGGCCGACGGTGAAGCCGTAGCCGTTGCCCTTGAGCACCGGCACCAGGCCCGGGTGGGTCTCGGCGACCGAGCGCAGGTGCGCGCGCCAGCGCTCGCCGTCGACGGAGAGGGTCAGGCTCATCGACTCACCGCCGGCGCATGTAGAGGTCGAAGGCGGCGTAGAGCGCCCGGTTCAGCGGCAGGTCCCACTCCCCGGCGTACTCGACGGCCTCGCCGCCGGTGCCGGCCTTGAACTGGATCAGCCCCACGTGCGGGTCGTCGGCGTCGAGGGTGTCGGTGATGCCGCGCAGGTCGTAGACCGCGGCGCCGGCCGCGAGGGCGTCGCGGATCATCGCCCACTGGACGGCGTTGGAGCCGCGGACGTCGCGCTTCTCGGTGGAGGAGGCGCCGTAGGAGTACCAGGCGTGGGTGCCGACGCGGATCGCGATCGTCGCGGCCACCAGGTCGCCCTCGTGGTGCGCGGCCCAGAGCCGGAACCGGTCGGGGTCCTCGGCGGCGAGGGCGTCGCGCATGGTGCGGAAGTACGCCAGCGGGCGCGGCGTGAAGTGGTCGCGCTGCGCGGTGTGCAGGTAGAGGTCGTGGAACGCCTCGAGGTCCTCGCTCACCGAGACCTCGACGCCCGCCTTGGCGGCCTTCTTGATGTTGCGGCGCCACAGCTGGTTCATGCCGGCGAGGACGTCGTCCTCGGTGCGCGGCTTGCCGTCGGCGTCGACGAGCGGGACCTGGAAGACGTACTGCGGCTGGCCGGCCGCGAACCCGCCCTCGGCCACCTGCGGGCGCCAGCCCAGCTCGCGCAGCTGGGCGACCACGCGGGCGCCGGTGGCGTCGCGGCCGGTCGGCGGCAGCTCGCCGAGGCGGTGTACGGCGGGGTCGGCGATGCCGTCCTTCACCACGGCGGCGGTCCACCGCCGGGTCACCACGGGGGGACCCATCCGGACGCCGAAGGCGCCCCGGCGCTGGAGGTGGGCGGCCATCGGCGCCAGCCAGGCGGCGAGGTCCTCGGTGTCCCAGTCGAGCAGCGGTCCCTCGGGCAGGTAGGCGAGGTAGCGCTTGACCTTGGGCAGCTGGCGGTAGAGCACCAGCGCCGCCCCGACCAGCTGCTCGCCCTCGAACCAGCCGAGGGACTCGCGGCGCCACTCCGCCTTGACCCGTCCCCAGGCGGGGGTCTGGAGGAAGGACGCCGAGGACCGCGAGCGGATCAGCGCGAGGTGCTCGGACTCGGAGATCTCGCGCACGCTCAGGAGGGTGCCGCTGGGTCCGGGAGTCACCCCACGAGGCTAGACGACCGCGGCAGGGGCCTCGCTCCCGGCGCTGGCGTGCCCCACCATGGACTCGGACGTATCAGGACGGGGGGACCGTGCTCCTGGGGTCTGTGATCTTGACGGAGGCGAGGATGGCGGCGAAGCGGCCGGCAGCCCGGGCCGCGCCCGGCGCGCGCCCGCTCGCGGACGGCGTGTGGGCCGAGGCCACCTGCGCCTTCGAGCGGTGGACGGCGGGCGACCAGGCCGGCCTCGACGAGCTGGTCGCGGTGATGACGCCGGTGCTGTGGCACGTCGTGCGGGCCTACCGCCTCCCGGCCGACGTCGCGGAGGACGTGGTCCAGACGACCTGGCTGGCGCTGGTGCGGCGGCGTACGACGATCGCCGACCCGGGCGCCGTGGGTGGCTGGCTGACCACGACCGCGCGCCGCGAGGCGTGGCGGGTCGCGAAGTCCGCGCAGCACGCGGTGCCGGTGGCCGACGAGGTGCTCGGCGCGCGGCTGCCGGCGGGCCGGTCCGCCGAGGCCGAGGCGGTCGAGGACGACGGCCGGCGGCGGCTGTGGGCCGCGGTCGACGGGCTTCCGGAGCGGTGCGGCCGCCTGCTCCGGGTGGTGGCCTTCGAGCAGCGGCCCGACTACGCGCGGCTGGCGGTCGACCTGGACATGCCGGTCGGGAGCATCGGCCCGACCCGGGCGCGGTGCCTGGCCAAGCTGCGGGTCGCCCTGGTGCAGGCGGGAGGAGCCTGATGAGCGAGATGGGACGCGAGGACCTGCTGGCGGTCGTGCGCACGGTGTGGGAGGAGCGCGACCCTGTGCCCCCCGGCCTGGTCGAGCGGGCGCAGGCCGCGGCCGGGCTGGCCGCCACCGACGCCGCCACCGACGCCGCCCTCGACCTGGACGGCGAGCTGGTCGCCCTGATGGAGCTGGTCGAGCGCTCCGAGGAGCTCGTCGGGGCGCGCGGGTCCGCGACGTACACGCTCCGGTTCGTGCACGGCGAGACCGACCTGCTGGTGCGGATCGCCGTCGACGACGGCCGCTCGCGCATCGACGGCTGGGTGGTGCCGCCCGAGCCGATGACGGTCCGCGCCGGCGGCCACGAGGCGACCGTCACCGACACCGGTCGGTTCGAGCTCGACGACCTCCCGCTCGGGATGCTCCGGCTCGACCTGGAGCCCCACGACGCGCACCGCGCGCCGTTCGCCACCCCCGCCTTCGAGATCTGAGGAACCATGGCCGCACCCGACCAGGAGAAGCGCCCCACCCGGCGGAAGCCGCTGGACCGCGACCCGGCCCCGCCGCCCCGCGAGACGCTCGCCGCCGTCGGCGGGCGGGTCCTCGACCCGGCGACGGCGATCCCGGTCAACGGCGTCACCCCCCGGCCGACGGTGTACGTCGGGCCGCGGCTGACGGTGTCGAAGTCCGTCGACCTCGAGGCGGCCCTCGAGGTGCTGCGCGCGGTGGCCGGCCCGCTCGGCTGGGACGTGGAGCCCGAGCCGGAGGAGCCGCGCACCCGGGGGCTGCGCTTCGGGGTGCGCCGGGTCCGCATCACCGTCGCCAGCAACCGGGTGACGGTCGCGCCGGACGGGTGGACGCTCCTGCAGCAGACCCGGGCCCAGCTCGGGGTCGAGGCGGTGCGCGGCGTCGGCCTGGACCACGTCGTCTTCACCGACCCCTACGACTCCAGCCACCCCTACGACTCCAGCCACCCGTACGACTCGAGCCACCCCTACGACTCGAGCCACCCGAGCGGGCCGGGCGGGGCGCGGCCGGTCCGGACCTACGCGGTCGCCGGGTCCGGCGGTCGGCAGCCGATCGCCTACGTCGGCCCGGCGCCGCGCCGTACTCCCGACGACGGGATGCGGAGCCGCCGACCGGTGGTGGCGCTGCTCGACACCGGCTGCGCCGCGCACCCGTGGCTGGACGCCGCGGTGGACACGTCGGTCACCCTCGACGGCCACCCGATCGGGTACGACGACGCGGCCACCCACCCCGAGCTGCGGGGGGACCTGGTGGGCGACCTCGACGGCGTGATCGACCCGCTCTCGGGCCACGGCACGTTCATCGCCGGGCTGGTGCACCAGGCCTGCCCCGACGCCGACATCCTGGCCTGGCGGGTGGTCCCGTCCGCCGGTCCGATCCTGGAGTCCGCCTGGGTGACCGCCCTGGCGCAGGTCGCGGAGCTGAGCCGCCGCCACCACGCGGGGGAGCCGGGCGGGCGGGCGATCGACGTGCTGAGCATGTCGATCGGCTACTACCACGAGACCCCGCAGGACGCCCTGTTCGACCCGACCCTGCTGGCGATCCTGGAGGACCTGGCCGGACGCGGCACGATCGTCGTCTGCTCCGCCGGCAACGACGCGACGAGCAGACCGGCCTTCCCGGCGGCCTTCGCTCCCTGGTCGGACGGGGCCGGACCGGTCCCGCTCGACCCCGCTCGACCGCCGGTCGTCTCCGTCGGTGCCCTCAACCCCAGCGGCCACAGCGACGCGCTCTTCAGCAACACGGGACCGTGGGTGCGGGCCTACGTGCCGGGAGCCGCGGTGATGAGCACCATGCCCTCCTTCGAGGGCGGCCTGCAGTCCGTGGCGCGGACCGTCGTCTTCGATCGGGTGCGCACGACGATCGATCCCGACGACTTCCGGTCCGGCTTCGGGGTCTGGAGCGGGACGTCGTTCGCGGCGCCCCTGCTGGCCGGACGACTGGCGCAGTCGCTCCTCGACGAGCCGGCGGCCCTGCTCGCCGAGGAGAGCGACCCGGTGGAGCGCGCGTGGTCGGTCATCGAGAGGAACACCTCGATCGCGAGATGATGCCCGGGTGCTGAGCGCCCGCCAGCTTCACGAGCGAGGGGTCGTCGCGATCAACGACGGCCTGGTCCGAGCCGCGCGCCCCCTGCTCGAGCGCGCACTGGCCGCCGCCGACGAGGACGACCTCGCCGCCCGGGTGGAGGCGAGCCTGGCGTACGTCGTCGCGGAGCTGGACGGACCGGCGGCGGCCCTCGCGCTCCTCGAGCGCTCGGCGCTGCGCACCGAGACCTCGGCCCTCACCCGCGGCATCGTCGCGAGCCAACGGGCCCTGCTGCTGATGCGGCTCGGCGAGACCGCGGCGGCGCTCCGCGAGTTCGGCTCGGCGATCGCGGCACTGGGGTCCGAGCCGGGCGAGCTGGGCCGGGCCGAGCTGAACCGGGGCGGGGTCCACCTGCAGCAGGGCGAGGTCGCCGCGGCGGTGCGCGACTTCACCCTGGCGGCCGGGCACCTCCGGGCGGCGGACCTGACCACCGAGGCGGCCAAGGCCGAGCACAACGGCGGCTACGCCCGCTTCCTCGCGGGTGACCTCGTCGGTGCCCTCGCGCTGATGGAGCCGGCCGCGCGGGTGCTGGCGCCGCTCGGCGAGGTGAGTCGCGCGATCGGGGAGCAGGACCGGGCGGAGGTGCTGATGGCCGCCGGGCTGGTCGAGGAGGGGCGGGCCGCGCTCCGCTCGGCCGCGCGCGACTACGGGACCCGGCGCCTGCGCCGACGGCAGGCCGAGGCGGAGCTGGTCCTGGCCCGCTCGCTGGTCTGGGACGACCCGGCCGGTGCGCGGCGGGTCGCTCGACGCGCCGCGCGGCGGTTCGGGGCGGTCGGGGCCGAGGCCTGGGCGGCCCGGGCCGAGGCGCTCGCGCTGATCGCGGAGGTGGACACCGGCCGTCACTCCTCGGACCTGCTGGAGCGGGGCGACCACCTCGCCGACCAGCTGGTCGCGCAGGGCCTGCGCGACCAGGCGACCGACCTGCGGCTCCACCTCGTGCGGGCCGAACTCGCGCGGGGCCGGGTCGCGGAGGCGCGCGCCCGGGCGGTCGCGGTGCGACCGGGCTCCCGGGCCCGGCTGGCGACCCGGCTGCTGGACCGCGACGTCCGGGCCGAGCTGGTCGGCGCGGGCCGCCCGACGCTGGCCCTCCGGCACCTGCGCGAGGGACTGGCCGACGTGCACGCGTGGCAGAGCTCGTTCGGCTCCCTCGACCTGCAGACCGGGGTGGCCGGCCACGGGGTCCGGCTCGGTGTCCGCGGGCTCGCCCTGGCCGTGGAGTCGCGGCGGCCCGCCGTACTGCTGGAGTGGTCGGAGCGGGCCCGGATGCTGGCGAGCCGGGTGCAGCCGGTGCGGGCGCCCGAGGACCCCGACCTGGTCGCGGACCTGACCGAGCTGCGCGCCGACCCGTCGCCGGCCCGCGAGGCCGAGCTGCGGCAGCGGGTGCGCGAGCGGGCCTGGCAGCACCGTGGGTCCGGCGAGGTCGTCGACCCGGTGACGCTCCCCGACCTGCAGGCCGCCCTCGACGCCGGCACCGCGCTGGTGGCCTACGTCGTGACGGCGACGGACGTGGTCGCGCTGGTCGTGACGGCCGAGGCCGCGACCTGGGTCGACCTCGGCGGCCGGTCCTCGCTGGACGCGCTGCTCGGCGGGCTGCTCCCCGACCTGGACACGGCCGCGGCCGACCTGGCCGAGCCGCTGGCGGGCGCGGTCCGCAGGGCGCTGGCGGCTCGCCTGGAGGAGCTGGCGGGCCTGCTGGTGACGCCGGTCCTGGCCGCGGTCGGCGACCGGCGGGTGGTGCTGACGCCGTCCGGGGTGCTGGCGGGCGTGCCGTGGCCGCTGCTGCCCGGGTACGTCGGCCGCCCGGTCACGGTCGCGCAGTCCGCCACCTCGTGGCTGGCGCGTCGGACGACCCCGCTGCGCACGGCGGCCGCGGGCTTCGTCGCCGGCCCGCGGGTGCTGCGCGCCCAGGACGAGGTCGACGCGGCGGCCAGGGAGTGGGCGGGCGCCCGGGTCCTGGTCGGCGGGGCCGCCACCGCCGGCGCCGTCTCGGAGCTGGCCGAGCAGGTCGACGTCCTGCACGTCGCCGCGCACGGCCGGCACTCCGCGGAGAACCCGCTCTTCTCGGGCCTGCTGCTGGCGGACGGCTCGTGGTTCGGCTACGACGTCGACCGGCTCCGGGCCGTCCCGGACGTGGTGCTGCTCTCCGCCTGCGAGGTCGGCCGCTCGACGGTGCGGTGGGGCGAGGAGCTGATCGGCATGTCCACGGCCTGGCTGCACGCCGGCGCCCGGTGCGTGATCGCCTCCGCGGCCGCGGTCAACGACCGGGCGGCGTACGAGGTGCTGGTGACCGTGCACCGGCACCTGGCCACGGGCGCCGACCCCGCCGCGGCGCTGGCGGCCGCCGTGCCCGCGGTGTCGGACGAGTGCGCCCCGGTGCCGCTGGTCTGCTTCGGCTGAGGTCGCGCCGGGCGCGGGGTATCAGTGCGGGACGCCGGCTCTCCTCGTCCTCATCAGCATCCCCGCCAGCACCCGCACCGAGGAGGACGTCGTGCCGATCGCCCAGCAGACCACCCACCAGGTCACCCACCACGTGGTCAAGGATCCCGCGTCCGGGGAGGTGATCTCCGCGGACGTCGGCAGCTGGGTGCGCCTCTCGTTCCGCCGCCGCCTCGGCCTCAGCCGCTGGCGGGTCGCCGACCGCCCGGCTCACCTCGTGCCGATCGAGGAGAACGGCCACGACTTCTCGTTCCTCGTCTTCGGGCCCGGCCGGGCCGACGCCACCGCCGGCATGCTGCGGATGGTGCGCGAGCGCGACGGGAGACCCGGTTCGGCCGAGGTGCGCTCCCTCACCCTCACCATCCGTTGAGTTGGGCCTCCCTCACCGTTGAGTTGGGCCCTCCTGACGCGGGGGGCAGGTCAGAGGCGCTCGCGGAGCCAGGCGAAGTCGGCGAGGTGGGCGTCCGCGGGGCCGGGGGTCTCGCAGACCACCGGGGCGCCGGCGTCGCGGACGACGGCGGCCAGCAGGTCGGGGTCGATCCGGCCGGCGCCGAAGTTGGCGTGCCGGTCGGCGCCGGAGTCGAAGTCGTCGCGGCTGTCGTTGCAGTGCACCAGGTCGATCCGACCGGTGATCGCGAGCACGTCGGGGACCACGGTCTCCAGGGCGTTGCCGCCGGCGTGGGCGTGGCAGGTGTCCAGGCAGAAGCCGACGAGGTCGGCCTGCTCGGTCGCCGAGATCGCCGCCCACACACCGGAGATCCGGTCCAGGTAGCGGGTCATCGCGTTGTCGCCGCCGGCAGTGTTCTCGATCAGCAGCGGCAGCTTGAGGTCGGTGGCGTCGATGGCCTTGCGCCAGTTGTCGAAGCCCTTCGCCGGGTCGTCGTCCTTGCCGACGTGGCCGCCGTGCACGATCAGGCCCTTCGCGCCCACCGCGGCCGCCGCGTCCACGTGCTGCTGGAGCAGCTTGCGGCTGGGGATCCGGATCCGGTTGTTCGTGGTGGCGACGTTGATGATGTACGGCGCGTGCACGTAGAGGTCGACGCCGGCCGCCTCCGCGTCGGCGCGCAGCCCGTCGGCGCCCCCGGCGTACCGGACCTCGGGGCCCTTGTAGGACTGCGGGTCGCCGAGGAAGAACTGCACCAGCGGCGCCTGGCGGGCCTGGGCCTCCGCGATCGGGTCGGTCTGGTCGACGTGGGCACCGATGGCGAGCTGGGTCATGGGGCCCATCGTAGGAACCGGCGGGGGACGGCCGGATCGGGGCCGAGCCGGTCGGGCACCGCCGGCCAGGCCGCGCCCCGGCGTACGGGGAGGGTGCGCAGGCGGTCGAGCGCGGCCGCGGCGGCGGGACGCAGCCGGGCCTCGGGCCGGGTCATCGAGTCCAGCACCGTGCTGACCGCGGCCGGGCCGGCGAGCAGCAGGCGCCCGGTGACGCCGAGCGCGTAGAGGTCCTGGGCGGGGTCGGGGGGTGCGCCGCGGGCCTGGTCGGGCGCGAGGAAGCCGGGAGTGCCGACCGGTCCGGTGTCCGGGAACACCACGCCGTCGCGGGCGGACGCCAGCCCGAAGTCGGCCAGCCGCAGGTGCGGCCGGCCGGTCCCCGTGGGCTCCAGCAGCAGGTTCGCCGGCTTCACGTCGCCGTGCACGACGCCGCGGTCGTGGACGGCGGCGAGCGCCTGCAGGGCCTGGTCGAGCAGCGCGACCACGAGCCCCTCGGGGAGCGGGCCGGCGGCACGGACCAGGTCGGCGACCGACCCGCCCCGGACCAGCTCGCTGACGATGACCGCGACGCCGTCCTCGGCCGCCCAGCCGTGCGGGGCGAGCACGTGCGGGTGCCGCACCCGCAGCGCCTGCTCGCGGACGAACCGCAGCAGCAGCGCCTCGTCGTACCGGCGCAGCACCTTGGCCGCGACCCAGCGCTCCTCGCGCAGGTCCCAGGCCCGCCAGACCGCGCCCACCCCGCCGATCCCCACGGGGTCGCCTAGGACGTAGCGGCCCACGATCGCGGGGGTCGGGGGGCGCGCCACCCCGGGACGCTAACCGCGGGTCGCGGGACCTCCGGGCGTTCTCCACAGGATTGGGAGGCGGTCGTGCGCCGCTGCTAACCTGTGCTGTCCGCTGCGCCCCGCCCACCGACGGGACTGGTCGCCGCGTGACCCCCGGTCCGCCGGGGAGGATCCCCTCCTGCCACGGAGAGACCGTGGCCGCCGAGCCCACAGGAGGACGCGCATGCGCGCTTACGAAGTCATGGTCATCCTCGACCCGAGCCTCGAGGAGCGGACCATCGGTCCGTCCCTCGACAAGTACCTCAACGTCATCCGCAAGGACGGCGGCTCCGTGGAGTCCGTCGACGTGTGGGGCCGCCGTCGGCTGGCCTACGAGGTCAAGAAGAACGCCGAGGGCATCTACGCGATCATCACGCTGAACGCCGAGCCGGCCACGGTCAAGGAGTTCGACCGCCAGCTCACGCTCAACGAGTCGATCCTGCGCACGAAGGTCATCCGGCCCGACGCCAAGTGACCCTGCTCCGACGAGCAGGATCCGTCCGCGTCTGTGGATGACCCCTTCCGGCCGTCGGTGCGCTCCACCACCATGTGGTGCGGACAGACGTTCCGGACACGATCAGAACAATGAGGAGACCTCATGGCAGGCGATACCGTCATCACGGTGGTCGGCAACCTCGTCGACGACCCGGAGCTGCGCTTCACCCCCTCGGGTGCGGCCGTGGCCAACTTCCGGATCGCGTCGACGCCGCGCACCTTCGACAAGCAGACCAACGAGTGGAAGGACGGCGACGCGCTGTTCCTCTCCTGCTCGGTCTGGCGTCAGGCCGCGGAGAACGTCGCCGAGTCCCTGCAGCGCGGCATGCGCGTGATCGTGCAGGGTCGCCTCAAGCAGCGCTCGTACGAGACCCGCGAGGGTGAGAAGCGCACCGTCGTGGAGCTCGAGGTCGACGAGGTCGGCCCCGCGCTGGCGTTCGCCACCGCCAAGGTCACCCGCGCCAGCCGCTCCGGCGGCGGGGGCGGCTACTCCGGCGGCGGTCAGGGCGGCGGACAGGGCGGACAGGGCGGCCAGTCCCGTCCGCAGCAGCCGGCCGGCAACGACCCGTGGGCCACCCCGGCCCCGCAGGGCGGCGGCGCCTCCTCCGGTGGCGGTGGCGGTGCCCCCGCCAACGACCCGTGGGGTGCGCCCGGCGTCTCCGACGAGCCCCCGTTCTGATCCAGCACCACCGCACCAGGCACGACCACCCACCCGAAGACACTCCACCATTCCGGCGCGAGCCGGGCTTCTAGAAGGGAAGCACCACAATGGCCAAGGCAGTGATTCGCAAGCCTAAGAAGAAGGTTTGCCAGTTCTGCAAGGAGAAGGCGACCGGTGTCGACTACAAGGACACCACCCTGCTCCGCAAGTTCATCTCCGACCGCGGCAAGATCCGTGCGCGGCGTGTGACCGGCAACTGCGTCCAGCACCAGCGGGACGTGGCGATCGCGGTCAAGAACGCCCGCGAGGTCGCGCTCCTGCCCTACACCTCCACCGGTCGCTGAGAGGAGCGGAGAAGATGAAGCTCATCCTGACCCAGGAGGTCACCGGCCTCGGTGCCCCCGGCGACATCGTCGAGGTGAAGGACGGCTACGGCCGCAACTACCTCGTCCCGCGCGGTGTCGCCATCCGCTGGACCCGTGGCGGCGAGAAGACCGTCGAGTCGATCAAGTCGGCCCGCGCCAGCCGCGCGGTCCGCGACCACGACCACGCCGCTGAGATCAAGACCAAGCTCGAGGCGCAGCCGGTCGCCGTCAAGGTCCGCTCCGGCGAGGGCGGCCGCCTCTTCGGCGCCGTCACCGTCACCGAGATCGCCGGCGCCCTCACCGAGGCCACCGGCGAGCAGGTCGACAAGCGCACGATCGTGGTCCGCAACCCGATCAAGGCGCTCGGCTCCCACGAGGTGTCGGTCAAGCTGCACGACGAGGTGTCCGCCACGGTGGCCCTCAACGTCATCCCGGCCTGACGCACCACGCCTGACGCACGACAGGGCCCGTTCCTCCTCCGGGAGGGACGGGCCCTGCTGCGTACGACGGGGTCGGCGCCCCTCAGCGGGCGAGGACGCCGTCCAGTGCGACCGGCCGGCCGCTCGAGACGACCCGCACCCGGATCCGGCCGCTGAGCCGGGGGGCGAGCTCGTCGCGCAGCTGGATCTGGTCGGCCTGCGTGCGCACCGGGTTCTGCAGGCTGACCGTGTGCCAGCTCGAGCCGATCTTGAGCTGGATCGTGCCGGCCCTCGGCCCCGTGGTGGCGATCAGCCGCAGCTCGCGGAACCGCGTCGCCACGAAGGTGAGCTCCGCGCCCTTCCGCCGCGCCCGGAGGACGTCGCCGCCGAGGTGGCTGGCGCTGCGCACCCGCTTCCAGCCGCTCTTCGCGCCCTTGGCGCGGAGGTTGTCGGGGACGGTGAACTCGGTGACCGCGGGGGTCGGGTCCAGGTTCCCGGCGGCGTCGACCGCCTGCACGCGCAGGGTCTTGTCGCCCGGGGTCAGCGCCGGCAGGGTCGTGGTGCCCGCCGCGCACGGCACCGACCTGCGGT
The DNA here is from genome assembly GCF_014127485.1 of Nocardioides dongkuii. Taxonomy (NCBI): domain Bacteria; kingdom Bacillati; phylum Actinomycetota; class Actinomycetes; order Propionibacteriales; family Nocardioidaceae; genus Nocardioides; species Nocardioides dongkuii. The sequence continues at coordinate 4,165,715 of NZ_CP059903.1, read as the reverse complement.
TCAGGGTGCACCGGAAGTCCGCGGCGTCGGTCGAGGAGAGGACGAACCGCGGGCGGGGGGTGCCGACCACCGGGCGGCCGGGGGTGTACCGGTCGGGCGCGGTGCCCGCGACGGTGGTGTCGGGCGCCACGGTGTCGACCCCGAAGGTCAGCGTCGCGGGGGTCTGGTCGACGTCGTCGACGGGCTCGGAGAGCCGGCGGGACAGGTCGTACCAGCGGATCCCGGAGTCGGTGTCGTCGACGGCCCGGGCCCAGAGCACGTACGCCGCCGCGTCGGACTCCTCGAGGTCGGTGAAGACCTGGTCCACGTCGCACTCCTGCCACTGCGCCGCGGTCGGCGCGGCGCCGTCGGTGCTCAGGTGGCATTCGAGCGAGATCGGGTCGGTGTCGGCGTCGGTGTGCACGCCCCGGAGGCTCACGCGCAGGCTGCGCTTGTTGATCCAGCCGCCGGCCGTGACCCGCGGCGCGCTCGGCCCGAAGGAGGTCTCCGGGGGCGTGGTGTCGTCGCACCCCTGGGGGCTGAGGACCGGCACGACCGAGACGTCCCGGAGGCACCCCGCGGCCGCGCTCGCGACGGCGGCGCTCGTGGGCGACGGCGCGACGATCGCCGCAGCGACCAGCCCCGTCGTGGCGGCGAGCAGGATGGCGCCGCGGGGCAGCTGGCGTCGAGCGCCCATGGGGAAGACCTCCGGGGTGTGACCGTCGTCGTGAGGCGGACAAGGTAACGGAGCCCGGACGGCGAGGAGCGGCTTTCAGCGGAGCGCGGCCCCGGTCACCAGCCAGGCGTCCCCGCGGGCGCGGTGCAGGAGGACCGCGAGCCGGGCGCCCATGAACACGAAGACCATCGCCGCCCACACCGCGACCAGGCCGGCGCCGGCGACGGCGAGCGCCACGGGCGCGTAGACGACCAGCGTGACCAGGCCGCCGCGGGCGAGGTAGCCCCCGTCGCCGGCGCCGATCAGCACGCCGTCGAGCACGAACACCACCCCGGCCACGGGCTGCCCGAGAGCGGCGACGAGCAGCACCGGCACCAGCGCCTCCCGGACCGCCGGGTCGCCGGTGAAGAGCCGGCCGAGCACCGGGCTCGCCGCCGCCAGCAGCACGCCGGTGACCACGCCGCTCCCGACGCCCCACTGCACCATCCGCCGGGTGACCGCGCGGGTGCCGGCGACGTCGCCCGCGCCGAGCAGCCGGCCGGTGATCGCCTGGGCGGCGATGGCGACGGCGTCCAGCACGAAGGCGAGGAAGGTCCACAGCGTCATCGCCAGCTGGTGGGTCGCGATGTCCACCGACTGCCCGGACGCGCGGGCGGCGCCCAGCGTGACGGCGTACGTCGTGACCAGCAGCGCGGCGCGCAGGGTCAGGGTGCGGACGACCAGCGGCACCCCGGCCCGGGCGGCGGACCGGACGCCGGCCGGGTGCGGGCGCAGCGACGCGCCCTCGCGCCGGGCGCCCCGGACCACGACGATCAGCAGCGCCGCCGCGCTGGCGACCTGCGCGACCACCGAGCCGATGGCCGAGCCCGGCAGCCCGAGGCCCGAGACCGGGCCCACGCCGTACACGAGCAGGACGTTGAGGACGACGTTGAGCACGTTGCCCCACACCGCGACGACCAGCGGGGTGCGGGTGTCCTGCAGGCCGCGGAGCACGCCGGTCGCGGCGAGCATGAGGAGCAGCGGGGTGATGCCGAGCACGGCGATGCGCAGGTACGTCGTGGCGTGGTCGGTGACCTCGGGCGCGGCGCCGAAGACGGCCACCAGCGGGCCGGCGAGCAGCAGGCCCAGGACGGTGGCGACCGCACCGATGAGGACCGCGAGCCAGAGGCCGTCGACCCCCTGCGCGAGCGCCCCGCGCCGGTCGCCCGCGCCCAGCTGCCGCGCGACGCCCGCGGTGGTGCCGTAGGCCAGGAAGACGCAGAGGCCGACCACCGTCTGCAGCACGACCGCGGCGATCCCGAGCCCGGCGAGCTCCGGGGTGCCGAGGTGGCCGACGACGGCGGCGTCGGCGAGCAGGAAGAGCGGTTCGGCGACCAGGGCCAGGAACGCCGGCCCGGCCAGGCGCAGGATCTCCCTGTCCTCGGGCCGCCGCATGGGAACAGCGTAGTCATGTAAGAGTCACTTCTTGCCCCTGACCCCGACGGGCCTAGTTCTCCACGACCGGTGGATAACCAGCTCACATCTGTGGACGGGCCCTCCGGGGGCGCGGTTTGTCGACATAGCAACGGACGCCGTCCGGATGGCGGGCAGGTGACGCATCCCCGGGTGCCTTATTTCTCCTCCACAGGCTTGAGGCGGTGTTTCCGCAGGTCAGCGCGGTGTCGCCGGAACGGCGCGGCGTGTCCTCCACAGGGTCTTCCCCAGGCTGTGCGCGCGGCCCAGCGTGTCATCCCCCGGGTTTCCCAAGTTATCCACAGGGCCTGTGGACAGGGTGGTGTCGGGCGGGGACCCGCGCGACGTACGGTCCCGGGGTTGTCGGTGCCGGTCCCTAGCCTCGACAGCACCATCCGGGGTCGACCCGGGAGCGCACCAGGAGGCACGTTGAGCGTCACCGAGCAACCGGGTCGAGGGTTCCCCGACCCGCCGTTCGAGGACTGGGGCGACGGCCCCGTGTCCTATGCCCCGGGCGAGCGCCCGAGCACCCCGGGTGACCGCACCCCGCCCCAGGACATGGCCGCCGAGCAGTCGGTGCTCGGCGCGATGCTGATCTCCAAGGACGCCATCGCCGACGTCAGCGAGACGATCCGCGGCACCGACTTCTACCGGCCCTCCCACGAGACCATCTACGACGCGATCATCGACCTCTACGGTCGCGGCGAGCCGGTCGACATGATCACGGTCGCCGCCGAGCTCCAGCGCCGCGGCGAGCTCCAGCGCATCGGCGGCGCGCCGTACCTGCACACGGTCTCGGCCAACGTCCCGATCGCCGCCAACGCGTCGTACTACGCCGAGATCGTCCGGGAGAAGGCGATCCTGCGCCGCCTCGTCGACGCCGGCACCAAGATCGTGCAGATCGGGTACGCCGGCGAGGGCCAGGTCGACGACGTCGTCGACCAGGCGCAGGCCGAGGTCTACAAGATCGCCGACAAGCGCTCCGGCGAGGACTACGCGCCGCTGAGCGACATCATGACCGGCGTCCTCGACGAGATCGAGGCGATCGGCAACCGCGAGTCCGGGCTGTACGGCGTGCCCACGGGCTTCGCCGACCTCGACGACCTCACCAACGGCCTGCACGCCGGCCAGATGATCATCGTCGCGGCCCGTCCTGCGATGGGGAAGTCGACGCTGGCTCTGGACCTGTGCCGGGCGGCGTCGATCCACAACAACCTGGCGAGCGTGTTCTTCAGCCTGGAGATGACGCGCTCGGAGATCACGATGCGGCTGCTCTCGGCCGAGGCCAAGGTGCCGCTGAACCACATCCGCAACGGCAACATGAGCGACGACGACTGGGTCAAGCTCGCCCGCAAGATGGGCGAGATCTCCTCGGCGCCGATGTTCATCGACGACAGCCCGAACATGACGATGATGGAGATCCGGGCCAAGGCGCGGCGGCTGCGCCAGCGCCACGACCTGCGGCTGATCGTCATCGACTACCTGCAGCTGATGTCGTCGGGCAAGAAGGTCGAGTCGCGCCAGCTCGAGGTCTCGGAGTTCTCGCGCCAGATCAAGCTGCTGGCCAAGGAGCTCGGCGTCCCGATCATCGCGCTCTCCCAGCTCAACCGTGGGCCCGAGCAGCGCGGCGACAAGCGCCCGATGATGAGCGACCTTCGCGAGTCCGGCAGCATCGAGCAAGATGCGGACATGGTGGTGCTGCTGCACCGCGACGACGTCTACGAGAAGGAGTCGACCCGCCCCGGCGAGGCCGACCTGATCGTCGCCAAGCACCGCAACGGCCCGACCCGGGACATCACCGTCGCGTTCCAGGGCCACTACTCACGCTTCGTCGACATGGCGCACTAGCAGCTGTCCGGCGTAGGAGTGCCGTCCGGCGCCTAGCCCCGCCGCCACCAGGACCGCCGCGGGGCTGGCGCGACCCGGTGGCCCAGGGCGACGCGGAGCATCCGGAGGGTGGTGTCGTCGCCCTCGACCCGGGGGGAGGGCCCGGCGTACCCCTCGAGCCAGCGGAGGAGCGCGGCGGAGTCGTCGGTCAGCACGATCGCCGCCGAGGCCGCGGAGCCGGGGGCGATGGCCGGGTCGAGCTCGTCGCCGTCGCTGAATCGGATCCACCACGACCGTCCGGTGTCCGCGGCGACGAGATGGGCCGGTGCGGGATGCCAGTCGACCTCGGCGTCCGACCGGCTCCAGTGCGCGAGGGCGCGGTCGATGCAGTCCGACGCGACGTCCGGGTGCAACGGCGACGGCGGGGTGCCCCGAGCCTCGCCGGCGGCAGCGGCGACGCTGATCGCCTCGTGGGCGAGCAGGCGCGCCACGTCGTACGACGTGCCGGGCCGGCCGAAGTAGTCGAGTGCCAGGTCGGGCCCGACGTCCACGAGCTGCCGGGTGAGGCGGTCCCGCTCGCGCCCGATCGCGGCGAGCACCTCCTCGTAGCGAGCGGGGGGAGGGCCGCCGTCGAAGGCGTCCCAGCCGGACCCCGGGTTCGCGAGGAGCCAGGCCCAGACCTCCAGCGTCGCCAGGTGGTCGCGGGCGTACCCCAGGGCGTCGGCGCCGTCGGGCGGGAGCGTCGCGTCCGGCCGCAGCGTGCCGAGGGCGTCGAGCGCCGCGCGCTCGTGCCGGTCGAGCAGCTGGAGGTACTGCGGGAACGGGAGGGCGGGAGGCGTGGCCACCGGGCGACCCTAGGTCCTCACGGGTCGGCCCCGGTCAGCGACCGGAGGCGGCCAGGCGCATCGCCCGGCGCGGGGCCTCCCACCAGTCGCGCAGCGGCGACATGGTCACGACCAGGAACCCGGCGACGCCGGCGGCGAAGACGGGGAAGCCGGCGCCCACGGTCCTCTCGTCGGAGGAGGCGGCCGCCAGGTAGAAGATGCCGGCGACCAGGGTGCCGACGACCAGGAGGGTGGCCACCAGGTTGATGCTCTTGCGGGGCCGGTCGATCGGGGCGGCGGACCCGATGACGTAGAGCACCCAGAGGGCGGCGAGGGCGCACACCATCAGGCCGAGGAACCCGGTGCCGACGGCGATCGTGAACCCCTCGACGTCGCCGTCGTCGTCGCGCCAGCTGAGGCCCTCGAACCCGACGGTGACCAGACGCGTCATCGGGCTGTCGTACTCCGAGGTCTCCTCCAGCGGCAGGTAGTCCAGCAGCGACCCGACCACCAGGAACAGCCCGGTGAGCCAGCAGGCGACCTGCACGACCAGTCGCTCGAGCCGGTCCACGCGTCCTTCGAGCAGCCTCAGGTCATGTTCGGTGTGGATCTCCATGGCGCACCCCCTCCGGGCCCCGTCGAGATGCCCGGAGGGGTCGCGGCTCAAACTCCGGGCCGCGCCGCGGTCGGGCCGACCAGGCCGGTCTCGTACGCGGTGACCACGAGCTGCGCCCGGTCGCGGGCGCCCAACTTGAGGAAGAGACGCGAGACGTGCGTCTTCACGGTGAGCGGCGAGAGCACCAGGGACAGGGCGATCTCGGAGTTGGAGAGCCCGCGGCCGACGTACGCCAGCACCTCGCGCTCGCGGGGCGTCAGCGCGGAGAGCCGTACGTCGGGCGGCGCCGCCGCGGGGACGGGTACGGCGGGCGCGGGCTCGTCCTGCGCGACGAACGCCTCGATCAGGCGGCGGGTGACCCGCGGCGAGAGCAGCGCCTCGCCGTCCGCGACCGTCCGGACGGCCTCGATCAGCGCCGCCGGCTCGATGTCCTTGAGCAGGAAGCCGGAGGCGCCGGCGCGCAGGGCGCCGAAGACGTACTCGTCGAGCTCGAAGGTCGTCAGCACCACCACCCGGGTCGCGGCCAGGTCGGGGTCGGCGGTGAGCGCGGCGGTGGCCTGCAGGCCGTCGAGGCGCGGCATCCGGATGTCCATCAGGACCACGTCGGGCCGGGTGCGGTGGGCGAGGGCGACGGCGTCCTCGCCGTCGACGGCCTCGCCGACCACCTCGATGCCGTCCTCGGCGTCGAGCAGCACCCGGAAGCCGGCCCGCACCAGCGCCTGGTCGTCGGCGAGCAGCACGCGGATCACGCGCCCACCCCGTGCGGGGCGGGCGTGGCGGGCGTGGCGGGCGTCGCGGCTGGCACCGGCACCGGGACCGGCAGCGCGGCGGTGACCAGCCAGCCGCCCTCGGGCCGGGGCCCGGCCGACAGGGTGCCGCCGAGCGCGCGGACCCGCTCGCCCATCCCGCGGACGCCGTGCCCGCCGGCGCCGCTGCGCGGGCTCGGCGGGCGGTCGCCGGCCGGTCCGTCGTCCTCGACCCGGAGCCGCAGCGCCCCGTCGGCGCGGGTGACCTCGACGCGGACGGTGGTCGGGCCGACGTGCCGCATCACGTTGGTGAGCGCCTCCTGCAGCACCCGGTACGCCGTGGCGTCGAGCGTCGGCGGCAGGGTGCCGACCGCCGGGTCGAGCGAGAGCTCCACCTCGACGCCGGCGGCCAGGAGCCGGCGGCGCAGGTCCTCGAGGCCGGCCAGCCCCGCCGCGGGTGCCACCGGGGCCTGCTCGTCGACCTCGCGCAGCATGCCGAGGGTGGTCCGCAGCTCGCCGAGCGCCTCGCCGCTGACCCGCTTGATCTCACGGAACGTCGCGCGGTTGGTCTCGGGGTCGGGGTCCCGCACGTGCGCGGCGACCCCCGCCTGGACGTTGATGGCCACCAGCGCGTGCGCGACCACGTCGTGCAGGTCGCGGGCGATCCGCAGCCGCTCCTCGTCGACCCGGCGCCGGGCCTCCTCCTCGCGGGTGCGCTCGGCGGTCTCGGCGCGGTCGACGAGCGCGTCGAGGTAGTCCTGCCGGTTGCGCGCCGCCACCGCCACCACCAGCGGCAGCGCGACGAACGCCAGGTTCTTCGGGGTCTCCCAGGAGAAGAAGATGTGCGGGGCGACGATCGCGAGGTTCACCAGCACCACCGCGCCGAGCACCAGGCCCAGGACGATCGCGGCGCCGCGGTCCAGGCGCCGCGCGAGCGTGTAGCCCACGACCATGCTCGGGAACGGGATCGTCTGGTGGATCGCGATGACCGTCTCGAGCAGGAAGAGCGCCCCGAAGCAGGCGACCAGCGCGGCCACCGGGTGCGTCCGCCGCCACAGGACCGGCAGCGCCGCGAGCACGATGACGGCGACCGCGGCCCCGCCGACGTGGCTGGAGTCGTCCAGGCGCGCCTCGACGAGCATCGCCGCGGCGAGCGCCGCGGCGATGCCCAGGTCGACGGCGAGGTCGACCGCCCGGTCACGGTCGGGCACGGACCACCTCGTCGTCCGGCCCGACGTCACTCCCGCTCTGGTCACGGGTCGACGCTAGCCCCGGGTGGGCGCCCGTGGCATCCGCCTGGGGGAGTACGTCGTCCTGGCCGCCCTCCGCGAACCCCACGCGGTCGTGCACCCGGCGCAGCCACAGCGGGGCCCACCAGTTCCACCTGCCGAGCAGCCCCATCAGCGCCGGCACCAGCAGCGACCGGACGATGAACGCGTCGACCAGCACGCCGACGGCGGTCGCGACCCCGATCTGCTGGATGAACGAGATCGAGCTGGTCGCGAAGGCGCCGATGGCGACCGCGAGGAGGATGGCCGCCGCGGTCACGACCGACCCGGTGCGCTGCAGGCCCACCGCCACCGACTCCCGCTCCGGCAGCCCGGAGTCGCGCGCCTCCTTGATCCGGCCGAGCAGGAAGACCCCGTAGTCGGTGGACAGCGCGAAGACCAGTGCGCTGGTGACCAGGAAGTCGGTCGGCTCGACGCCGCCGTTCGGCGTGTAGCCGAGCACGTCGGTGAACCGCCCCGCCTGGTAGACGAACACCAGGGCGCCGAGCGCGGTCCCGACGGTCAGGGCGTTCATCAGGACCGACTTCACCGGCAGCACCACCGAGCCCGTCATCAGCCACAGCACCAGCAGCGTGAGCCCGACCAGGAGGGCGACGGCCAGCGGCAGCCGGTCCGCGATCGCGGCCTGCTGGTCGACGAACTCCGCCGCCGGCCCGGCGACCCAGGTCTGCACGCCGGCGGCGTCCAGGTCGCGGACCTGCTCGACCAGCTCCCGCGCCGCCGGACCGGAGGGCTCCCCGGGGACCTCGACGTCCAGCTGCCAGGTGTCCGCGTCGAGCGGCACCGGGTCGGCGACGGCCGCGGCCGGGTCGAGCGCCGCCACCTGCTCGGCGTACGCCGCGACGTCCGCGCCGCCGTCCGGCCCGTCCGTCGCGACGGCGACGGTCAGCGCGCTGTCGGCGCGGCCGGAGAAGTCCGCGGCGATGGCGTCGGAGACGGTGCGGGCGCTCTGGCTGGTCGGGATCGCCGTGGCGTCGATGGGGGTCCAGGTCGCCTGCAGGGCGGGCAGCGCCAGGCCGAGCATCACGACGGCGGTGACCACGGCGACCGCGCCGGGGCGGCGCATGACCGCGTGCGAGAGCCGGTACCAGCGGCCGGCGTCGTCCGGGGCGCCCGTCCGGGCCGCCGACCGACGGGAGCGGCGGACCAGCTTCTCGCCCCAGAGGCCGAACATCGCGGCGCTGACGACGATCGACGCCGTGGCGGCGACGACCGCGACGACCGCGCCGGCGATCCCCATGGAGACCAGGAAGCCGAGCGGGAACACCGTGAGCGTGGCGAGGGCGACGGCCACGGTGGCGGCGGAGAAGACGACGGTACGGCCAGCCGTGCGCATGGTGGTCGCGATCGCGGCGGGGGTGGCGCCCTGCCGGGCGACCTCCTCGCGGTACCGCGTGACCAGGAAGAGCGTGTAGTCGATGGTCAGCCCCAGCCCGAGGCCGATGACCAGGTTCAGCGCGAAGACGCTCAGCCCGTAGACCTCGTTGACGCCGGCCAGGACCAGGAAGGTGCCGAGCACGGCCGTGCCGCCGGCGGCGAGCGGCAGCACCATGGCCCGCCCGCCGAAGAAGAGGAAGGACAGCAGGAGCAGCAGCGGCAGCGCGAGGGCCTCGGCGCGACCGAGGTCCTTCCCGACCGTCTCGCCGATCTGGAGCCCGGCGATCTCCTGGCCGCCGGCATCGACGCCGTCGCGGGAGCCGATCCCGTCGAGCACGTCCTGCGCCACGGCCTCCTCGTCGGCGTCCGCGTCGAGGGTGCCGACGACCAGCGAGGAGTCGCCGTCGGTGGCGACCAGGCCCGAGCCGGGTGGGGCGTCGTCGCTGGAGACGACCTCGGACATCCCGGGTACGGCGGCCAGCTCGGCCGCGGCCTCGTCAGGGCTCGGCGCGCCCTCGTCAGGGGTCAGCAGCAGCACCACACCCGGGCCGGCGGCGCGGCCGGTCGCGGCCTCGATGCGGTCCAGGGCGGTCACGGAGTCGGCATCGGGGGGCGTGAAGCTGCCGGAGTTCTCGAGGGCGCCGGCGACCGGCCCCCCGAGGACGCCGGCCAGCACGACGAAGAGCAGGAGGGCCAGCAGCGAGCGGCGTGGGCGGCGGGCGAGGGATGCGGTCAGTGAGGTCATGCACCGATGCTCGGCCCGCGAGGGGGTGCGGCGCGTCCGCCCGGGGGATGCTCTCGGGCGGCCCGGGAGGACGGCGTACATCCCCCGGAGTAGGCCCCGGGATGGGGCCGGCCGGTCAGGCCCCGGTGGGCATGATGGTCCGGTGGGCGACGTACGCCGGGCCGCTCGCGGCTCCCTGGGGTCCTGGCTGGCGACGGTGCTCGCGCTCGCGTGGGCCCGGGCCTGGGGCGCGCGGATCCGGTACGACGAGTCGGCGCGCATGTTCGTCTGCAGCGGCATGCGCGGCGGTTTCGCCCGCGGCGGTACGGCGGTCGGCGGCGTGTTCCTCAGCCGGCGCGAGCCGGGTCCGCGGCTATTGCGCCACGAGGCCGTGCACGCCGACCAGTGGGCGCGGCACGGGCTGGCGTTCCCGCTGCGCTACCTGCTGGAGGAGCGGCGACGGCCGGGGCCGCGCAACCGGTTCGAGGTGGAGGCGGGCCTGCGCGACGGTGGCTACCGCCCGCCGGTCACGTGACCGGTCGATCTGCCCGCCGTGACCGCCCCAGCAGCCCGCCCGCCCAGAGCGCCCAGACGACCAGCACCGGCTGGAAGAACAGCCGGACCAGGCGCTTGGTGTCGGTGTCCAGGCCGAAGGCGTCGGTGCCCTCGGCGTACTGGGCGATGTTGCCGGGGAAGATCACGACGTAGAACCCGGCGAGCAGTGCGCCGACGAGGCGCTTGCGGCGCGGGAGCGCGACGAACGAGGCGCCGAGCGCGATCTCGACGACGCCCGACCCGAGCACGGTGAGGTCCTCATCGACCGGGAACCAGTCCGGCACCTGCGCCTGGAACTCCTGGCGCTGCACGGTGAGGTGCGCGACGCCCGCTCCCACCATCAGCGAGCCGAGGACGATGCGGCCGACGGTGCGCGCGAGGCTCATGCCACCACCCTACGGAGCCACCCCCCGCCGAGTCGGCGTGAATGTCCGGCTTTTTCCCAGGCCTGCTGTGGAGAAAGCGAACATTCACGCCGACTCGGCGTGCAGGGAAACCGGAAAACCCTTGCTAAGTACAGTGAAGGTCCTTTAGTGTTCTAAGGGTGAACCTCACTGACCGGGAGCGCGAGATCGTGGCGCTGCTGCGGCGCGACCCCCTGCTGGGCTCCGAGGCGCTGGCCCGCGCGATCGGCAGCACCCGCGCCGCGGTCAACGTGCACCTCTCGAACCTCGGCAAGAAGGGCGTGATCCTCGGCCGCGGCTACGTCCTCGGCGACGGGCCCTCGGTCGTGGTCGTCGGCGGCGCCAACATGGACGTCAAGGCGCGCAGCGCCCGGACAGTACGCCGCGGCACCAGCAACCCCGGCGTCTCGGTGCTCGCGCCGGGCGGCGTCGGCCGCAACGTCGCGGAGAACCTCGCCCGCCTCGGCACCCGCACCCACCTCGTCGCCGCCGTCGGCGCCGACCCGCTGGGCGACCAGGTGCTCGCCGCGACCTCGGACGCCGGCGTCCGCGTCGAGCACGTCCGCCGCAGCCCGCACGGCACCGGCACCTACACCGCCGTCCTCGACGCGGACGGCGAGCTCGTGGTCGCCGTCGCCGACATGCGCGCCACCGACGAGCTGGCGCCCGAGGACGTCGACGCCGCCCGCGACCTGGTCGCCGCCGCCAGCCTGGTCGTCCTCGACGGCAACCTCGCCCCCGCGACCCTCGGCTACGCGCTCGACCTGGCCGCGTCGGCCGGCGTCCGCGTCGTCCTGGAGCCGGTCAGCGTGCCCAAGGCCGAGGCGGCGAGCGCGCTGCTCGACCCCGACCGGCCCGTGCACGTGATCACCCCCAACCGCGACGAGCTCGCCGCGATCACCGGCCGCCCCGTCGGCACCGAGCGCGAGCTGGCCGCCGCCGTCGACGACCTGCACGCGCGGGGCGCGACGTACGCCTGGGTCCGGCTCGGCGTGCAGGGCTCGCTGCTGAGCGGGCCCGACGGCCGCGTCGCGCTGGACACGGTCGCCGCCACCGAGGTCGTCGACGTCACCGGCGCCGGCGACGCGATGCTCGCGGCGTTCTGCCACGCGTTCCTGGCCGGCGAGGACGAGGCCGCCGCCGCGGCGTACGGCCACGCCGCCGCCGCCCTCACCGTCGCCAGCACCCACACCGTCCGCCCCGACCTCACCGACCGGCTCGTCAGGAGACAGACCGCATGACCACCCCGAACCCCGTGCCGCACCCCTCGCTCCGCCTCACCGAGGAGGTCGCCGACGCGCTCCGCGACGGGCGCCCCGTCGTCGCGCTCGAGAGCACGATCATCAGCCACGGCATGCCCTACCCCGAGAACGTCGCGATGGCGACCGAGGTGGAGGACATCGTCCGCGAGCACGGCGCCGTCCCGGCCACGATCGCGGTCCTCGACGGCGTCCCGCGGATCGGCCTGGAGACCCAGGACCTCGAGCTGCTGGCGAGCCACGCCGACGTCACCAAGGTGAGCGTCCGCGACCTGCCGTACGTCGTGGCCCGCCGCCTGCACGGCGCCACCACCGTCGCGGCGACGATGCGGCTGGCGGCGCTGGCCGGCATCCGGGTCTTCGTCACCGGCGGTCTCGGCGGCGTGCACCGCGGCGCCCAGCAGACCTTCGACGTCAGCGCCGACCTCACCGAGCTCAGCCTGACCGACGTCGCGGTGATCAGCGCCGGCGTCAAGAGCATCCTCGACATCGGGCTCACCCTGGAGACCCTCGAGACCCTCGGCGTGCCGGTGCTGGTGGCCGGCAGCGACGAGTTCCCGTCGTTCTTCTCCCGCGTCAGCGGCCACGCCGCCCCGATGCGGGTCGACGGGGCGGAGCAGGTCGCCGCGGTGATGCGCGCCAAGTGGGACCTCGGGCTCGCCGGGGGCGTGGTGCTCGCGCACCCGATCCCCGAGGAGGACGAGATCCCGGCCGACGAGATCGGCGGCATCATCGACCAGGCGCTCGCCGACATGGACGCGCTCGGCATCCGCGGCAAGGACGCCACGCCGTACCTGCTCGGCCGGATCGTCGAGATCACCGGCGGCGCCAGCCTCGAGGCCAACATCGCGCTGGTGCGGGCCAACGCCCGGTTCGGCGCCGCGGTCGCGCGGGCGTACGCCGGCTGACCCGCCACTCCCCGACGCGCCCGGCCCACCACTAGGGCAGGCTGGACGCGTGCAGCAGCCCGCCCCCTCGCCCCCGCCGACGTACGTCGGCCTCGACCTGGCCTGGGGCCCGAAGGGCGCCACCGGCGTCGCGGTCCTGGACGCCGACGCGCGGCTGCTGCACGTGTCCACCCAGCGCACCGACGACGAGATCGACGCGGTGCTGTCGGCGTACGTCGAGGGGCCCTGCCTGGTCGCGATCGACGCGCCGCTGATCGTGAAGAACCCGACCGGCTCGCGGCCGGCGGAGAAGGCGCTGAGCAAGGACTTCCGCCGCTTCGAGGCCGCGACCCACCCCTCCAACACCGGCAAGCCGGAGTTCGCCGACGGCGGCCGGGCCTGGCACCTCGCCAAGCGGCTCGGGCTGGACGTCAACCCGCGCTCCGGGCGGGCCCGGCGGGCGATCGAGGTCTACCCGCACCCGGCGATCGTCGTGCTCTTCGGCCTGGGCCGGACGCTGAAGTACAAGCACAAGCAGGGCCGTGACCTCGAGCTGCTCCGCTCCGAGCTGCTGGAGCTGATGCGCCACGTCGAGTCGGTGGTCACGGTCGAGGAGACCTGGGCCGCGCTGCGCCGCCAGGTCGAGCAGGCCACCCGCAAGAGCGAGCTGCGCGTCGTGGAGGACCAGGTCGACGCGGTCGTCTGCGCGTACGTCGGGCTGTTCGCCGACCGCTGGCCGGACCGGACCACGACGTACGGCGACCCGGACCCGGGCTGGGACCAGGGCTACATCGTCACCCCGGCGCTGCCGGACGAGAGCAAGGCGATCAGCCGCGCCGTCCAGGCCTACGCCGACGGGCACGCCGAGCTCACCGAGGCCGCGGACCAGGCGCTGGCGCTGGTCACGGCGGTCCTCGACGAGGCCGGCATCAACTACCTGACCGTCACCGGGCGCGCCAAGTCGGTCGCGTCGTTCGCCGAGAAGGCGGCCCGGATGGTCGACGGGAAGCCGCTCTACGCCGACCCGCTGCGCGACATCACCGACCAGATCGGCATCCGGGTGATCACCTACGTGCAGAGCGACGTCGACGCGGTGGCCGACCTGCTCGCCGACCAGGTGGTGGTCAAGGACGACCGCGACATGGGGCAGGAGACCGCCAGCGAGGGCCGCTTCGGCTACGCCAGCCGGCACCTGATGGTCGCGCTCGACGAGACGCGGGCCAGCCAGCCGGCGTACGCCCTGCTCCGCGGGCGGGTCGCCCAGGTGCAGGTGCGCACCGTGCTCCAGCACGCGTGGGCGGAGTTCGAGCACGACATCCGCTACAAGGGCACGATGCCGGCCGAGCACGCCAGCGACTTCGACCGCCGGTTCACCCTCGCCGCGGGGCTGCTGGAGCTCGCCGACCGGGAGTTCTCCACGATCCGCGAGCGGCTGCGCGAGGCCAGCACCCCGCCCCCGGCGCCCGCCGCCGACGACGCGGCCGACCCGCGCCTGGACCCGCGCGAGCTCGCGGCGTTCCTCGCCGGGCAGTACGCCGACGCGGGCTGGTCGCGCACCGACCACTACGCCTGGATCTCCGGGCTGCTCCTCGAGCTCGGCATCACCTCGCTCGACGAGCTGGCCGAGGCGCTCCGGCCGACCGCGGCGATGGGGCTGCCGGAGCGGATGGAGTACCGCTACCCGCCCGGCGCCGTACGCCGCCTCGACGACGCGCTGCTCGCCGTCTTCGGGGAGCGGTACGTCGGGCTGCACGGCAACGCGCACCGCGCCCCGCTGCTGCGCCAGCGCCTGGAGCGGCTCCGGCCCCTCCCCTGAGGCCCTAGGACGCGGCGCTGCGCAGCTTCTCGAGCAGCGGCTCGGCGACCTCGGCGAGGAACCGCTCCTGGTGGCGGTCGCCGACCTGCACCAGCGCGACGTCGGTGAAGCCGGCCTCCCAGAACGGCGTGACCGCCTCGACGATCGCGTCCAGGTCGGGGCCGCAGGGGATGCTGTCGGCGACGTCCTGGGGCCGCACGAACTGCGTCGCGCCGGAGAACCCGGCGGGCGTCGGCAGGTCGGCGTTCACCTTCCAGCCGCCGGCGAACCAGCGGAACTGCTCGTGCGCGAGCTCGATCGCCTCGTCCTCGCTCGGCGCCCAGCAGATCGGGATCTGGCCGACCGCGCGGGCGCCGTCCTGGCCGATCGGGGTCGCGCCCTCGGTGTCGTTCCAGGACTCGATCAGGTCGGCGCGCGGCTCGGTCGCGACCAGGTGGTCGGCCAGCGGCGCCAGCTCGGCGACCGCGCGGTCACCGCCGACCGCGACACCGATGTCCACCCCCTGCTCGGGCACGTCCCAGATCCGCGCGGACTCCACGTCGAAGTGCGCGCCGCGGTAGTCGACGAGCTCGCCGCTGTGCAGCGCGCGGATGATCTCCACCGCCTCGACCAGCATCTCCTGGCGGACGCCGACCGCGGGCCAGCCGGCGCCGACGACGTGCTCGTTGAGGTTCTCGCCGCTGCCCAGCCCGAGGGTGAACCGGCCCTCGGCCAGGATCTGCAGGGTCGCGGCCTTCTGCGCCACGACCGCGGGGTGGTAGCGCAGCGTCGGGCAGGTCACGTAGGTCATCAGCCCGACCCGCTCGGTCGCGTGGGCCACCGCGCCCAGCACGGTCCAGGCGTACGGCGCGTGGCCCTGCTCGGTCAGCCAGGGGGAGAAGTGGTCGCTGGAGACCTCGAAGTCGAAGCCGGCCTGCTCCGCGGCGACGGCGTACCGCACCAGCTCGCGGGGTCCGCTCTGCTCGGTCATCAGGGTGTAGCCGAAGGACGTCATGGCGCGCTGGTACCCCGTGGATGGCCGTCGTACCGTCGAGGGCATGACCCCTGCCGAGCTCCTGACCGACGCCTTCGACCGGGTCCGCGAGAGCGCCGCCGCGGTCGTCGACGGCCTCTCGCCCGACGACCTCGCGCGCCGTCCCGCGCCGGACGCCAACCCGATCGGGTGGCTGGTCTGGCACCTGACCCGGGTGCAGGACGACCACGTCGCCGACGTGGCCGGCACCGAGCAGGTGTGGACCGGGCAGGGGTACGTCGAGCGGTTCGGGCTGCCGCTCGACCCCGCCGACACCGGCTACGGCCACTCCGCGGAGCAGGTCGAGGCGGTCCGCGCGGACGCGGCGCTGCTGACGGCGTACCTCGACGCCGTGCACGCGCAGACCCTCGCCTTCCTGCGCGGGGTCGGCGAGGACGACCTGGACCGGGTCGTCGACGAGGGCTGGGACCCGCCGGTCACCCTCGGGGTGCGCCTGGTCAGCGTCGTGAACGACGACACCCAGCACGTCGGCCAGGCGGCGTACGCCCGGGGCCTGCTCAGCCGCTGACCCGCTCCGCGCCCTTCTGCCCGTCCGGCCCGTCCTGCTCGTCCTGCTCCTGGTCGACCTTCTTGCGGATCCGGCCCATGCCCGGCAGGCGCAGCACGGTCTCGCTGAGCTCCTCGACGACCGCGAGCATGGTGTGGATGTCGGGTGCCACCGTGCCGAGCGTCCCGAGCAGGGGGATCACGTCGTCCCGGAGCGCGGTCTCGAGCTGGGGCAGCCGGTCGATCATCGCGACGGCCGCCTCGACCTCGTCGGGGTGGGTCGACTCCGCGAGCGCGGCGAGCACCGGCTGCAGCGCGATCAGCGGGGGCTCGAGGCCGTCGAGCAGCCTGGTCATCCGGTCCAGCGGGTCCTGGACCCGGTCGATCAGCCCGTCGGCGCGCCGGCGTACGTCGTCCACGCCGCCGATCGCGGTGTCGGCCTTGTCCCGCACCTCCGCGACGCCGTCGATGACCCCGTCGGCCCGGGTGCGGACTTGGTCGACGCCGTCGATGACGCCGTCGGCGCGGGTGCGGACTTGGTCGACGCCGTCGATGACGCCGTCGGCGCGGGTGCGGACTTGGTCGACGCCGTCGATGACGCCGTCGGCGCGGGTGCGGACTTGGTCGACGCCGTCGATGACGCCGTCGGCGCGGGTGCGGACTTGGTCGACGCCGTCGATGACGCCGTCGGCGCGGGTGCGGACCTGGTCGACGCCGTCGATGATGCCGTCGGCGCGCGCCCGGATGCCGTCGACCTTCTCCACGACCTCGACCGCGCGCAGCCGGGTCTCCTCCATCCGCACGACGAGGGCCTGCACCTGCGCGAGCAGCACCCCCGCCTCGGCGACGAGGCGCTCGGCGCCGGAGAGCAGCCGGCCGGCGCGCGGCGCGAGCGCCAGCACCTGCTCCAGCAGGTCGGCCAGGTCACGGGGCCCGGGAAGTGATGGGAGTCTCACCGGGAGGCGGTACCCCGCGCGCGTCAGCGCACGCTGCTGAGCCGGTAGCGCACGAACGCGGGGACGGCGAGCGCGGCGACCACGGTGCCGACGACGACCAGGACGCCGCCGCCCGCCGCCGCGGCCGCGGTGCCGACGGCGGCCGCCGAGGCGCCGTGCGCGACGTCGGCGACCCGCGGCCCGCCGGCGACGACCACGATGAAGACGCCCTGCAGCCGGCCCCGCATGTCGTCGGTCGCGGCGGTGAGCAGCATCGAGGTGCGGAACGCCGCCGAGGCCATGTCGGCCGCGCCGCCGACGACGAGCATCAGCAGCGCCGCGACCAGCATCGGGGTGCGCCAGTGCTCGGCGAGCCCGACGGCGAGCCCGAACCCGGTCATCGCGCCGCCCCACACGAGGATGCAGACGATCACCGCGAGTCCCTGGCGGTCGATCCGCGAGACCCAGCCGCTGAGGACGCCGCCGAGCACCGCGCCCGCCGGGATCGCGGCGAAGAGCAGCGCGAACACCAGGCCGCCCTCGTCGGGCCCGCCGAAGTCGAGGTGCGCGATCTCCGGGAACAGCGCACGCGGCATGCCGAAGACCATCGCGATGATGTCGACGACGAACGACATCAGCAGCACCGGCTGGTGCCGCAGGTAGGCGAACCCGTCGACGACCGCGCGCACCCCCGGGACGCCCCCCGTGGTGACCGACCCGAAGCGCGGCAGCCGGACCACGGCGGACAGCGTCGCGATCAGCGTGAGGGTGTCGATGAGGTAGAGCCAGGAGAAGCCGATCACCGGGATCAGCACGCCCGCGACCAGCGGCCCGGCGATCGCGCCGGCCTGCATCACGGTCATGTTCAGCGAGTTCGCCGCGGGCAGCAGCTCGGTGCCGACCAGCTTCGGCAGCAGCGCGCTGCGGGTCGGCTGGTTGACCGCGAAGAACGCCTGCTGCACCGCGAACAGGCACAGCAGCAGCCACACGTTGCCGAGGCCGAGCGCCGCCTGGGCGTAGAACAGCCCGCTGGTCACGATCAGCCCGATCGTGGTGACCACCAGGATCGTGCGCCGGTCGAAGACGTCGGCGAGCGCCCCGCCGTACAGGCCGAAGACGACGAGCGGCACCAGGCCGAACAGCCCGGTCAGCCCGACGTACGCCGAGGAGCCGGTCTGGGCGTAGATCTGCGCCGGCACCGCCACCACCGTGAGCTGGGCGCCGACGACCGTGATGATGTTGGCCAGCCAGAGCCTGCGGAAGTGCTCGTTGCGCAGCGGGCGGGTGTCGGCGACGAGGCTGCGGAGGCGCGACACGCCGCGGAAGGTTACGCCGGGCTTGGTCGCGCGGGTTCACTGGCCTGGTGCGACGACCACGGCCCGAGCGGCCCGGACCCGGCCAGGAGTCGGTCTGGGACTACCCCCGCCCGCCGCGGGTCGAGGAGTGCTCGGCGTCGGTCGTGGTCGAGCTCGGCGGCACCGTCGTCGCGCGGACGACCCGCTCGTGGCGGGTGCTCGAGACCAGCCACCCGCCGACGTACTACCTGCCGCGGGCGGCGTACGCCGAGGGCGCGCTGCGCGCGTGCGCGGGCAGCTCCTTCTGCGAGTGGAAGGGCGCGGCGGCGTACTTCGACCTGGTCGGGGGCCCCGAGGGCGACGTCGTCTCGCCGCGCGCGGCCTGGACCTACCCCGACCCCGCCCCCGGCTTCGCGGCGATCGCGGGCGCGGTCGCGGTGATGGCCGCCGGCACCGACCGGTGCCTGGTCGACGGCGAGGTCGTCGTGCCGCAACCGGGCGGGTTCTACGGCGGCTGGATCACCTCGGGCGTCGTGGGTCCGTTCAAGGGGATCCCGGGCTCGCACGGCTGGTGAGCGGGGCGGTCACTCGGCCGCGGGGAGGTCGTCGACGCCGATGTCGAGGTGCAGCAGTTTTCGTCGACGATGTCGTATCCGTCCGGGCCTGTTCGTGGAGAGGATGAGAGGCAGCCACGGGGCGCCCCCGAGACCGAGGAGACCGTCATGTCCGAGTACCTGCTGTCCGTCCACCACGACCCCGCCGACGACGAGCGGATGGCCGCGATGACCCCCGAGGAGATGCAGCCGGTCTTCGAGGCGGTGGAGGCGTTCAACCAGAAGCTGCAGGCCGAGGGCGCCTGGATCTTCGCCGGTGGCCTGATGCCGATCGAGCAGGCCACCACCGTCGACAACACCGGCGCGCAGCCGGTCGTCACCGACGGCCCCTTCGCGGAGTCCAAGGAGTACCTCGGCGGCTTCTGGGTGATCACGGTCCCCGACCTCGACGCCGCGCTGGGGTGGGCCAAGGAGGGGTCCCGGGCCTGCCGCGGCAAGGTCGAGGTCCGGCCGTTCCAGGCCGAGTGAGCGGTACGGCGGCCCCCGGCGCCGCGATCGAGCGGGTCTTCCGCGACGAGCACGCCCGCGTGGTCGCCTCGCTGGTGCGCCGCTTCGGCGACCTCGACGTCGCCGAGGACGCCGCCAGCGAGGCGCTCGTCGCCGCGCTCGAGCGGTGGCCGGCCGACGGCACCCCGCCCAACCCGGGCGGCTGGCTGACGACGACCGCCACCCGCAAGGCCATCGACCGGATCCGCCGCGAGCAGCAGCGCGACGCCAAGCACCAGGCGGCCCTCGTGATCGGCGACGACACCCCGCCCGAGCCGACCGGCGTCGTGGCCGACGACCGGCTCCGGCTGATCTTCACCTGCTGCCACCCGGCGCTCGCGCCCGAGGCCCGGGTGGCGCTCACGCTGCGGCTGCTCGGCGGGCTCACCGTCGGCGAGATCGCCGCGGCGTTCCTCGTGCCGGAGACCACGATGGCCCAGCGGATCACCCGCGCGAAGGCCAAGATCAAGGGCGCCCGGATCCCGTTCCGGGTGCCGGGGCCCGACGACCTCGCCGAGCGGCTGGGCGCCGTCCTCGCGGTGGTCTACCTGGTCTTCAACGAGGGCTACCTCGCCTCCGCGGGCGACGCCCCGGTCCGCGCCGAGCTCACCGACGAGGCGGTCCGGCTCGGCCGGGTGCTGCGGTCCCTGCTCCCCGAGGAGCCGGAGGTCGCCGGGCTGCTCGCGCTGATGCTGCTCACCGACGCGCGCCGCGCGAGCCGGTTCGCCGGCGGCGAGCTGGTCCCGCTGCCCGAGCAGGACCGCGGCGGCTGGGACCGCGCCAAGATCGCCGAGGGGCACGCGCTGGTGCGCGAGTGCCTGGCGCGCAACCGGCCCGGCCAGTACCAGCTGCTCGCCGCCGTGAACGCCGTCCACACGGATGCCCCGACGGCGGCCGACACCGACTGGGCGCAGGTCGCGACGCTCTACACCCACCTGCAGGCGATCGCGCCCAGCCCGTTCGTCACGCTCAACCGGGCGGTCGCGGTCGCGGAGCTCGACGGGCCGGAGGTGGCCCTGGCCGAGGTCGACCGGCTGCCGCTCACGACGTACCACGCCTGGCACGCGACCCGCGCCGACCTGCTGCGCCGGCTCGGCCGCAGCGCCGAGGCCCGCGCGGCGTACGACGCTGCCATCGCCGCGACCGGCAACTCCGCCGAGCGGGCCTACCTGACCCGGCGGCGGGACCAGCTCAGCGGGCCCTGAGCCGGCGTCGGCAGGGCCACCTACGCTGGCCCGCGTGACCCTCGAGCCGCTCGCCCTGCCCGCCACCGACGACGCCCTCGCCTGGGTGGAGGGCCGCACGACCGACGGCCTGGCCACGGCCCGGCGCCTGGTCGACGAGCTCCGCGCGGCGCCGCCGGCCGACGCGCTGGACGCGCTGCGGCAGTGGGACGAGGTCGCGCTGCAGCTCGGCAACGTCGCGGCGGTCGGGTCGCTGCTCTCCAACGTGCACCCCGACGAGGCGGTCCGCACCAGCTGCGAGCAGGCCGAGGTCGAGGTCGACCGGCTGGCGACCGAGCTGCGCCAGGACCGGGCCCTGTACGACGTGTTCGCCGGCCTCGACGCCAGCGGGCTCGACGAGCAGGCGGCCCGGCTGCACGGCAAGGTCCTCGACGACTTCCGGCGCGCGGGCGTGGACCGCGACGACGCGACCCGCGCGCGGCTCGCCGAGATCAACGAGCGGCTGACCGCGATCGACCAGGAGTTCGGCCGGAACGTGCGCGACGACGTCCGCACCGTGACCGCGGCCGCCGAGCGGTACGCCGGCCTGCCGCAGGACTGGCTCGACGCGCACCCCGCCGACGCCGACGGCAACCTCACGGCGACGACCGACTACCCCGACGCGGTGCCGGTGCGGATGTTCGCCCACGACGCCGGCCTGCGCCACGACATGAGCGTCGCCTTCCTGACCCGTGGCTACCCGCAGAACGAGCCGCTGCTGCAGGAGATGTTCGCGCTGCGCCACGAGCTGGCGACCCTGGTCGGCTACGCCGACTGGGCGTCGTACGACGCGGCCGTGAAGATGATCGGCTCCGGCCCCGCGATCCCCGCGTTCATCGACCGGATCGCCGACGCCGCGGCCGCGCCGATGGAGCGCGACCTCGCCGTGCTGATGGAGCGCTACCGCCGCGACCACCCCGACGCGACGGAGATCCCGGCCTCCGACGCGACGTACTACCAGGAGGTCGTGCGCCGCGAGCAGTACGACGTCGACGCCCAGCAGGTGCGTCGCTACTTCGACTTCGCCCAGGTGCGCCAGGGGCTGCTCGAGGTGACCGGGCGGCTCTTCGGGCTGCGCTACGAGCCGGTCGCCGACGCGCCAGTCTGGCACGACGACGTCACGGCGTACGACGTGTGGGAGGCCGACGGCGCGGCGCCGTTCGCGCGGATCTACCTCGACCTGCACCCGCGCGAGGGCAAGTACAAGCACGCCGCCCAGTTCACCCTCGCCGAAGGGGTCGCCGGACGGCAGCTGCCCGAGGGGGTGCTGGTCTGCAACTTCGCGCGCGGGCTGATGGAGCACGACCACGTGGTGACGCTGTTCCACGAGTTCGGCCACCTGGTCCACCACGTGCTCGGCGGGCGCGGGCAGTGGGCGCGGTTCGCCGGCGTCGCCACCGAGTGGGACTTCGTCGAGGCCCCCAGCCAGATGCTCGAGGAGTGGGCGTGGGACGCCGACATCCTGCGCAGCTTCGCCACCGACGAGGACGGCGAGCCGATCCCGGCCGCGCTGGTCGAGCGGATGCGCGCCGCCGACGACTACGGCAAGGGGATCCAGGCGCGGGTGCAGATGTTCTACGCCGCGATGTCGTACTGGTTCCACACCGACCGGCCCGCCGACCTCACCGCGGCGATGAAGCAGATGCAGGCGCGCTACTCGCCGTTCCCGTACGTCGAGGGCACCCACATGTTCGCCAGCTTCGGCCACCTCGCCGGCTACTCCTCGGCGTACTACACCTACATGTGGTCGCTGGTCATCGCCAAGGACCTGTTCAGCGCCTTCGACCCCGACGACCTGTTCGCCCCCGACGTCGCCCGCCGCTACCGCGACCGGGTGCTCGCCCCCGGTGGCGCCAAGGACGCCGCCGACCTGGTCGCCGACTTCCTCGGCCGGCCGTACACCTTCGACGCGTACGCCGCGTGGTTGGCGCGGTAGGTGGGGCGGGTCTGCCTGGGCGGGTTTCCCCAAATATCCGGGGAAACCTGACGTTCTCGGCCATCACGATCCCTGAGAACATCAGGTTCTCCCTGATCACCGGGGAAACCTACGACGACTAGATCCACCCCAGCCGGCGAGCAGTGGCAGCGGCGTCGTGCCGGTTGGCGGCACCGAGCTTGGTGACCGCGCTGGAGAGGTAGTTGCGCACGGTGCCGGGGGAGAGCGAGGCCCGGCGGGCGATCTCGTCGACCGGGGCGCCGTCGGCGGCGAGCTCGAGTACGTCGGCCTCTCGCGGCGTCAGCGGGCTGTCGCCGGCGGCGATCGCCTCGGCGGAGAGCTCCGGGTCGACGTACCGGCCGCCGGCGTGCACCGACCGCACGACCGCCGCGAGCGTGGCGGCGGAGGTGGTCTTCGGCAGGAACCCGCGGACCCCCGCGGTCAGCGCCCGCTTGAGGTGGCCGGGGCGGCCGTGCCCGGTGACGATGACGACCCCGCAGCCGGGGTGGATCCGCAGCAGCTGCTCCGCGGCGGAGATGCCGTCGGTGCCGGGCATCTGCAGGTCGAGCACCGCGACGTCGAGCTCGCGGGCCCGCGCCACCGCGACCGCCTCGTCGCCGGAGCCGGCCTGGGCGACGACGGTGAGGTCGTCCTCGAGCTCGAGGAGCTGGGCGAGCGCGGTGCGGATCAGCTGCTCGTCGTCGGCCAGCAGGATCCGGATCGGAGCGATCACGCCGGCACCTCCGCGGCGCGGGTCGGCAGCTGCACCCGCACCTCGAACCACTCGGCGTCCCCGCCGGACTCCAGCGTGGCGCCGAGCGGCGCGAGCCGGTCGGCGAGGATCCGCAGCCCCGTGCCGGAGACGGCCGCCGCACCCGGCGGCACGGTCGGCCGGTCGTTGCGCACCCGCAGCACGCCGTCGTCGTACCCGATGTCCACCCGGGTCGCCGCCGAGTGCCGCAGCACGTTGGTGACCGTCTCGCGGACCACCCACCCGGCGGCCTCGTGCCAGGGCCCGGGCAGGCCGTCGACGTCGAGGTCGACCGCGATGCCGGCCGAGCGCAGCAGCGACCGCGCCCCCTCCAGCTCCTGGCCGAGGTCGGTCGTGCCGTAGCCGCGCGCCAGCTCGCGGGCCTCGCGCAGCGCCTCGTGCGCCACCCCGCGGACCTCCAGCATCCGGTCGGCGGCGCTGGGGTCGCCGCGGCGCGCGAGCGACGCGGCCAGCTCGGCCTGCAGCGCGATCGCCGAGAGCCGCCGGCCCAGCACGTCGTGCACGTCGCGGGAGAACCGCAGCCGCTCCTCGGCCACGGCGAGCGCCTCGCGGGCGACGCGGGCGCGGTCGAGCTCGCGGACCACGCTGTACATCCACAGCGACACCCGGACCGTGAAGACGAAGAAGCCCCCGATCACCAGCGCGCCGAGCATGAACGCCGGCATCAGCACGAGCTGGCGCGCGGCGGCCGCCGGCAGCACCGCGAGGGCGACGACCAGCGGCACCGAGACGCGACGGTCGCGCAGCCCGCCCAGCGCCCAGGCCAGCGCCGACCAGAGGACCATCACGCCGAAGCCGCGGACCTCGGTCGGCATCGGCAGCACCGCGACGTACCCGACCGCGGCCAGGCCGAGGAACGGCCCCATGCTGCGCCACGGCAGCGGGCCGTACGCCGGGTGCAGCGAGACCACGTCGCCGAGCACCCGGTGCGCCGCGGCCGTGAGGACCAGGCCCCCGATCGCGACCGCGAGCAGCAGCCGCCGCTCGTCGTCGGGGACGGTGTTGGCCGCCTGCACCCCGACGAGCAGCGGGGTGCCCCAGAGCAGCAGGTAGAGCGACTGGCGGGTGTAGAGGTCGACGCGGCGCACCTGGTCCTGCTCGGTCCCCGCCGTCCAGCCGGCCCACCATCGCCTCACGGCCCCAGTCTGCCCGGCCCGCGGGCCGGGCCGGGTCACGAGCGCGGCTCCCACCGCATCGAGCGTGCCGCGAGCCACACCGCGAGCGCCGCCCAGGCCGCCAGGACGAGCAGCGGCTTGCCGGCCGCGGTCCAGGTCTCGGCGAACGAGAGCACCCGGTCGGTGGAGGTGCCGTCCATCCCGAACCACGAGCTCCGCACCAGGTCGGTCACGGCGGCCCCCGGGGTCAGGTCGGTCCAGCGACGCACGTCGTCGGGGAACCCGATCGCCATCTGCCCGAGGACCGCGAGGACGAGCACCGGCATGCTGGTGATCTGGGCGGCCTCGGCGTTGCGCGTCCACGCGGCGGTCCAGAAGGCGAGGACGGCGAAGACTGGCGCGGCGGCCAGCACGGCGAGCAGCACCAGCACCGGGTTGACCGGCGCCTCGGCGCCCAGCGCCAGCGCGACCGGGGCGGCCAGGACGGTCACGACGACGGCGACGACGACGCCGGGCAGCGCGAGCGAGACCAGCAGCTCGAGGTCGCGCGTCTCGCCGGTGCGGATCCGCTTGAGCACCAGCTCGTCGCGGCGGGTCACGACCATGGACAGCACGTTGTAGAAGACGGGGAACAGCAGCGCCAGCATCACCACCGACACCAGCCCGGCGGCGGCCGACCCGGTGTCGCCGCGCGGGCCGATCGGCAGCAGGGCCAGGGGCAGCAGCGGCAGCAGCAACCCGTAGGCCAGCGTCAGCCGGTTGCGCAGCATCAGCACGGCGTTGGCGCGGGCGAGGCCGAGCGTCCGGCGTACGGCGGGGGCGCTGGTCAGCGCGGTGGTGGCACTCATCGGGTGGCTCCTTCTCGGGCGATCGCGAGGAACGCCGACTCCAGGGTGGCGCTGCGGGCCTCCAGCCCCTCGAGGCGTACGCCGTGGCGCCCGGCCCAGGCGAGCAGGTCGGCGAGGGTGGCCTGCAGGTCGTCGGTCTCGAGCGTGGTGGTGCCGGGCGCGCCGCGGCCCGCGGGCCGGGCCGCCGCGAGCGGGGGCAGCTCGTGCCCGGGGGCGGCGAACCGCACCGTCGACGGTTGGGAGGACACCACCTCGGCCACGGTGCCGGAGCGGACGACGACGCCCTCGTGCATGATCGCCAGCGCGTCGGCGAGCTCCTCGGCCTCCTCGAGGTGGTGGGTGGTCAGCAGCACCGACGCGCCCTCGTCGCGCAGGTCCCGGACCAGGTCCCAGACCGCGCGGCGGCTCTCCGGGTCCAGCCCGGTGGTGGGCTCGTCGAGGAGCAGCACCTCGGGCCGGCCCAGCAGCGTGCACGCCAGGTCGAGGCGGCGCCGCTCGCCGCCGGAGAGGGCGACCACGCGGGTGCCGGCGCGCCCGCCGAGGTCGAGCAGGCCGAGGACGTCGTCGGTGGGGCGCGGGTCGGTGACGGTCGAGGCCCACATGCGCAGCGTCTCGGCGACCGTGAGGTCGCCGCTGAAGCCGCTCGCCTGGAGCAGCACGCCGGTGCGGCGGCGTACCTCCGCGCGGTCGGCGCGTGGGTCCAGGCCCAGCACCCGCACGGTCCCGGCGTCCGGCTCGGCCAGCCCCTCGACGACCTCGAGGGTGGAGGTCTTGCCGGCGCCGTTGGTGCCGAGCAGGGCGACCAGGCGGCCGCGCTGGACCTCGAGGTCGACGCCGCGCACCGCCTCGAACGGCTGGCCGCCGGCGGTGCGGTAGCTGCGCCGCAGGCCGCGCACCTCGATCGCGAGCCCCGGATCGGGGCTGGGTCGGGCGTCGGGCCGGGCATCGGGTCGGGTCTGCATGCCTCCAGCCTGTCGCCGCTCCCGGCCACGCGGCAGTGCGAGGCCTCATCGATCACCCGTGACGGATGTCAGGTCGGCTGAGGTGACTCGCCAGTAATCTCGGTGCATGAGCGACGCGACCACGCCCTCCTTCGGCCTCGGCCCCGACCACCTCGAGCTGCGCGACTGGGTGCACACCTTCGCCGCCGACGTCATCCGCCCGGCCGCGGCGGAGTGGGACGAGAAGGAGGAGTTCCCCTGGCCGGTGGTCGAGGAGGCCGCCAAGGTGGGCATCTACTCCTTCGACTTCATCGCGACCCAGGCCTTCGACCCGACCGGGCTGGGCTTCCCGCTCACCATGGAGGAGCTCTTCTGGGGCGACGCCGGCATCGGTCTCTCCATCGTCGGCACCTCGCTGGCCGCGGCCGGCGTGCGGGCCAACGGCACCGACGAGCAGGTCGGCGAGTGGATCCCCGAGATGTACGGCGAGCCGGGTGACCTGAAGCTCGGCGCGTTCTGCTCCTCCGAGCCCGACGCCGGGTCCGACGTCGGCGCGATGCGCACCCGCGCCGTGTACGACGAGAAGACCGACGAGTGGGTCCTCAACGGCACCAAGACCTGGGCCACCAACGGCGGCATCGCCGACGTGCACGTCGTGACCGCGGTCGTCGACCCCGACCTGCGCACCCGCGGCCAGGCCAGCTTCGTCGTCCCGCCCGGCACCAAGGGGCTCAGCCAGGGCCAGAAGTTCCACAAGCACGGCATCCGCGCCTCGCACACCGCGGAGGTCGTGCTCGACCAGGTCCGGGTGCCCGGCCGCTGCCTGCTCGGTGGCAAGGAGAAGCTCGACGCCCGGCTGGCCCGGGCGCGCGAGGGCGGGGGCGGCCGCGGCAACGCGAGCATGGCGACCTTCGAGCGCACCCGCCCGGCGGTCGGCGCGCAGGCGGTCGGCATCGCGCGGGCGGCGTACGAGGTGGCGCTGGACTACGCCAAGACCCGCGAGCAGTTCGGCAAGGCGATCATCGAGAACCAGGCCATCGCCTTCGCGCTGGCCGACATGAAGACCGCGATCGACGCCTCCCGGTTGCTGGTCTGGCGCGCCGCGTGGATGGCGGCCCAGGGCAAGCAGTTCGAGGCCGCCGAGGGGTCGATGTCGAAGCTGATGGCCGGCGAGACCGCGGTGAAGGTGACCGGGCAGGCGATGCAGATCCTCGGTGGCAACGGCTTCACCCGCGAGTACCCCGTCGAGCGGTGGGCGCGCGACGCCAAGATCTACACGATCTTCGAGGGCACCTCCGAGATCCAGCGGCTGGTCATCGCGCGGACCATCTCGGGGGCGCCGATCCGATGACCGGCGGGGTGGCGCGGCGACGCGACCGGGGGCGCGAGCGCCTCCGCGACCCGGTGTTCTGGACCGACGTCACCCAGCTGGTCAAGACCGTCGTCGCGGTCGTGGCGTCGTGGGTGCTGGCCACCCACGTCCTCGACCTCTCCCAGTCCTTCCTCGCGCCGTGGGCGGCGCTGCTCGTCGTGCACGCGACGGTCTACCGCACCTTCTCCCAGGGCCTGCGGCAGGTCGCGGCCGCCGTCCTGGGCGTGGTCCTGGCCTGGGGCGTCGGCAGCGCGCTGGGGCCCGACCTGCTCGCGCTCGGCCTGGCCGTCGGGGTCGGCCTCGCCGTCGGCGCGATCGGGTGGTTCGGCGACGAGGGCACCACGATCGCGGCGACCGCGCTGGTCGTGCTGACCACGGGGTTCTCCGACGACCGGATCGTGCTGGCCGCCCGGCTCCTGGACACCGCGATCGGCATCGTCGTGGGCCTGGTCGTCAACGCCCTGGTCTGGCCGCCGCTGCGCCAGCGGGTGGCGATCGTCGCCCTGGACGCGATGGACGGCAAGATCGGCACGCTGCTGGTCGACATCGCCGCCGGCGTCGAGCGGGGGTTCAGCGACGACGAGGTCTCCGCCTGGCTCGAGCGCACCCGCGAGCTGGACGAGGAGCTCGACCGCACCTGGGCGCTGGTCCGGCAGGCCAGCGAGAGCGCCCGGATGAACCCGCGGCGGGCGGCCGACGAGCTGCGCGACCCCAAGGAGTGGTTCGACCTGATGTGGCGCATGGAGCAGGCGCTCGCCGAGATCCGCAGCCTCGCCCGGACCCTGTCCTACGACCAGGCCGACGAGCCGCAGTGGCAGCCGCGGTTCCGCACGGCGTACGCCGCGGCGCTGCGGACCGCGGGCGAGGGCCTGGTCGACGCCGACCGGGAGGAGATGCTGCGCGCCTGGGAGCAGCTCGACCGTCTGGTCGAGGAGCTCGGCGAGCTGCGGCCGGCGCCGGCCCAGTGGCCGGTCTACGGGAGCCTGGTGGTCAACCTGCGCAACCTCGTGGACGCGATGGAGGAGGTCGCCGCCGAGAACCCGCTCGCCCAGCCCCCGCTGCCGTTCGCCCGGCTCCGCGCGCGGCGGCGGCGATGACCGGCCGGTCGCGCTCACGGTCGCGCTTCCGCGGCGCGATCGCCGGGATCGGCACGACGAGCGGCGTGCGGGTCGTGGTCGGGCGGTGGCCGGACTCGCCGTACGGCTCCTTCGCGGACGCGATGGTCGAGACCGCGGCCGGCCACCGGGTGCTGCTCGCGCCGAGCGAGGAGGTCGCGGAGTTCGTCGCGGCGACGTACACCTTCGACGAGGTGCGGATCGAGGACATCGGCGCGGAGGTCGGCGTGGGCGGCGACTGGCAGGTGCGCTCGCCGTCCCTGACCCTCGACCTGGCGGTCGGCGGGCGTACGCCGCTGGGCCGGCTGCTGCGCCTGGTGCCGGCGCGGCTCGCCGAGGCGCCGGCCTGGTGCGCGGTCACCGACCCGGTGGCCCGGGTCGTGCTGCGCGGCGTCCGCACCCGCGGGACCGCGGGCGGCGACCGGCGGGAGTACTACGGCGCGACCGACCACCACCGGCTGCTCGCCGCGACCGGCCGCTTCGACGGCGCCGACCTCGGCACCCTCGCCCCGGTCGACCCCTCCCCCCGCTTCGGGTTCTCCTCGACCCCCCGCCGACCCTCGGTCACCTCGGTCACCACCACCGTCCTCGCCGCCCCGTAGGTCCGTAGGTCCGTAGGTCCCGCGAGTCGGCGCTTATGTCCGCCTTCTCCACAGCCGATCTGTGGATAACCCGGACATTCGCGCCGACTCGGCGAGAAGGCGGCGGGTCAGGCGGCGGGGGCGGGGCGGACGGCGGGGAGCACCGTCTCGGAGATCAGGCGCAGGCTGGCCCAGGACGGCTCGGCGGGCAGGCCGCCGCAGGCGGGGTGGCTGGTGACCAGGCGCAGGCCGTCGCGGCACCGGTCCACGAGCTCGTCGGCGGTGGTGACCAGGTAGACGCCCGCCGCGCGCATCTCCTCGACGGTGCGCGAGGGGTCCAGCACGTAGGACCCGGCCTCGCCGTGCCACTCCTGGTACGACGTGGCGTCGGCGAGCAGGTGGTGGCCGTAGCGCTCCCAGAACTCGTCGGGGTCCTCGGCGCAGAAGACGTTCGCGGGCCCGCCGAAGGGCGCGCGCAGCACCATCCCGGGCTCCCGGCCGAGGGCGCGGCAGGTCTCGTCGTAGGTGGTCTTGAGCGCGCGGTCGCCGTGCTGGGGCTGGAAGCCGAGCCCGAGCCGGGCCGCCCGCTTCGCCGCGGCGGGCGAGCCCCCGCCGTACAGCAGGAACGGGTGCGGCTGGGAGTACGGCGCGGGCGTGACCGCCCCCGACGCCCACAGGTCGAGCATCCGCAGGATCCGCTCCTCGATGTCCTTGCCGCGGGTCGACCAGGAGCGGCCGTGCAGCTCGTACTCGACCGGCCGGTAGCCCAGCCCGAGCGTGTAGCTGACCCGCCCCGCGCTCAGGTGGTCGAGCACGGCGATGTCCTCGGCCAGCCGGGCCGGCTCGTAGAGGTTGACCAGCAGCGCCGAGATGGTGATCGGCACCCGCGAGGTGACCGCGGCGAACGCCGACGCCAGCAGCATCGGGCTCGGCAGGTAGCCGTCCTCGGAGGCGTGGTGCTCGGAGACCATGATCGCGTCCTGGCCGTTCCGGTCGACGTACGCCGCCTGCTCGACGGCGCGCGCGTAGACCTCCTGCCGCTGGGCGGGGGTCGCGTCGGGGACGCGGAGGTCGTAGCGGGTGACGAAGCTGGTGGCCATGGCGTCAGCCAACCAGAAGTAGAACGTGTTCTACAGGGCAATGGCGCGGTTCACCCAGGTCGAGGTGACCTGCATGCCGACCTTCTCGTAGAGACCGAGGGCGCCGGTGCGGGAGTCCGTGGAGAGCTCCGAGCGGACGGCGCCGTGGGCCCGGGCCTCGGCGAACGCGTCGACGAGCAGCGCCTGGGCGAGCCCGCGGCCGCGCCGGTCGCGGCGGGTGGCCAGCCGCGCGACGTAGCCGGTGCCCTCGCCCATGGTCAGCACCGCGGCGGCGACCACCTCTCCGTCGTCGGTCACCACCCGCAGCTGCCACGGCTCGTACCCGGGCCGCTCGAGGACGGTGGCGGTGAAGTCCTCGAAGGACTGGCGGTCCCGCTCCGACCACTCGAGGAACGCGTCCTCGAGGACGGTCCAGCAGGCCCGGTGCTCCTCGGCCCGCGCCGCGCGGACGGCGTACCCGGCGGGCAGGGGGCGCTCGGGGACGGTGCGGCCCTCCGGGAGCTGGAGGACCCAGCTGGTCCAGCGGACGTGGTAGCCGAGCTCCGCCAGCAGCCGGTCGCCCGGCGAGCCCTGCGGGACCGGCATCCCGACGACGGTCGCGCCCTGCGCGCGGGCCAGGTCCTGCATCCGGTGCGCGAGCCAGGTGCCGATCCCGCGGCCGCGGGCTCCGGGGTGGACGGCGGCGTCGCCGCGGTCGGCGCCGGACGCCTCGGCGTACCCGACCATCCGGTCGCTCTCGAGGACGCCGACCGCGCTCGTGGCGAGGTCGAAGGAGGGCCGCTGCCAGTCGGCGACGATGTCGGCCTCCTCGATCACCACCTCGCCGAGGTCGGCGAGCTCCTGGGCGGCCATCAGCCCGTAGACGGCCGGGGCGTCGGCCGGGGTCAGCGGGCGTGCCGTGAGCCCGGCGGGGAGGTCGGGGTCGGCCATGGCCAGCAGTGTGGACGCCGGCGCCGCCGCGGCGCGCGGGATTTTCCCGGGCCCCCGCCTCAGGTGCGGGCCGCCACGGTCGATGGGAGGGGTGACCCCGGGGGACACCCCTCGCGGTGCCAGAAGCCAGGAAAGGCATCCCCCCGTGCCGAGCACCTCGCCCGCTGAGACCCTCCCCTCCCGCCGCCGCGCGCTGCGGATCGCCGGCAGCGCCGTCGTCGCCGCGACCACCACGGTCGCCGCCGGCCCGGTCGAGGCCGCGCTCGCCGGCGGGGCGTCGGACGACGCCGCCGAGCGCCGCCGCCGCCGGCGCAAGCGTCGCCGGGACCGGCTGGACGACAAGAAGGACAAGAAGAAGCCCAAGCCCAAGCCCAAGCCGAAGCCGAAGCCCAAGCCGAAGCCCAAGCCGAAGCCGAAGCCGCCGTCCCCGGCTCCCACCCCGCAGCCGACGACCGAGCCGACGCCCACCCCGCAGCCGACGCCCACGCCGACGCCCGAGCCGACTCCCACGCCCGAGCCCCAGCCGACCCCGAACCCGACCCCGGACAGCCCGTTCGCGTCGGGCAGCTACCCCGGGACCCCGGTGCTCCCGGTGGCGGCGCGGCACCTGGCGAACCGGTTCAGCTACGGCATCACCCCGGAGCTGGCCGACGAGGTGCGCGCGGCCGGGCACCACTGGGCCTGGTTCGACCGCCAGCTCGAGACGGCGTACGACGGGCAGGCCGACGCGGTCGGCGACTGGTGGCCCGACCTGCACCTGGACGCCGCGACCATCTACCGGCGCCAGGTCGACCAGGTGCGCGGCTCCTGGGAGGTCAGCACCGACCACGGCCGCCGCGCGATGGTCCGCCGGATGCAGTCGCCCCGGCAGGTGCTGGAGGTGATGACGGAGTTCTGGGAGAACCACCTCCACGTGCCGAGCAACGCCGACAACATCGGCACCTTCCGCGGTGCGTACGGCGAGGTCGTGCGCCGGCACGCGCTGGGCCGCTTCGAGGACCTGCTGACCGCCGCGGTGCTGCACCCGGCGATGCTGATGTACCTCGGCAACGCCTCCTCCACCAAGAAGCACCCGAACGAGAACCTCGGCCGCGAGCTGCTGGAGCTGCACACCGTCGGCGTCGGCAACCACACCGAGGACGACGTGAAGAGCTCGGCGCGGATCCTCACCGGCTGGCGGGTCGCGACGTACTCGACCTGGGCGGCCTACTACAGCCCGAACGACCACTGGACCGGGCCGGTGCGGGTCAAGGACTTCACCGACGCGAACGCCGCGGCCGACGGGCAGGCGGTCACCAAGCGGTACCTCTCCTACCTCGCCCACCACCCCGACACCGCGCGGCGGATCGCGACCAAGCTGGTGCGCACCTTCGTCTCCGACACCGTGCCGGCCGCGCTGGTGGACGCGCTCGCCGCGGTCTACCTGGAGCACGGCACGGCGATCGCGCCGGTGCTGCGGGCGCTGGTGCGCTCGCCGGAGTTCGCGGTCTCGGTCGACCAGAAGCTGCGGGACGCCGACGAGGACGTGGCGGCGACGTACCGGCTGCTCGGGGTGCGGGTGACCCCGCCGGCCACCGGGTCGTCGGCCGCGAACGCGGTCACCTGGCAGGTCTCCTCCCTCGGCCTGGCCCCGTTCACCTGGCCGCGCCCGGACGGGCAGCCGGTGGACAACCGGGCCTGGGCCTCGCCCACCCGCGCCCTCGCCTCGATGGAGCTGCACTGGAGCATGGCCGGCCGCTGGTGGCCGACCGAGGGCATCGCCTGGACCGAGCCGGCGGGTTCCCTGCCGGCGCCCACGATCGCGTTCCGCGACCTGGTGGACCACCTCTCCCGCCTGCTGCTGCAGCGGCCCTCGACCGAGGCACTGCTGCGGATCTGCTGCGCGGCGACCGAGACCGCGCCGACCAAGCAGGTCACGGCGGCCTCGGACCTGGTCCGCTGGCGGTGGCCCCGCCTGATCGCGGCGATCCTCGACAGCCCGACGTTCTACCAGCACTGACCGCGCCCGAAGACCCGAAGGACACCCCATGACCCTGACCGTTCCCCCCGAGCTCACCGGGTGCGGCTGCCCGGAGGGCGCCGCGCTCGCGTCGGGCGGGCTGGTCGCGAGCCGGCGCGGGGTGCTGCGCGGCGCCGCGCTGGCCGGCGCCGCCACGGTCGTCGGCTCCACGGTCGTGACGATGGGCCGCGCGGCCGCGGCGGGCACCACCCCCGCGGCGAAGTCGGTCCTGGTGGTGGTCTCGCTGCGCGGCGCCGCCGACGGGCTCTCCCTGGTCGTGCCGCACGGCGACCCGGCGTACTACGCCGCCCGGCCGCGGATCGCCGTCCCGAAGCAGAGCCTGGTGGCCCCCGACGGGTTCTTCGGGATGCACCCGGCGATGGCGCCGCTGCTGCCGCTGTGGGAGTCCGGGCGGCTCGCCGCCGTGCACGCCACCGGCCTGCCCGTGGCGAACCGGTCGCACTTCTCGGCCATGGAGGAGCTCGAGGACGCCGACCCGACCTCCTCGGCGCGGGTCGGCTGGCTGAACCGGATGATCGGCACCGACGACGTCACGGGCAGCCTGCAGGCGATCGCGGTCGGGGACACCCTGCCCACCTCGGTCCTCGGCCCGGAGGTGGTGATGTCGTTCCGCTCGGTCGACGACGCGGTGCTGGCCGGCGCCGACAAGTGGGACCCGACCGGCACCCGCGTCCGCGCCCTCACCGAGGCGTGGTCCGACGCGCCCGGCGAGATGGCGGTCGGGGTGCGGACCGCCCTGGGCGCCGTGGTCGACCTCGGCGCCGCGCAGCAGCAGCCGGACCGCTCCGCGACGTACCCCGCCACCGACCTGGGGGAGGGGCTGGCGTCCGTCGCGCGCACGCTGCGCGCCGACATCGGCGTCTCGACGGTCACCGTCGACTCCGGCAACTGGGACATGCACACCGGGCTCGGCTCGGCGACGTCCGGCTGGATGGTGCGCAACGCCGGCGACCTCGCCGGCAGCATCGCGGCGTTCTTCGCCGACCTCGGGCCGGTCGCCGACAAGGTGACCCTGGTGACGGTGAGCGAGTTCGGCCGCCGGGTCCAGGAGAACGCCAACCAGGGCCTCGACCACGGCTGGGGCAACGTGATGCTGGTCGCCGGGGCGGGCGTCAAGGGTGGCGCGTACTACGGCCGCTGGCCCGGCCTGCAGAACACCCTGGACGCCGACGTGGCGGTCACGACCGACTACCGCAGCGTGCTCGCCGAGATCGTCGCGGCGCGCACCGAGGCGTCGGTGTCGACGGTCTTCCCGGGCTTCCAGCGCGAGCGGGTCGGCGTGATGGCGGGCCAGTAGCCGCCGCTCCTCCGCCTCACGACGACGACGGCCCGGGTCCACCAGGACCCGGGCCGTCGTGCGTGCGGCGTCGTACGCCGTGGCTCAGGCGTTGCGGATCGCCGAGACGTCGAAGTCGAGCTTGACCTTCTCGGAGACCAGCACGCCGCCGGTCTCGAGCGCGGCGTTCCAGGTGAGGCCCCAGTCCTTGCGGTTGATGCTGGTCGAGCCCTCGAAGCCGACGCGCAGGTTGCCGAACGGGTCGCGCGCGGAGCCGGTGGGCTCGAAGGTGACCAGCACGGAGCGGGTGACGCCCTTGATGGTCAGGTCGCCGGTGACGGCCCAGTCGTCGCCGTCGCGGGCCACCTCGGTGGAGACGAAGGTGATCTCCGGCTGGGCGGCGGAGTCGAGGAAGTCGGCGGAGACCAGGTGGCCGTCGCGGTCGGCGACACCGGTGTCGATGCTCGCGCTCTGGATCGTGAGGCTGACCGAGGAGGCGGCGGGGTCGGCGGCGTCGATGTGCGCCGTGCCGGTGAAGTCCTTGAACTGGCCGCGGACGGTGGTGACCATCGCGTGGCGGGCGCTGAAGCCGACCCGGCTGTGCGTGGGGTCGATGGTGTAGTCGCCGGTCAGGTCGTCGATGGCCGTGGTGGCCGGGTCGAAGACGGGCTCGTCGGTGCGGGTGCTGCGGCTGAAGATGCTCATAGGGGACTCCCTCGGGTCGGTGCCGGTGTGATGCAAGATTCAAGGACTAGAACCGGACCCAGGTCCGCTTCATTCCTGGGGCGCATCAAGTGGTCTCGACCAGTGGCGTTTTGCTTCTTCCTGCCCGATTCCGGGCAGGAAGTTGTCGTACGGCGCTGCGCCGACGCACAGTGGGGACGTGGCTGTCGACCCGGACCTCGTCGCGCACCTGACCCGCACGGCGGGGCTCACCGCCGCCGAGGCGGCGCGGGTGGTCGAGGACGTGGTGGCCTTCCACGCGGAGCCGGTGGAGGAGTACGTCCGCCGCCGGCACGCCCACCTGAAGACCTACGGGGTGCGCAACCCCGAGATCTTCGCGCGGGTGGCCGAGGAGCTTGCGGACCGCGTGGTCGCGCCGCCGCCGCTCTCCGAGCGCCAGCTACGTCGCATCGTCTACGGCTGACAGGAGTCACACATGTGCGGGATCGTCGGGTACGTCGGGGCGCAGCAGGCCGCACCGCTGCTGCTGGAGGGCCTGGCCCGGCTCGAGCACCGGGGCTACGACTCGGCGGGCATCGCCGTGCTCGGCGGCAACGGCGCCGCGGCGGCCAAGCCGCGCGTGGTCAAGCGGGCCGGCCGGGTCCGTGACCTGGTCGAGGCGGTGCCGCAGCGGTTCGCCGGGAAGGTCGGCATCGGCCACACCCGCTGGGCCACCCACGGGCCGGCGACCGACGCCAACGCCCACCCGCACACCGACGCCACCGGCGAGGTCGCCGTCGTCCACAACGGCATCCTCGACAACGCGGCCGCGCTGCGGGAGCGGCTGACCGAGGACGGCATCGAGCTGGTCAGCGACACCGACACCGAGGTGCTCGCCCACCTGATCGGCCTCTCCACCGCCGACACCCTCGAGGCCCGGGTGGCCGAGGCGCTGCGCGTCGTCGAGGGGACGTACGGCGTCGCGGTGGTCCACGCGGCGTTCCCCGACCGGATCGTGGTGGCCCGCAACGGCAGCCCGCTGATCATCGGCGTGGGCGAGAAGGAGATGCACGTCGCCTCCGACCTCGCCGCGCTGGTCCGCTACACGACCACCGTCGCGCACCTCGAGGACGGCGAGATGGCGACCCTCACCGCGGGCGGCTTCACGACCTACCGCCAGGACCTCTCCGCCACCTCCACCCGGCCGACGACCCTCGACATCGACCCCGCGGCGTACGACGCGGGCGCGGCGCTGGGCCCCGGCGAGTCGCACATGCACCGCGAGATCCACGAGCAGCCGCAGGCCGCCGAGCGGGCGCTGCGCGGCCGCCTCGACGAGCGGTTCGGCACCGCGCACCTCGGCGGGCTGAACATGGACCCGCGCGAGGTGCGCGCGATCCGCCGGGTGAAGGTGCTCGGCTGCGGGTCGGCGTACTACGTCGGCCAGATGGGCGCCTCGCTGATCGAGGAGCTGGCCCGGGTGCCCGCCGACGCGGAGGCGGCGAGCGAGTTCCGCTACCGCAACCCGATCATCGAGCCGGACACGCTCTACGTCGCGGTCAGCCAGTCCGGCGAGACCATCGACACCCTGCTCGCCGTCCAGGAGATCCGCCGCAAGGGCGGCCGGGTGATCGGCCTGGTCAACGTGGTCGGTAGCGCGATCGCGCGCGAGTGCGACGGCGGCATCTACCTGCACGCCGGTCCCGAGGTGTCGGTCGCGTCCACGAAGGCGCTGACCAACATGTTCGTCGGGTTCGCGCTGCTGGCCCTCCAGCTCGGCCGGGTGCGCGACCTCTCCATCGCCGACGGGCGCCGGCTCATCGACGGGCTGCGGCGGCTGCCGGAGCAGATCGCCGAGGTGCTCGACCAGGAGAAGCAGGTCGCGGCCGTCGCCGAGCGGCTGGCCGAGGCCGAGAGCCTGTTCTTCATCGGCCGGGTCCGCGGCTTCCCGGTCGCGCGCGAGGGCGCCCAGAAGCTCAAGGAGGTCAGCTACCGGCACGCCGAGGCGTACCAGACCTCCGAGCTCAAGCACGGGCCGCTCGCGCTGATCAGCCCGGCGGTGCCTACGGTCGCGATCGTGCCGTCCGACGAGCTCACCGACCGCAACGTCGCGGCGCTGCACGAGGTCGCCGCCCGGCGCGGGCCGCTGGTCGTCGTCACCCACGCGGACGTCGACCTCGGCGGGCTCGACGTGCAGCGCATCGACGTCCCTCGCAACGAGCGCGAGCTCGACCCGATCCTGCTCACCGTGCCGCTCCAGCTGCTGGCGCTGCACGCCGCGCAGCACCTCGGCCTCGACGTCGACAAGCCGCGCAACCTCGCCAAGTCGGTCACCGTCGAGTGAGCGTGACCGATCGCACCGCCACCTCGAAGCGGCTCCACGGCACCGAAGCCACTACCGTAGGCGGGTGAGCACCGAGGACATCGACGTCGACCCGACCCCCACTTTCGCGGACCTCGGACTCGACGACGCCGTGCTGAAGGCGCTGCGCGACGTCGGGTACGAGACCCCGTCGGCCATCCAGGCCGCGACCATCCCGCCGCTGCTGGCCGGCCGCGACGTGGTCGGCCTGGCGCAGACCGGCACCGGCAAGACCGCGGCGTTCGCGCTGCCGATCCTGAGCCGGCTCGACATGCGCCAGAAGACGCCGCAGGCGCTGGTGCTCGCGCCGACGCGCGAGCTCGCGCTGCAGGTGTGCGAGGCCTTCGAGCGGTACGCCTCCCACCTCAAGGGCGTCCACGTGCTGCCCGTGTACGGCGGCCAGGGGTACGGCGTGCAGCTCTCCGCGCTGCGCCGCGGCGTCCACGTCGTCGTCGGCACGCCCGGCCGGATCATGGACCACCTCGAGAAGGGCACGCTCGACCTCTCCGAGCTGCGCTTCCTGGTGCTCGACGAGGCCGACGAGATGCTCAACATGGGCTTCGCCGAGGACGTCGAGAAGATCCTCGCCGACACCCCGGCGGACAAGAACGTCGCGCTCTTCTCCGCGACGATGCCCGCCCAGATCCGCCGGATCTCCAAGAAGTACCTCAACGACCCCGAAGAGATCACCGTCAAGAACAAGACGACGACCTCGGCGAACACCACCCAGCGCTACCTGATGGTGAGCTACCCGCAGAAGGTCGACGCGCTCACCCGCATCCTCGAGGTGGAGAACTTCGAGGGGATGATCGTCTTCGTCCGCACCAAGCAGGAGACCGAGACGCTCGCGGAGAAGCTCCGGGCGCGCGGCTTCAGCGCGGCGGCCATCAACGGCGACGTCGCCCAGAACCAGCGCGAGCGCACCGTCAACCAGCTGAAGTCGGGCAAGCTCGACATCCTGGTCGCCACCGACGTCGCCGCCCGCGGCCTCGACGTCGAGCGGATCAGCCACGTCGTCAACTACGACATCCCCACCGACACCGAGTCCTACGTGCACCGGATCGGCCGCACCGGCCGCGCCGGCCGCAGCGGCGACGCGATCTCGTTCGTGACCCCGCGCGAGCGCTACCTGCTCAAGCACATCGAGAAGGCGACGCGCCAGCCGCTGACCCAGATGCAGCTGCCGAGCGTCGAGGACGTCAACGTCACCCGGCTCTCGCGCTGGGACGAGCAGATCACCGCGGCCCTCGAGCAGACCGGCCGCATCGACCGGTTCCGCGAGATCATCGGCCACTACGTCCGCAACCACGACGTGCCCGAGGCCGACGTCGCCGCCGCGCTCGCCGTGGTCGCCCAGGGCGAGGAGCCGTTGCTGCTCGACCCGGCCCGCGAGAAGCCCGTCCGCGAGCCCCGCGGCGAGGAGCGCGACCGCCCCGAGCGGTCCGCCAGCCGCGAGCGCCGCGGGTCGCAGTCCGACGTGCCGATGGCGACGTACCGGATCAGCGTCGGCAAGCGCCACAAGGTCGAGCCGCGCCAGATCGTCGGCGCGATCGCCAACGAGGGCGGCCTGCGTCGCGGCGACTTCGGCCACATCTCGATCAAGCCGGACTTCTCGCTCGTCGAGCTGCCCGCCGAGCTGCCCAGCGAGGTCTACGAGGCGCTGCGCGGCACCCGGATCTCCGGCAAGCTCATCGAGCTGCAGCCGGACTCCGGCGCGAGCGCTCAGAGCGCGCGCCCGTCGTACGACCGCAAGCCCCGCCACAAGGGCTGAGCCGCACTTCTCAGGGTTTCCCTGAACTTCTCAGGCGTTGCGATGCCTGAGAAGTTCAGGTTTCCCCGGTGAACCGGGGAAACCGGCAGCCCACCAAGCCCTATCCCGCCAGCCCCCAGTCCTCGACCACCAGCGCCTGCACGGCACTGGAGGCGGCGACCAGGCCGGCGGCGGCCGACGTGAGCACCGACGGCATCGGCATCGGCAGGGCAGCCAGGTGGGCGAGGTCGCCGGCGGCGTACACGCCCGGGCGGCTGGTGCGGCCGAGCTCGTCCGGCCCGGACGCGAACGACACCGTCGCGCCGCCGGCGCTGCGCCGGAACCCGGTGACCGGTTCCGGCCGCACCGTCACGCCGGCGCGCGCCAGGAGGTCGCCGGCCGCGGGGTCGATCGGCCCGCCGTCGGCGAGCACGGTCACCCGGTCCGCGATCGGGGCGAGCAGCAGCGGCAGCCGGGCGGCGTGCGGCCCGTTCCCGAGCACGGCGACGTGGGTCCCCGCGAGCTCGTGCCCGTGGCAGAACGGGCAGTGCGCCGCGACCGTGCCGAACAGCTCGCCCAGGCCTGGCTTGTCCGGGAGGGTGTCGCGGACGCCGGTCGCGAGCAGCAGCGTGCGGCCGCTGATGCTCGTGCCGTCCTCGAGCGCGACCCGGAACAGCCCGTCCTCCTCCGTCGCGCTCCCGGCGCGGGCCTCGCGCACGGTGACCGAGGAG
This sequence comes from Nocardioides dongkuii, assembly GCF_014127485.1. Taxonomy (NCBI): domain Bacteria; kingdom Bacillati; phylum Actinomycetota; class Actinomycetes; order Propionibacteriales; family Nocardioidaceae; genus Nocardioides; species Nocardioides dongkuii. The sequence continues at coordinate 4,125,700 of NZ_CP059903.1, read as the reverse complement.
TACGCCGCGAGGTCGGCGCGCGCGGCGGCGCGGAAGTCCGCGGGGGCCCGGCCGTCGTGCGTGAGGAAGTTCTGCAGGTGCTCCACCGGGGCGTTGCGGTACTCGCCCGAGTCCAGCAGCAGCGTGCTCCGGTGCATCCGGCCCAGGGTGAGGGCGGCCTGCAGGCCGGCCGGCCCGCCGCCGACCACGACCGCGTCGTAGGTGTCCATCGTGCGTCTCCGTCCGTCGGGATTGCGTCCGTGACGAGGATGTGACTTCATGTTGACATGAAGTCAAGCACCGATCCGACACCGTGGTCCGTGGGCGACGTCGCCGCCCGGTTCCGGCTCGCCACGCACGTGCTGCGGCACTGGGAGGACGTCGGGCTGCTGCGTCCGGCGCGCGACGCCGCGGGCCGCCGGCGCTACGGCGTCGACGACCTGTTCCGGGTCGCGGTGATCATGCGGAGCAAGGACTCCGGCATGAGCCTCGACCAGATCGCGGTGCTGCTCGACGCCGACGCCGCCGACCGGCACCGCGTGCTCCAGGCCCACGTCGACGACCTGGACCGCCGGATGGCGGAGATGGAGCGGTCCCGCGCGATGACCCTGCACGCGCTCCGGTGCCGCGCGCACGACGTCGCCGCCTGCCCCAACTTCCAGCGGTTCGTCGACGACGTGGTGGGTGCCGTGGGCTGACCGGCGCGGTCCTCCACAGGTCCCGCCGGAGACCCTGGCGGCCGTCGGCGGGCGGTGCTTGGCTGGAGCCGGGCCGCACCGGGCGGCCCTCTCGGACCTCGGAGCCGCTCGTGCGAGCCGTCACCGCCTTCGTTACCGCCTTCGTCACCGCCGTCGTCACCGTCCTGCTGGCGCTGCTCCCCGCCGCGCCCGCGGCCACCGCCAAGCCCGTGTACGTCGCGCTCGGCGACTCCTACGCCTCGGGCGTCGGCACCGGCGCCTACCGCGACGACGGCACCACCTGCCGCCGGTCGTCCGCGGCCTACCCGGCCCTCGCCGCCCGCGCCCTCGGCTACCGGCTCCGGTTCCGGGCGTGTGCCGGTGCCACGGTCGCCCACGTGACCGCTGCCCAGCTCGGTGCGCTGCGGCGCTCCACCCGCTACGTCACCCTCTCGGTCGGCGGCAACGACGCGGGCTTCGCCGGCGTCCTCACCACCTGCGCCACCCCGTGGTGGCTGGGCGACTGCGAGCGGGCGGTCGCCGGCGCCCGCAGGTTCGTGCGCGACTCCCTGACCCGCCGGCTCCAGACGTTGTACGCCGAGGTCCGGCGCCGCGCCCCGCTCGCCCGGGTCGTCGTGGTCGGCTACCCGCGGATCTTCATGGGCGAGGACTGCGACGCCGGCACCTGGTTCTCCGCCGACGAGCAGCGGCGGCTCAACGGCACCGCCGACCTGCTGAACGCGCGGCTCGGCGCGGCGGCCCGCGGCGCCGGGTTCGCGTTCGCCGACCCCACGTCGGCGTTCCGCGGCCACGCGGTCTGCGACGAGGCGGAGTGGGTCAACGGGCTCTCGTTCCCGGTCGCGGAGAGCTACCACCCCCACCGCGCCGGGCACGCCTCCGGCCTGCTGCCGCTGGTCCGCCCGCTGCTGCGGGGTGCGCCGGCCCGCGCCGCCGTGGTCCGTCCGGCGGCGGAGCCGAGCCCGGCCCGGGCCCGCGGCGTACGCACCGCGCCGTTCCGCCGGCCCGACCTGACCACGCCCCGGGCCGAGCGTGCCGCCCGCCGCCACGGCATCGACCTCGATCGGTGGCTGGCACGGCACCCGTGAGCCGGTCGGCGCCGGCTGGTAGAAGGGTGCGCATGCTGCGCCGACCCCCCGCGACCCGGCTCGCCCTCCCCGCCGCCGTCCTGCTGGTGCTGGGGGCGCTGTCCTCCTGCGACCAGGCCGACCCGGACCCGGGCCCCGACCCCGAGGGTGCGGCCGCCGACCTCGCGACCGGCCTGGCGGGGGGCGACCTCGCGGAGGTCGCGTTCACCGGCACGACCGGTGCCGAGGCGACCGCCGTCCTCGAGGGCGTCACCGAGGGGCTGGTCGCCGGGCTGGGCGAGGTCTCGCCCACGGTCGAGGTCACCGACGTCACCGACGGGGAGGGCGGGACCGCCACCGCCACCCTCACCTGGTCCTGGCCGGTCGGCGAGGAGTCCTGGGACTACGACAGCGAGGCCGCCCTCGAGCTGGTCGACGGCGAGTGGCGCGCGGCCTGGTCGCCGAGCCTGGTCGAGCCGTCGCTGGCCGACGGCGAGGTGCTCGACGCGACCCCGATCGGCGCCCGCCGCGGCGACATCACCGGGGCGCGCGGCCAGACCCTGGTCACCCAGCGGCCCGTGGTCCGGTTCGGTGTCGACCGCTCGGCGGTGCCGAAGGCGGCCGCGGTCGCCGCGGCCCGCCGGCTGGCCGCGCTCACCGACGTCGACGCCGCGCCGTACGTCGAGGAGGTCCGGGCGGCCGGCGAGAAGGCGTTCGTCGAGGCGATCACCTACCGCCGCGAGGACGTCCCGGTCGCGCTGGCCCGTGAGTACGGCTCGGTGCCCGGGATCCTCGCCGTCCAGGACGAGCTGGCGCTCCCGCTGACCCGTGACTTCGCCGCGCCGATCCTCGGCACCGTCGGCGAGGTGACCGCGGAGATGGTCGAGGAGGACCCGGAGTCCTACGCCGCCGGCGACGTGGCCGGGCTCTCCGGGCTCCAGGCGCGGTACGACGACCTGCTCCGGGGCGCCGACGGCGTGGTCGTCGACGCGGTCCCCGCCGAGGACGCCGAGGACGCCGAGGACACCGAGCGCGAGCTGTTCCGCGTGGAGCCCACGGCCGGCGAGCCCCTCGAGCTCACCCTCGACCCCGACCTCCAGATCGCCGCCGAGGACCTGCTCGCCGAGGTCCGGCCGGCGAGCGCGATCGTGGCGCTGCGCCCGAGCAGCGGCGAGATCGTCGCGGCGGCCAACGGTCCCGGCACCGACGGCTACAACATCGCGACCTTCGGCCAGTTCGCGCCCGGGTCGACGTTCAAGGCCGTGAGCACCCTGGCGCTGCTCCGCGCCGGGCTCACGCCGGACAGCCCGGTGCCGTGCTCCTCGACGCTCACCGTCGACGGCAAGCGGTTCACCAACTACTCCGACTACCCCGCCTCCGCGCTGGGCCGGATCCCGCTGCGCACCGCCCTGGCGCACTCCTGCAACACCGCCTTCATCTCCCAGGCCGACCGCCTCGGCGGCACCGACCTCTTCGACGCGGCCGTCTCCCTGGGGCTCGGGCTCGACCACGACCTCGGGTTCCCGGCGTACTTCGGCAGCGTCGAGCCGCCGGCCTCCGAGACCGAGGCGGCCGCCGACCTGATCGGACAGGGCACGATCCTCGCCTCGCCGATGGTGATGGCGACGGTCGTGGCCTCGGTGCAGCGCGGCGAGCTGGTGGTCCCGCAGCTGGTGCGCTCGGTCGAGGTGAGCGCGCCCGACGGCGCCCGGCCGCTGGGCGCCGCGGAGGCGCGCGCGCTGAAGACGATGATGCGCGGCGTGGTGACGTCGGGCAGCGGCAGCGGGCTGGCCGACCTGCCCGGTCCGCCCGCGATCGCCAAGACCGGGACGGCGGAGTACGGCAGCGGGACGCCGCTGCGCACCCATGCCTGGATGGTGGCCGCCCACGGCGACCTCGCGGTCGCCGTGTTCGTCGAGGACGGCGAGTCCGGGTCGCGCACCGCGGGCCCGCTGCTGGAGGCGTTCCTGCGCGCCGCGCGCTGACCGGCCCGGGGAACGGCGCGCTGAGACCGGCCGCTCTGAGGCGGACGCGGGGGCCCGGATCGAGATCCGGATCCCCGCGCCCGCGACGTCCGGCACAGGGGGGACAAGCGGCGCCGGACGGGAGCGGACCCCTCGCCGCATGGGGTCGGCGGGGGGTCCATGTCGGTTCGAAGTGCTCCCTCCGAGTCGACTCCTCCAGCATTCCACGGGCGCTCAAACCTGTCAGCGGATCCTCGCAACTGAGGAGGTGGCAGGCTGGGTCCCATGACCGGACTCGACCTGCTCGCCGACCGTCACCGTCTCCTGCTCGTGGGCGGCACCTGGCGCGAAGCCGACGGTGACCGACGCTTCGACGTGCTCGACCCCGCCGACGGCAGCGTGCTCACCGAGGTCGCCGACGGCTCGGTCGCCGACGCCGTCGAGGCCCTGGACGCCGCGGTCGCCGCGCAGGCCGACTGGGCGCGGACGGCGCCGCGCGAGCGCGGGGAGATCCTGCGCCGCGCCTTCGACCTGCTCGCCGCCCGCGCCGACGACTTCGCGCACCTGATGAGCCTCGAGATGGGCAAGACCGTCGCCGAGGCCAAGGGCGAGGTCGGCTACGGCAACGAGTTCTTCCGCTGGTTCTCCGAGGAGGCCGTGCGCATCCACGGCCGGTGGATGCAGGCACCTGCCGGCGGGAGCCGGCTGCTGACGGTCAAGAAGCCCGTCGGCCCCTGCCTGTTCATCACCCCGTGGAACTTCCCGCTCGCGATGGGCACCCGCAAGATCGGGCCCGCCGTCGCCGCCGGCTGCACGATGGTGGTCAAGCCCGCCGCGCAGACGCCGCTCACCATGCTCGCGCTCGCCGCCCTGCTCGAGGAGGCGGGCCTCCCGCCGGGCGTCCTCAACGTCGTCCCGACCACCCAGGCCGGCGCGGTCAGCGAGGCGCTCCAGGCCGACGGCCGGCTCCGCAAGGTCAGCTTCACCGGCTCGACCGGCGTCGGCAAGGTGCTGGTCCGCCAGTCCGCCGACCGGCTGCAGCGGATGAGCATGGAGCTCGGCGGCAACGCGCCGTTCCTGGTCTTCGAGGACGCCGACATCGACGCGGCCGTCGACGGCGCGATGATCGCCAAGATGCGCAACATGGGCGAGGCCTGCACGGCCGCCAACCGCTTCCTCGTGCACTCCTCCGTGGCGGCCGAGTTCGCCGAGCGGCTGGGCGCCCGGATGGGCGCGCTCACCGTCGGCCGCGGCCAGGACGAGGGCGTCGACGTCGGCCCGCTGATCGACGAGAAGGCCGTCGACTCCGTCGACCGGCTGGTCTCCGAGGCGGTCCGTGACGGCGCCACGGTCGTGACGGGCGGGTCCGCCCCCGAGGGCCCCGGCTACTTCTACCCGCCCACCGTGCTGCTCGACGTCCCGGAGGGCGCGGCGATCACCGCGGAGGAGATCTTCGGCCCGGTCGCCCCGATCACCACCTTCGAGACCGAGGAGGAGGCGGTCGCGAAGGCCAACGACACCGAGTACGGCCTCGCGTCGTACGCCTACACCCGCGACCTGGCCCGCACGATCCGGCTGGCGGAGTCCCTGGACTTCGGGATGATCGGCATCAACAGCGGCCTGATCTCCAACCCCGCGGCGCCGTTCGGCGGCGTCAAGGCCAGCGGCTTCGGCCGCGAGGGCGGGTTCGAGGGCATCGAGGAGTACCTGGAGACGACGTACGTCGCGCTGCCCGCGGGCTGAGCCCCGGGCCACGACCGGTCAGGTCGGGCCCCGCCGTGCCGATAGGGCTCCCAGGAGTCATCGGCAACGGGGGGACGCGCGACAGTGGGTGGGGCCAGGAGGCGAGGTGGCGCGCACGCCGCCGTGCGCGAGCACCGGCTGCCCTGGTGGGCACGCCGCGCCCTCGGGGCCGGTCTCGCCGGCGGCCTCGCCGGCATCGCCTGGGCCGGCGCGTGCGAGCTCGGCGACCCCACCGCCCCCTGGAACCCGCACGCCGCCCCCGTGGCCCGCGCGCAGGCCGCCGTGCCCCCGCTGGTCGCCGCCGCCCCGCCGGTCGTGCCCGTCGTGCACACGGTCGTCGCGCCGCCGGGGATCGCCGGGACGGCCATGTCCCGGAGCGACCGTGCCGCGCGGTCCCTGGTCCGGCTCGCCGGGCAGCGGGCGGACGCCCTCGGGCGGCTGGCCGCGGAGGCCGACGAGCACGCCGACGAGCTGCTCGAGCGGCAGCGTCGCGAGGCGCTCCGCGAGCGGGAGCTGGCCGCGCTGGCCGGCCTGCCGCCGATGGCCGACGGCTCGACCGCGTGGGTACGACCCGTGGGCGCCTACGTGCTCACGGCCCGGTTCGGCGACGCCGGCCGGCGGTGGTCCAGCACCCACACCGGCCTGGACTTCGCCGCCCCCACCGGCACCCCCGTCGTCTCGGTCGACGCCGGCACGGTGACCTTCGCCGGCACCGCGGGCGCCTACGGTTCCAAGGTCGAGGTCACGCACGCCGACGGCACCGTGACCTGGTACGCCCACCTCTCGCTGATCGCCGTGACCGAGGGCCAGGAGGTGCTGCGCGGCGGCGCGGTCGGCACGGTCGGCGCGACCGGCAACACCAGCGGCCCGCACCTGCACTTCGAGGTCCGCCCCGCCGGCGGCGGCCCTATCGACCCGGTCGCGGCGCTGCTGGCCCGCGGCGTCGTGCTCTGAGCCGTCAGGCCGGGGCGCCGAAGGTGGTCGCGAGGCGGGTGCGCGAGGCGATGCCGAGCTTGCGGTAGACGTGCGAGAGGTGCCACTCCACGGCCTTGATGGTCACCAGCAGCTGCTCGGCGATCTGCCGGTTGGTGAGGCCGTCGGCGGCGAGCCGCGCGACCCGACGCTCGGCCGCGGTCAGCGCCGCGAGCGCCTCGCTCTGGACGCGCCGCGGCGGCTCGCCGAGCCGGTCCAGGAGCCGGCGCACCCGGCCCTGCAGCGGCCACAGCTCCTGGTGGCCGGCGTACTCCTCGGCCGAGCGGAGCAGCGCCAGCGCCTCGACGCTCGTCGCCGGGGAGGGGTCGAGCAGCAGCAGGCCGGCGAGGTCGGTGTCGACCTGCGCGGCGAGCCGGGCGGCGGGGGTGTCGCCGAGGGTCGCGCGGGCCCGGCGCAGCGTCGCGACCCGGTTGCCGGAGGAGTCCACGGTGGCCAGGGTGCGCAGCGCGTGCGCCTCGGCGTACGGCGACCCGGCGGCCACCGCGACGGCGTACCACTCGGTCGCCAGCGCGGCGGCCTCCCGGCGCCGGCCGACGCGGACCAGGGCCAGCGCCGCGCCGGCCCGCCACGGGACCAGCGCGGGGTCGGCCAGGGGCGGGCCGGCGGCGAGCCGCCCGCCGGCGGTGGTGGCGTGCTCGACGGCGAGGTCGTCCTCCCCGAGCGCCGCGGAGAGCTCCCCGCGGGCGTGGTGCGCGACGGCGCCGGCGGTGCCGGGCAGGTCGAGGCGGCCGTCGAGGTCGGTGCCGAGCGCGATCGCCTCGCCGAGCGCGCCGCGCGCGAGGTGGCAGTCGAGCAGGGCTGCGGCGACGAGCGCGGCGGAGACCGGGTCGTCCGCCGTCGCACCCCGGGCGTGCAGCGCGGCGAGCGCCGGCAGGGACTCCGCGATGCGTCCCGCGCGGACGCCGGCGAGGGCCGCCGCGCAGGTCGCGGACGCGCCGGTGAGCGCAACGGGGACCTCGAGCGACGGCATGCGCCGAGACTAGGCAACCCCGGCCGGGGGCCGAGGGGGGATCGCGGAGATCCCCTCCGGTGGACCAGTCAGGTCGCGGCCCAGGAACGCCAGCAGCCGTACGTCGGGCGTCGCGTCCGCCGGGACCGGTCGCGGTCGGCCGAACCGGACGCCGCGGTCGCGGTCGTCGACGAGGCGGCCCGCCACCCCGAGGAGCCCGCGAGCGAGGTCGGGGGGCAGCGGCCGGGGCCGCCCGGTCGCCTGCCGGACGTCCCACCCGTGCACCGCGATCTCGAGGGCCGCGGCCGCGACCAGGACCGGGCTGGCGAGCGCGGCGTCCCCGACCAGCACCGCGTCGTGCCGAGCGCGCACCCAGGCGCCGAGCAGCGCGCACGCCTTCTCCCGCAGCGCGTCGACCCGGTCGGCCGCGGGTGCCGGTGGCGCGACCGCCACCACGCCCTCGGCGGCCTCGAGGAAGGCGTCGAGGGAGTCGCCCATGTGGGCGAGCAGGGTCTCGAGCGTCCACCGGCCGCAGGGGGTCGGCGCGGCGAGGCGGGTCGCGTCGACCGTGCTCAGGGCGCCGCTGGTGTAGGCCAGGGAGCGGTCGAGCAGCTCGACGGCACCGTCGAGCGCGGTGCTCACCGCGGGGCCACGCTCTGGGGGGCGTCGTCCGGCAGGTAGCCCGCGGGCAGCTCCTCGGGCAAACCGAACCGCGCGAAGAGCGTGGCGTCGAAGAACGCGTGCACGTGCCGCACCCGCTCGCCGTCGAGCTCGAGCACCTGCAGCTGGAACGGCACGAAGCTGCCGGTCGCGGTGCGCATGTAGAGGCCGAAGGCGGGCTGGCCGTTGGCGGAGGTCGCCAGCATCGGCATGTCGTTCTCCTGGCCCGGGCACTGGTGGTCGATCAGCTCGCCGATGTTCCGCGCCCCGACGTACCAGCTCGTGAACGGCGGCATCTCCCACACCGCCTCGGCGGTCAGCAGGCTGACGATCTGGTCGATGTCCTTGCGCCAGAACGCGTCGACGTAGCGGTCCAGGAGGTGCTGCTGCTGGGCGGTGAGGTGCGGCTCCACCGTCTCCTCGGTCAGCCCACGGTCGGCGAGCTGCGCGTGCGCGCGCTGGAGCGCGGAGTTCACCGCCGCGGGCGTGGTCTCCAGCGCCTCGGCCACCTCCGCGGCCGACCAGCGCAGCACGTCGCGCAGGATCAGCACCGCGCGCTGCCGGGCCGGGAGGTGCTGGAGGGCGGCGACGAACGCGAGCCGGATCGAGTCGCGCTCGGCGACCACGACCGCGGCGTCCGGCACCGGCTCGAGCCAGGCGATCTCGTTGTTGGACTCCAGCGTGTCACCCGCGACCGAGTCGGGGGTGCCGAGCCCGGTCGGGAGCGGGCGGCGCGGCCGGCCCTCGAGGTTGGTCAGGCACACGTTGGTGGCGATCCGGTAGAGCCAGGTGCGCACCGAGGAGCGGCCCTGGAAGTCGGCGGACGCCTTCCAGGCGCGCAGGAAGGTCTCCTGCACCAGGTCCTCGGCCTCGTGCACCGAGCCGCTCATCCGGTAGCAGTGGGCGAGCAGCTCCCGCTGGTAGCGCTCGGTCAGGGTGGGGAAGTCGTCCAGCTCGCTCGTGGTCACGTGCTCGGTCTCCACTGCCATCGGTACTGCCATCGGTGCTGCCGTGGGTGTGGTCATGTGGTGCGCCCCTCGCGTCGTCCAGTCTGCCTGTCGTACCGACCGAGGTCGAGGGGTCGATTCATCGGCGACCGGCCGCTACGCGTCGAACGCCCAGACCAGCAGCTCGGTGGGGACCGCGGCGGTGACGGAGACCGACGGGTGGTCGGTGAGCTCGAAGGCGTCGCCCGAGGCGAGCGGCTCGGCGAGCGAGGAGCGGGTCAGCGCGCCGGACGCGACGTAGGCGTGCACGCGGGCCGCCTCGGGGAGCGCGACGGTGTCGCCGATCCCCAGCCGGGCCACCGAGAACCGGGCGCCGGGCAGCGGAGTGACCACCTCGGTCAGCGCGCCGGGCACCAGCGCCGGCTCCACCACGTCGTACGACGGGCCGCCGTCGTCGTCGGCGTCGGTCGCCAGCCACACCTGCACGAACCGGGTGCGCGGCGCGCCGGCGTGCTCGCTGTGCTCGACGCCGTCGCCGGTGCGCAGCACGGCCGCCTGCCCCGGGGCGACGACCACGTCGCCGCCGACGGACCCGGCGTGGACCAGCGCGCCGGAGACCACCCAGGACACGATCACCAGCCCGGAGTGCCCGTGCTCGGGGAACCCCTGGCCGTCGGCCAGCAGGTGGTCGTCGTGGCACACCATCGGGCCGAAGCGGAGCCGGTCCGGGTCCAGGTGCGGCCCGAAGGAGAGCGAGTGGTGGGTGGCTCGGCCCGGCGCACGTTCGGTCAAACGTGCGGAAGCTCGGCGGATCTCGACGGTCACGGTCATGATTGTGCCCGTGGACCCTCAGTCCGGCGGTGGAGCGTTCCCCGCGCTGCCTCCCGGCTTCCGGTTCGGGACGAGCACCGCGGCGTACCAGGTCGAGGGCGCGTGGGCCGAGGACGGCCGCGGCCCGAGCGTCTGGGACACCTTCGCCCACACCCCGGGCCACATCAACGACGGGTCGACCGGCGACGTCGCGTGCGACCACTACCACCGGTACGCCGAGGACGTCGCGCTGATGCAGCGCCTCGGCGCCGGCGGCTACCGCTTCTCGATCTCCTGGCCGCGGATCCAGCCGACCGGCTCCGGGAAGCCCGAGGGGCGCGGCCTCGGCTTCTACGACCGGCTGATCGACCGGCTGCTCGAGGCCGGCGTGCAGCCGATGGCCACGCTCTACCACTGGGACCTGCCGCAGGCGCTCGAGGACGACGGCGGCTGGCTGAACCGGACCACCATCGACCGCTTCGCGGAGTACGCCGCCATCCTCGGCGAGCGGTTCGCCGACCGGGTCGAGCACTGGGTGCCGGTCAACGAGCCCAACGTCGTGATGATGATGGGCTACGCGATCGGCATGCACGCCCCCGGCCGGGTGCTGATGTTCGACGCGGTCCCGGCCGCCCACCACCTGCTCGTCGCGCACGGCCGGGCCGCGATCGCGCTCCGGGCCGCCGGCGCCACCAGCATCGGCTGCGCCAACAACCACGCGCCGATGTGGCCGGCCAGCGAGGACGCCGCCGACGTCGGGGCGACCAAGCTCTTCGACGCCCTGTGGAACGGCATGTTCCTCGAGCCGATGCTGCTGGGCCGCTACCCGGCCGACCTGGCCCCGCTGCTCGAGGACGTCGTCCAGGACGGTGACCTGGCGACCATCCGGCAGCCGCTCGACTTCTACGGGATCAACTACTACCACCCGATGCGGGTCGGCGCCGCCCCGGACGAGTCGGAGATGCCGTTCGAGCTCCGCGACCTGGTCGGCCACCCGGTCACCGACTTCGGCTGGCCGGTGGTGCCCGAGGCGCTGCGCGAGTGGCTGATCGTCCTGCGCGCCCGGTTCCGCGCGGCCCTGCCGCCGCTGATGATCACCGAGAACGGCGCGTCGTACGCCGTCGGCCCCGACGAGCACGGCGTCGTCGACGACCAGGCCCGCATCGACTACCTCGAGGGTCACCTCCAGGCGATCGCGGACGCCTGCCAGCGCGGTGTCGACGTCCGCGGCTACTACGCCTGGTCGCTGCTCGACAACTTCGAGTGGACCGAGGGCTACACGCAGCGGTTCGGGCTCGTGCACGTCGACTTCGAGACCCAGGTGCGCACCCCGAAGCGCTCCTTCGACTGGTACGCCGCGCTGATCCGCGCCCAGACCCGCTCCACGGGCTGACGCCGCGGCCCTACGTCCGCAGCGCCGCCGCGAGCCGCTCCACGATCGCGGCCAGCCGGTCCGCGGAGGTCGCGAAGTTCAGCCGCACGTGGCCGGGGAGCGCGGGGTGGTAGTCCTGCCCCGGCGCGAGTCGTACGCCGTGCGGCAGCGCCGCGGCGGCCGGGTCGTCGACGCCGTACGCCCGCAGGTCCAGCCAGGCGAGGTACGTCGCCGACGGCGGGGTCCAGCGCGCGTCGGGCAGCTGGTCGGCGAGCAGCTCGCCCAGCAGCGCGACCTGTCCGGCGAGCCGCTCGCGCAGCGCGGCCAGCCAGTCGTCCGTGCGCGTCCAGGCGGCCAGGCCGGCGATGATGCCGAGCGGCGAGAAGCCGAGGTTCTGCACGTGCGGGACCGCGCGCAGCCGCTCGTGGTCGGGGGTGAGCACCTGGGCGCAGTGCAGCCCGGCGGTGCCGAAGGTCTTCGAGTGGCTGGTGACGATCGTGGCCCCGGGGTCGACGACGGCGTACGGCGTGAACGCGGCCCCGGGCAGGGTCAGCGGGCCGTGGATCTCGTCGCTGACGACCAGGGCGTCGTACCGCCGGGCCACGTCGCGCAGCGCCTCCAGCTCGGCCCGGGTCGGGACCGTGCCCAGCGGGTTGTGCGGGTTGCAGAGCAGGATCGTGCGCGCCCCGCCCGCCAGGGCGTCGGCCACCGCGGCCAGGTCGAGCGAGGGCACGGTCACCGCCTCGCGGCCGACGACCTCGACCACCTGGAGGAACGGCGGGTAGCACGGCAGCGGCACCACCACCGGCCCCGGCGGGGCGAGCACCTCCAGCGCCAGCCGCAGGCCGCCGACGACGTCGCTCACCACGACCGAGGTCGCCGGGTCCGGGGCCCAGCCCCAGTGCCGGCCCGCGAAGCCGGCGAAGGCCGCGCCCAGGCCGAGGTCGCCGAAGGGCGGGTAGCCGGTCGTGCCCCGGCGCACGGCCTCGCCCACGGCGTCCAGGATCGCCGGTGCGACCGCGTAGTCCATCTCCGCCACCCAGGCCGGGATCACCCCCGGCCCGACCTCGCCCCACTTCAGCGGCAGCGCCGCCCGGGCCTCGTCGTCGCTCAGGTCGCGGATCACCCTGGCGACGCTAGCCGAGCCGGGCGAAGGAGTGGCGCTGCTCACGTCGGCCGGAGCTGGGCGAGATGGGCGGCGGCAGGGGCTCCCGGGTGCCTACGATTCGACCATGCGCCTGCGCCGTACCGCCCTCGCCGTCCCGCTCCTGCTCGCCGCCGCGGCGTGCGCCCCGGTCGACGACGAGGAGCCGGAGACCGCCGCGGACGCCTGCGCCACCGACGCGCTGCCGCTGGTCACCCCCGGGACGCTGACCGTCGGCACCGACTCCCCGGCGTACGAGCCCTGGTTCGTCGGCGACGACCCCACCAACGGCGAGGGCTTCGAGTCGGCCGTGGCGTACGCCGTCGCCGAGGAGCTCGGCTTCTCCGCCGACCAGCTCGAGTGGGTGACGGTGCCGTTCAACACCTCCTACAAGCCGGGTGCGAAGGACTTCGACTTCGACATCAACCAGATCTCGATCTCGGAGAAGCGGGCCAAGGTCGTCGACTTCTCCGACGGCTACTACCAGGCCGCGCAGGCCGTGATCGCGCTCAACGGCTCCGAGGCCGCGGACGCGACCTCGCTCGAGGACCTCGCCGGCCTCAAGCTCGGCGCGCAGACCGCCACCACCTCGCTCACCGCCATCACCGACGTGATCGCGCCCGAGACCGACCCGCTGGTCTTCGAGGACACCAATGCCGCCAAGCAGGCGCTGCTCAACGGCCAGGTCGACGCGATCCTCGCCGACCTGCCCACGGCGTTCTACATCTCCGCGGTCGAGATCGAGGACAGCACGATCGTCGGCCAGTTCCAGCCGGAGACCTCGGAGACCGAGGAGTTCGGGATGCTCTTCGAGAAGGACAGCAAGCTGGTGCCGTGCGTGAACGAGGCGCTCGCCACCCTCCGCGAGGACGGCACGCTGGAGCAGATCGAGCAGGAGTGGCTCTCCGACGTCGTGGACGTGCCCGAGCTCCAGTGAGCGACTGGCAGCCCAGCGCCCGGGAGCTCGAGCGCCGCGAGGTACGGCGCACGCTGCGGCGGCGCGGCGTCCTGGTCGCCACCGGGGCCACGGTCGTGCTCGTCGGCGCGCTCGCCGTCGGCGTCCTCTCGTCGCCCGGGTGGCCGCGGGTGCAGGCGCTGTTCTTCGACGGCTTCCACGCCCGGGAGTCCTTCGACGAGGTGGCGAAGGGGTTCTGGATCAACGTCCAGCTCTTCTTGATCTGCCAGCCGATCATCCTGGTGTTCGCGCTCGCGGTGGCCCTCGCCCGCACCGCCCGGTCGCCGTGGCTGGTGCCGCTGCGGCTGCTCGCCGTCGTCTACACCGACGTCGTCCGCGGCATCCCGACCCTGCTGCTGGTGGCGCTGCTCGCCTTCGGCGTACCGGCGCTGGAGCTGCAGGGGCTGACGACCAGCCTGCTGTTCTGGGCCGGCGTCGCCCTGGTGATGTCCTACGTCGCCTACGTGGCCGAGGTGTTCCGCGCCGGCATCGACTCGATCCATCCCTCGCAGGTCAACAGCGCCTCCGCGCTCGGGCTCAGCCGCGCCCAGACGCTGCGTTTCGTCGTGGTCCCGCAGGCGGTGCGCCGCGTCGTACCGCCCCTGCTCAACGACTTCGTGTCGCTGCAGAAGGACACCGCCCTGGTCTCCTCGGTCGGCATCCTGGACGCGCTGTACGCCGCGCGGAACTACGGCGGCTACAACTTCAACTACACGCCGATCGTCGTCGCCGCGTGCTTCTTCATCGTGATGACGGTGCCGCTGGCGCGCTACACCGATTGGCTGCAGCGGCGCTGGCTCGAGCGCGAGCGGGCGGGGGCACTGTGAGCGCGCTGCTGGAGGTCGAGGGGCTGCGCAAGTCCTACGGCGACCGCGTGGTGCTGCAGGACGTCTCGCTGACGGTGCAGCCCCACGACGTGGTCTGCCTGATCGGGGCGTCCGGGTCGGGGAAGTCGACGCTGCTGCGTTGCCTGAACCTGCTCGAGGAGATCGACGACGGCGTCATCCGGCTCGAGGGGCGCGAGGTGTCCGACCCGAAGGTCGACGTCCGCGCGGTGCGCCAGCGGATCGGGATGGTCTTCCAGGCCTACAACCTGTTCCCGCACCTGACGGTCCTCGACAACTGCACCCTCGCGCCGCGCCGGGTGCACGGCGTACCCCAGCGCGAGGCGGAGGACCGCGCCCGGGAGCTGCTGTCCCGGTTCGGCCTCGCCGGGCACGCCGACCAGCACCCCGACCGGCTCTCCGGCGGCCAGCAGCAGCGCGCCGCCCTGGTGCGCGCGCTCTGCACGCGCCCCTCGGTGCTGCTGCTCGACGAGATCACCGCCGCGCTGGACCCCGAGCTCGTCGGCGAGGTGCTGGCGATCGTCCGCGCCGAGGCGGAGGCAGGGATGACGATGGTGCTCGCCACGCACGAGATGGCGTTCGCCAGCGAGCTCGCCACCACCGTGTGCTTCCTGCACGAGGGCCGGATCCTCGAGCAGGGCCCGCCCGAGCAGCTGTTCCTGGCCCCCCGCGAGGAGCGGACCCGGCAGTTCCTGCGCCGGGTGCTGCCGAGCTGACCGCGGCGGGCGGCCGGGACGTCATACGAGTCGGCGGCTGTCGCGACCACGTCGTATGACGTCCGGGCGCCCCCGGGCCGCGGACACCCCTGCGAACGTGACAGCGATGGTGTCATGATCGGCGGCATGACGGAGACGGAGACGTACGAGCTCGGCCAGGGCACCGGACCCCTGCGGGGCGTGAAGGTCGTGGAGATCGCGGGGATCGGGCCGGGCCCGCACGCCTGCATGATCCTGGCCGACCTGGGCGCCGACGTGATCCGGGTGGAGCGCCCCGGCGGGCAGGTGCTCGCGGGCGGCGCGCAGAACCTGCTGAACCGCGGCCGGCCCAGCGTCGCGATGAACCTCAAGGACCCCGAGGCGGTCGCCACCGTGCTGGAGCTGGTGCGCGGCGCCGACGTCCTCGTCGAGGGGATGCGCCCGGGCGTCACCGAGCGGCTCGGCCTCGGCCCCGAGGACTGCGCGGCGGTCAACGAGCGGCTCGTCTACGGCCGGATGACCGGCTGGGGGCAGGACGGCCCGCTGGCGCAGGCCGCCGGCCACGACATGAACTACATCGCCATCACCGGCGCGCTCTACGGCCTCGGCCAGGACAAGAGCCGCCCGCACTTCCCGACCAACCTGCTCGGCGACTTCGGCGGCGGCTCGACGTACCTCGTCATCGGCATCCTCGCCGCCCTCCTCGAGGCGCGCCTGAGCGGCAAGGGTCAGGTCGTGGACGCCGCGATCGTCGACGGCACCGCCCACCTCAACGCGATGACGGCGGCCTTCGTCGGCGCCGGCACGTTCAGCGAGGAGCGCGCGACCAACCTGCTCGACGGCGGGTCGCCGTTCTACGACATCTACGAGACCAGCGACGGCCGGCACATGTCGGTGGGCGCGCTCGAGCCGCAGTTCTTCGACGCGTTCGTGACCCTCCTCGGGGTCAAGGACGTGGTGCCGGGCCAGTTCGAGCTGGAGCGGTACGACGAGATGCGGGCACTGTTCGCCGACACCTTCCGCACCCGCACGCAGGCGGAGTGGGTCGAGGTCTTCGAGGGCACCGACGCCTGCGTCGCGGGGATCCTGCCGCTCAGCGAGGCCGCGAAGCACCCGCACCTCCAGGCGCGCGAGGTGTTCGTGACCAAGGACGACCTGCTGCAGCCGATGCCGGCGCCGCGCTTCTCCCGCACCGCGCCCACGCTGACCACCCCGCCGTCCCCCGAGGCCGGGGCCGACACCCGGGCCGCGCTCGCCGCGTGGGGGATCGGCGACGTCGACGGGCTGGTCGCCCGCGGGCGCCGTCCAGGCGTGAGACCGTGCAGCCGATGAAGCCGTTCCTCTTCCTCGGCACCCGCGCGGAGGACCTCGCCGCCGACGGCGAGTACGGCGCCGTCCTGCGCTTCTCGGGCCTCGACGAGCGCGACGTACGCCGCGTGCGGCTCGAGCGCGACGAGCTCGGCCCGATCGACCTCGACGACTGGTCGGGGATCGTCCTCGGCGGCGGGCCGTTCAACGTCAGCGACCCTCTGGAGGCCAAGAGCCCGGCCCAGCAGCGGGTCGAGGCCGAGCTGCGCGGGCTGGCCGAGGAGGTCGTCGCGCGGGACTTCCCGTTCCTCGGCGCCTGCTACGGCATCGGCACGCTCGGGGGCCTGGCCGGCGGCGTCGTCGACCGGACGTACGCCGAGCCGATCGGCGCCACCACGATCACCCTGACCGAGGAGGGTCGCGCCGACCGGCTGACCGGCGTGCTGCCCGAGGAGTTCGACGCGTTCCTGGGCCACAAGGAGGCCGTCTCGCGGCTGCCCACCGGCGCCGTGCTGCTCGCCTCGAGCGCCGGCTGCCCGGTGCAGGCGTTCCGGATCGGCGAGCACGTCTACGCCACCCAGTTCCACCCCGAGCTCGACCTCGAGGGCATCTGCACGCGGATCGACGTCTACCGCCACTACGGGTACTTCGAGCCGGGCGGCGCCGACGAGCTGATCGCCCGCGCCCGGGAGGCGACGGTCAACGAGCCGCCGCGGATGCTCGCCCGGTTCGTCGAGCTGTTCGCCACCTGAGCGGCCCTCGCCGGGCCTACCGTCGGGGCATGACCCCCTCACGACTGCTGCTGCCGCTCGCCGTCGCCTCCTCGCTGGTCCTCGGCGGCGCGGCCGTCGCCGGCGTGCTGCCGGGCCCCGCGCCGACCACCGCCGACCCGACGCCGGCCGCCGTCGAGCGCGCCCACGGCTACCTCCGCGAGGGTCCGGCGGCCACCTACGGCAGCGACTACGGCGCCATCGCGGAGGTCGACCCGGTCGTCGTGGAGGTGCCCGACGAGGCGGGGCGGTACGACGCCGTCGTGACGGTCTCCTTCGCCTACCGCACGAAGGGGCCGGGGCCGTTCGCGGCTGCGGTCGCCGTGCGGGAGGCCGGCACGTCCGGAGACGGGCTCACGGTCCGTCCGGGAACGCTGCCGCTGGCACCGGCCCGCCGTGGCACCGCCACGCTGCGCTTCCTGGTCGGCGGGCTCACCGCCGGCACGTCGTACGACGTCCTCCCGAGCGTGAGCTCGACCTCGGCCGGGCGCTGGCGGAACGTGGTCCGCACGACCAAGGTGCTGGTGACGGTCGACCTGACCCCCCGTTGACGCTATTGAACAATCGTCAATAGCGCGGCTAGGATCGCGGCATGACCGAGCACGTGGACGTCCTTGTCATCGGCGCAGGCCTCTCCGGCATCGGTGCGGCCTGCCAGCTGCGGGTGCACCACCCGCAGCGCAGCGTCGCGGTGCTCGAGGCCCGGTCGGTGAGCGGCGGCACCTGGGACCTGTTCCGCTACCCCGGCATCCGCTCGGACTCCGACATGTTCACCTTCGGCTACCGCTGGCGGCCGTGGCCGAGCGACACCGCCCTCGCCGACGGGCAGCTGATCCTCGACTACGTGCGCACCGTCGCCCGCGAGCACGGCGTCGACGAGCTGATCCGCTACGACCACCGGGTGTCCGGGGCGAGCTGGGACTCCGCGACCCAGCGCTGGACCGTCGAGGTCGAGGGCCGGGAGCCGATCACCGCCAACCTGCTCTGGGGCTGCTCGGGCTACTACGACTACGAGGCCGGCCACGCGCCGGAGTTCCCCGGCGCCGACCGGTTCCGGGGCGAGGTCATCCACCCCCAGCACTGGCCCGAGGACCTCGACTACGCGGGCAAGAAGGTCGTCGTGATCGGCAGCGGGGCGACCGCGATCACGCTCGTGCCCGCGATGGCCGACACCGCCGAGCACGTCACGATGCTGCAGCGGTCCCCGACGTACGTCCTCTCCCGGCCGGGCCGCGACCCGTGGGCGAAGGCCCTGCGCCGGCTGCCCGGCCGCGTCCGCCACCCGCTGGTCCGCTGGAAGAACATCCTCGTCGCGACCGGCTTCTACCAGCTCTCCCGCCGCCGGCCGGCGCTGGTGAAGAAGATGATCGGCGGCGCGCTCCAGCAGCAGCTCGGCAAGCACGTCGACGTCGACAAGCACTTCCGGCCGACGTACGACCCCTGGGACCAGCGGCTCTGCTTCGTCCCCGACGGCGACCTGTTCAAGGCGCTGCGCAAGGGCACGGCGTCGGTGGTCACCGACACGATCGAGACGTTCACCGAGACCGGCATCCGGCTCACGTCGGGCGAGGAGCTCGAGGCCGACATCATCGTGACCGCCACCGGGCTGAAGCTGCTGCCCTTCGGCGGCATCGCGCTCGAGGTCGACGGCGAGAAGGTCGAGCTCAGCGACACCATGGCCTACAAGGCGCTGATGCTCAGCGGCGTGCCGAACTTCATCTACACGATCGGCTACACCAACGCCTCCTGGACGCTCAAGGCCGACCTGGTCGGCGAGTACGTCGTCCGCGTGCTGAAGCACCTCGACCAGCACGGCCTGTCCAGCTTCGTCGCGGAGAAGGACCCGTCCGTGGGGGAGCGGCCGTTCATGGACTTCCAGTCCGGCTACGTCCTCCGCGCGCTCGACGGGCTCCCGAAGCAGGGCGACCGGACGCCGT
Source organism: Nocardioides dongkuii (assembly GCF_014127485.1). Taxonomy (NCBI): domain Bacteria; kingdom Bacillati; phylum Actinomycetota; class Actinomycetes; order Propionibacteriales; family Nocardioidaceae; genus Nocardioides; species Nocardioides dongkuii. Next base: position 4,106,867 of record NZ_CP059903.1, on the reverse strand, counting down.
GGATGCTCAAGCAGAACTACCTCACCGACGTCCGCACCATCCGCACCGACAAGATCGACGACGGCGTCCTGTCCTTCCGGTGACGGTGCCGTTTCCCATCCCGCCGCCGCGGTTACCGGGGGAGCACCCCAACCAGGAGGTCCACACATGGGCATGATGGACAAGGCCAAGAACAAGGGCGAGGAGCTCAAGGGACAGGGCAAGGAGCACGCCGGCAAGGCGAGCGACGACCCGGGCCTGGAGGCCGAGGGCAAGGCCGACCAGACCTCGGCGTCGGTGAAGAACGCCGGCGAGCACGTCAAGGACGCCGCCAAGGACGTCAAAGACGGCCTCACCAAGTAGCGCAGATCACCCTGCGCGGATGCGCGGGTTGCCGGGCCGCACCCCTAGTGTTGAGGGTGCGGCCCGTCCTGTCTTGCCTCGGGCCCGCCTCGCGACCGGATCTGATCGGTCGCGCTTCTTCTGGCGAGACGCCGCCACAGTGAGTGATCTTCTCTTGTCCTCGAACACCTTCGCCGATCTCGGCGTCCCCACCTCCCTCGTCGCGCTGCTCTCCGAGCGCGGCATCACCGAACCCTCCCCGATCCAGGCCGCGACGCTGCCCGACTCGCTCGCCGGCCGCGACGTGCTCGGCCGAGGCCGCACCGGATCCGGCAAGACCTACGCCTTCCTGCTCCCGCTCGTCACCCGCCTGCAGGCCTCCGGCCGCACGGCGCAGGCGAAGAAGCCCCGCGCCCTGATCCTGGCCCCGACGCGCGAGCTCGTCGGCCAGATCCAGGAGGCGCTCGCGCCGCTGGCGAAGGCCACCGGCATGACCACCATGACCGTCTTCGGCGGTGTCGGCCAGAACCCGCAGGTCCAGAGCCTGCGCCGCGGCGCCGACATCGTGCTGGCCTGCCCCGGCCGCCTCGAGGACCTGATCGGCCAGGGGCACTGCGACCTCTCCGACATCGAGATCACCGTCCTCGACGAGGCCGACCACATGGCCGACCTCGGGTTCCTGCCCGCCGTGCGCCGGCTGCTGGACCGCACCCCCCGCGAGAGCCAGCGGCTGCTCTTCTCCGCCACGCTCGACAACGCCATCGACGTCCTGGTCAAGCGCTACCTGCGCCAGCCGGTGACCCACCAGGCCGACTCCGCGCAGTCGCCGGTCTCGACGATGGACCACCACGTGCTGCACGTGTCCCGCGAGCAGCGGGTGCCGGTGCTGGTCGACCTGACCAGCGCCCCCGGCCGCACGGTCGTCTTCACCCGCACCAAGCACGGCGCCAAGGCGCTGGCCCGCCAGCTGAACAAGAACGGCGTCCCCGCCGTCGAGCTGCACGGCAACCTCAGCCAGAACGCCCGCACCCGCAACATGGACGCCTTCCACGAGGGCCGGGCCACGACGCTGGTCGCGACCGACATCGCCGCGCGCGGCATCCACGTCGACGACGTGGCGCTCGTCGTGCACGCCGACCCGCCGGCCGAGCACAAGGCCTACCTGCACCGCTCCGGTCGTACGGCGCGCGCCGGCGCCGCGGGCACCGTCATCACGCTGATGACCGAGGACCAGGTCCGCGACGTGCGCGACCTGACCCGGGCGGCCGGCATCAAGCCGACCATCACCCGCGTCGACGGTCCGCGGCACCCCGTGCTCGTCACGCTCGCCCCCGGCGAGCGGGTCGTCGTCGACGGCGGCCTGGTGGTCGACGTACCCGAGGCGCAGCCGCAGCGGCGCACCAGCTCGCGACCCAAGCAGGGTGGCGGCCAGCGCGGTCCCAAGCCGGCCGGCTCGCCGTCCGGGTCGCCGTCCGGTCGCTCCGGCTCGGGCTCCGGCTCGGGTGGCGGCGGCGGGCGCAACCGGCGCCGCGGCGGGTCCTCGTCGGCCGGCTCCTCCGCCGGCTCCTCGACGGGCGGCTCCCGCCACAGCGCGTCCGGGTTCTCCACCGGTCGCTAGCCTCCACTGGCATGAGCCCGGTGGTCGACTGGCTGCGGAGGTCGTTGTGGGACATGGTCCCGCGCGACCACCGCGAGGCGCCCGAGACACTGCGCCGTCGCCAGTGGGTGACCGCCGGGTTCGTGCTGCTCGGGGCGTCGGTGCTGGGCTTCTCGCTCCGCATCGAGCCCGGCAGTGACTGGTTCTACCTCTCGACGCTGGTGCTGGCCGGGGTGTGGGCGGTCGGAGCGTTCGTCTCCGGACCGCTGCACCTCGGCCGCATCGCGCACCGCGACGAGCTGGTCCGTCCCTGGGCCACCCCGATCGGGCTGGGCCTGGCGATCGCCGGCCTCTTCGTGGTCGGCGGGCTCGTGGTGCGGGAGATCCCGTTCCTCGGCGACCAGGTCGCGTCGGTCCTCGACTACGCCGACCAGGGGTCGCTGGCCATCCTCGTCGGCATCACGCTGGTCAACGGCGTCGCCGAGGAGCTGTTCTTCCGCGGGGCGGCGTACGCCGCGATCCCGCGACGTCCCGTCCTGTGGACGAGCATCGCCTACCCGATCGCCACGCTCGCGACCGGCAACGTGATGCTCTCCTTCGCCGCGGCCCTGCTCGGCGTGGTCGTCGGCCTCGAGCGCCGCGCCTCCGGCGGCATCCTCGCCCCGATCCTGACCCACATCACCTGGTCGCTGTCGATGCTGCTGGTGCTGCCGCTGGTCTTCGGCGCCACGCCCGGCTGAGCCGACCGGCCCCGGATCAGCCCTCCGCCAGCGCCCGCCGCACCGACTCGGCGTACGTCAGCGGCTCGCCGGGGACCAGGTCGCGGATGGCGAAGTCGGTCTGGATCACCTCGGTGCCCATCGAGTCGATGAGGTTGCGGCCGGTGGTGACGTCGACGCTGGTGACCAGCGAGATCCAGTACGACGAGAGGCGCGGGGTCAGCACCGGCGCCTTGAGGATCGGGACGCGGCGGCCGAGCATCACCTCGGCGGCCTCCTGGAGCATCTGCAGGTAGCTGAGCTGGTCGGGACCGCCGACCTCGAAGACCCGGCCCATCGCCTCCTCGCGGCCGACGACGCCGACCAGGTAGCGGACCACGTCGTGGATCGAGATCGGCTGGGTGCGGGTCTCGGCCCACTTCGGCACCACCATCGCGGGCAGGTTCTTCACCAGCTCCCGGGTCATCTCCCAGGAGATCCCGCCGGCGCCGACGACGATCGCGGCGCGCAGCACGGTGACCGGCACGCCGGACTCGCCGAGCAGCCGCTCCACCTGACGTCGGGAGCGCAGGTGCGGCGAGAGGTCCTCGCCGTCCTTGCCGAGACCGCCGAGGTAGACGATCTGGCGCGCCCCGGCCGCCGCCGCGGCGAGGCCGAACGACCGGGCGGCCTCGGCGTCCACGCGCTCGAAGTCGTCGTCGTCGAGGGAGTGCACGAGATAGATCGCGACGTCGACCCCGGACAGCGCGTCGGCCAGCGAGCCGGCGTCGTGCACGTCGCCGTGGACCGGCTCGCCCGGCCCGTCGTACGCGTCGGGCTTGCGGGTCATCGCCCTGACCTGGTGCCCCTCCTCGACGAGGGCGGGGACCAGGCGCTTGCCGACGAAGCCGGTGGCGCCCGTGACGAGCACGGTCTGGGTCATGCCCCGACTCTAGGAGTCGTCGCCTGACACCCGGCGGGTCCGTTCGGCGATCCGCTCGCGCTTGGTCTCGTCCATCGCCGACTCGTACGCCGAGACCAGGCTGGCGATCGAGAGCGGCTTGAGCCGCTCGACCACCTCCTGGATCTTCTCGGGGGCGGCGCCGGCCTCGCGGTAGACCGGCCAGACCATGGTGCGGAACAGCTCGTTGAGCTCGTGGGCGAGCTGGCGGCCGTGGGCGGCGTACACGTCGGCGGCGGCGAGCGCGGCCTCGGTCGGGAAGCCGAGGTCGATCAGCCCGAGTCCTACCGGCAGCTGGGACATCGAGACCTGGTAGCGACCGCGCTTGCCGCGGATCGCGATCCCGAGGGCGGCGAGGGTGGCGAGGTCCTCGTCGCTGAGCGTCCGGCCGGTACGCCGGTCCAGCTCGGCGCGGGTGAGCTCCGCGGGCGCGTCCGCCTGCCAGGGCGCGAGCATGGTGCGGTGCAGCGCGATGTCCTCGGGCGTCGCGTCGGCGGGGATCGCGCCGACGTACCGCTCGATCGCGGAGAGCGTGAACCCGTGCTCCTGGAGCTCGCGCACCAGCTCCAGCCGGGCGACGTGGTCGGCGGTGTAGTAGCCCGAGCGGCCGCGCCGCAGCGGCGGCGGGACCAGGCCCTTGGTCGTGTAGAAGCGGATGTTGCGCACGCTCATGCCGACCCGGGCGGTCAGCTCGTCGAGCGTGAGCAGCTCCTCGCCTGCCAGGGAGTCCGCCATCGAGTACCTCCTCCTGCGTCTGGGGCCGTGACCGGCGCCACATCGGCGGGTTGCCTCTTGACCGTGACACTAACGGTGTCACAATCGACGGACCACCGCGGGTCCACGAGGCCCGCGCCCCTGAACAGTCGCTAGGACGGTCATGGCTGAAGCTTTCGTGTACGACCACCTCCGCACGCCCCGCGGCAAGGGCAAGGCGGCCGGCTCCCTCCACGAGGTGAAGCCGGTCGACCTCATCGTCGGGCTCCTCGACGAGGTCAAGGTCCGCAACCCCACCCTCGACCCCGCGCGCGTCGACGACGTCGTCCTCGGCGTCGTCTCGCCGATCGGTGACCAGGGCGGCGACATCGCCAAGACCGCCGCGCTCGCCGCCGGCTACCCCGACACCGTCGCCGGCGTCCAGCTCAACCGCTTCTGCGCCTCCGGCCTCGAGGCCGTCAACCAGGCCGCCTCGCGCGTCCGCGGCGGGTTCGAGGACCTGATCCTCGCCGGCGGCGTGGAGTCGATGAGCCGGGTGCCGATGGGCTCCGACGGCGGCGCCTGGGCGTCCGACCCGGCCACGGCGTTCCGCGCGGGCTTCGTCCCGCAGGGCATCGGCGCCGACCTGATCGCGACCATCGAGGGCTGGAGCCGCGACGACGTCGACGCGTACGCCGCGGAGTCCCACCAGCGCGCCGCCAAGGCGTGGGCGAACGGCTACTTCTCCGGCGCGATGGTGCCGGTCCGCGACCTCAACGGCCTGGTCGTGCTCGACCGCGACGAGACCATCCGTCCCGACACCAGCGCGGAGAGCCTGTCCCGGCTCAAGCCGTCCTTCGCCGGCATCGGCGCGGACGCGGGCTTCGACGACGTCGCGCTCGAGAAGTACCACTGGGTCGAGAAGATCGACCACGTCCACCACGCGGGCAACTCCTCCGGCATCGTCGACGGCGCGGCCCTGATGGCGATCGGCACCGAGCAGGTCGGCACCGACCTCGGCCTGACCCCGCGCGCCCGGATCATCGCCACCGCGGTCTCCGGCGCCGACCCGACGATCATGCTCACCGGTCCGGCCCCGGCCGCCCGCAAGGCGCTCGGCAAGGCGGGCCTCGAGGTCGGCGACATCGACCTGTTCGAGATCAACGAGGCGTTCGCCGCGGTCGCGATGCGGTTCATGCGCGACCTCGACATCAGCGCCGAGATCACCAACGTCAATGGCGGCGCGATCGCCATGGGCCACCCGCTCGGCGCGACCGGCGCGATGATCCTCGGCACGCTCATCGACGAGCTGGAGCGCCGCGGCCAGCGCCGCGGCCTCGCCACGCTCTGCGTCGGTGGCGGGATGGGCATCGCGACCATCGTCGAGCTCGTGTGACCCAGGCACGAGGTCACCTCGTGAGCCGGGCGCCGAGCGCAACCACAAGCCTTTCGACGTACGAAGGAAACAGATGAGCCAGACCCAGACCCAGAGTGCCGTCCGCTACGAGCGCGACGCCGACGGCATCGTCACCCTCACCCTCGACGACCCCACCGCCAGCGCGAACACGATGAACCAGCTCTACCTCGACTCGATGCAGGCGGTCGTGGACCGTCTGTACGCCGAGGTGGCCGCCGACGAGCAGAGCATTTCGGGCGTCGTGGTCGCCAGCGCGAAGAAGACCTTCTTCGCCGGCGGCAACCTCAAGAACATGGTCCAGGCCACCAAGGACGACGCGCAGTCGGTCTTCGAGATGGGCGAGAACGTCAAGGCCGGCCTGCGCCGCCTCGAGCAGTTCCCCCGCCCGGTGGTCGCCGCGATCAACGGCGCCGCGCTCGGCGGCGGCTACGAGATCTGCCTGTCCTGCAACCACCGCGTGCTGCTCGACGACCCCAAGGCCATCGTCGGCCTGCCGGAGTCGACCCTCGGGCTGCTCCCCGGCGGCGGCGGGGTGACCCGCATCGTCCGGATGTTCGGGCTGCAGGCCGGCCTGATGGACGTGCTGCTGCCCGGCACCCAGTTCAAGCCGGCGGTCGCGCTCGAGAAGGGCCTGGTCGACGAGCTGGTCGCGACCCGCGAGGAGCTGGTCCCGGCCGCGAAGGCGTGGATCAAGGCCAACCCCGAGGCGTCGAAGAACCCCTGGGACGCCCCGGGCTACAAGATGCCCGGCGGTACGCCGAAGTCCCCGGCGCTGGCGAGCTTCCTCCCGGCGTTCCCCGCCTTGCTGCGCAAGCAGACCAAGGGTGCGGTCTTCCCGGCCGCGCGGGCGATCCTGTCCGCGGCCGTCGAGGGCGCGCAGGTCGACTTCGACACCGCCTCGCGCATCGAGTCGCGCTACCTGACCAACCTGATCGTCAACCAGGGCGCGAAGAACATGATCCAGGCGTTCTTCTTCGACCTGCAGGCGATCGGCTCCGGCTCGCTGCGCCCGCAGGGCATCCCGCCGTACCGCGCGGTCAAGGTGGGCGTCCTCGGCGCCGGCATGATGGGCGCCGGCATCGCGTACTCCTGCGCCCGCGCCGGCATGCAGGTCGTCCTCAAGGACGTCTCCGCCGAGAACGCCGCCAAGGGCAAGGCCTACTCCGAGAAGCTCAACGCCAAGGCAGTGAGCCGCGGCAAGCTGACCGAGGAGAAGAGCCAGGAGCTGCTCGACCGGATCACGCCGACGGCCGACCCGGCCGACCTCACCGGCTGCGACCTGGTCATCGAGGCGGTCTTCGAGGACCCGGCGCTGAAGGCCAAGGTCTTCGCCGAGGTGGCGCCGTACGTCAACGACGACGCGCTGCTGTGCTCCAACACCTCGACGCTGCCGATCACCGAGCTCGCCTCGGGTGTCGACCGCCCGGCGGACTTCATCGGCCTGCACTTCTTCTCGCCGGTCGACAAGATGCCGCTGGTCGAGATCATCCGCGGCGCCGACAGCTCCGACGAGGCGCTGGCCAAGGCCTACGACGTGGTGCAGCAGATCAAGAAGACCCCGATCGTCGTCAACGACAGCCGCGGCTTCTACACCTCGCGGGTCATCGGCTTCATGGTCAACGAGGGCATGGCGATGCTCGCCGAGGGCGTCCGCCCCTGGACCATCGAGCGGGCCACCAGCCAGGCCGGCTACCCGGCCCCGGTGCTGCAGCTCTCCGACGAGCTCAACCTGGAGCTGATGGGCAAGATCGCCACCGCGACCCGCGAGGCCGCCGAGCGCGACGGCACGCCGTACGCCGAGCACCCCGGCACCGCCGTGGTCACCCGGATGCTGGAGGCCGGCCGCGCCGGACGGCTCCGCGGCGCGGGCTTCTACGAGTACGACGAGGCCGGCAAGCGGGCCTCGATGTGGTCGGGGCTGGCCGAGCTGTTCCCGCCCGCCGAGGTGCAGCCGCCGATCCAGGACGTCAAGGACCGGATGCTGTTCGCCGAGGCGCTCGAGACCGCGAAGTGCTTCGAGGAGGGCGTCATCACCTCCGCCGCCGCCGCGAACATCGGCTCGATCATGGGCATCGGCTTCCCGCCGATGACCGGTGGCGCCGCGCAGTTCATGACCGGCTACGAGGGCACCGACGGCGAGATCGGCCTGGCGGCGTTCGTCGCCCGCGCCGACGAGCTCGCCGAGCAGTACGGCGACCGGTTCCGCCCCACGGCGTACCTCCGCGAGCTGGCCTCCTCGGGCGGCTCGTTCCCCGCCTGACCCGCCCACCAGCACGACCAGCACGACCTGTGGAGGACCTCGCCGAGTCGGCGCACATGTGCGCCGACTCGGCGGGTCTGTCCACAGCTGCGGGGAGCCGGCGGCGTCACCGTAGGGTCGCCCCCATGGACCTCGACCCCCGAGCACGCAGATGAGCCGCATCCTGGTCACCGGGGCCGCCTCCGGGCTCGGCGCCGCGCTGGCCGAGGCGTTCGAGGCGCGCGGCGACGAGGTGCTCCGCACCGACCTCACCGGCGGCGACCTCACCCTCGACATCACCTCCGACGACGACTGGGCGGCCGCGGTCGCCCACGTCGAGGAGCGCTGGGGCGGCCTCGACGTGCTGGTCAACAACGCCGGCGTCGCCGGCGGCGGCCGGCTCGACGTGGCCGACCTCGACGAGTGGCGCTGGATCACCGAGATCAACCTGTTCGGCGCCGTCCGCGGCCTGCGCGCCTTCGTGCCGATGCTCAAGCGGCAGCGGTCCGGGCGGATCGTCAACGTCGCCTCCCTCGCCGGGCTCGTGCACCCCGCGGGCATGGCGTCCTACAACGCGGTCAAGGCGGCGGTCGTCGCCCTCACCGAGACCGCCGGCCACGAGCTCGCGCCGTACGGCGTGACCGCGCACGTGGTCTGCCCGTCCTTCTTCCGCACCCGGCTGATGGACTCCCTGCGCGGCCGCGACGAGGGTCTCGGCAGCGTCGTCCGCCAGCTGGTCGAGGAGTCGCCGACGACCGCCGAGCAGGTGGCGGCCGCGGTGCTCGAGGGGCTGGACCGCGGCGACGAGGTGATCCTGCCCGACCCGGCCGCGCAGGCGGCGTACGGCCTCAAGGTCGGCGACCGCGCGGCGTACGACGCGATGATGCGCGACCAGGCCCGCAAGCTCGACACCCTCGCGTCGTCCCGGGGGGACCGTCGATGAGCACCGACGGCAACCCGGCGCGGCCGGTCCGCGACGAGGACGCCTTCGACACCGAGGCGGTCGCCGCCTGGCTCGGCCTGGGCGAGATCAGCGAGGTGCGGCAGTTCGCCGGCGGCGCCTCCAACCTCACCTACCTGCTGCGGCTGCCCGACCGTGAGCTGATCCTGCGCCGCCCGCCGGCGGGGCAGAAGGCCGCGGGCGCCCACGACATGGCCCGCGAGCACCGGATCCAGGCCGCGCTCGCGCCGGTCTTCCCGCACGTGCCGGCGATGGTCGGCCTCTGCGAGGACGAGTCGCTCATCGGCTCGCCGTTCTACGTGATGGAGAAGGTCGAGGGCACGATCCTGCGCCGCGACCTGCCCGGCGCCATGACGGCCGACGAGGTCTCCCGGCTGTGCCGCAACGCCTGGGACGTGCTCACCGAGCTGCACTCCGTCGACGTCACCCGGCACCCCGAGCTGGCCGCGCTCGGCCGCGGCGAGGGGTACGTCGGCCGCCAGGTCGCCGGCTGGACGAGCCGGTTCGCGAAGGCCCGCACCGACGACACCGGCGACTGGTCCGACGTGACGTCGTGGCTCGAGCAGCACCAGCCCGCCGACGTCGCCCAGGTGCTGGTGCACAACGACTTCCGCCTCGACAACCTGGTGCTCGCGCCCGACGACCCGACCCGCATCGTCGGCGTCCTCGACTGGGAGATGGCCACCGTCGGCGACCCGCTGATGGACCTCGGCGGCTCGATGGCCTACTGGGTCGAGGCCGGGGACGACGAGGTGTTCCAGATGTTCCGGCGCCAGCCCTCCAACGCGCCGGGCATGTGGACCCGCGCCGAGATCGTCGAGCGCTACTGCTCCCGGGCGGGGTACGACGTGTCGCCGGACCAGTGGCGCTTCTACGAGGTGTTCGGGCTCTTCCGGCTCGCGGTGATCGCCCAGCAGATCTGGTACCGCTACGCCCACGGGCAGACCACCAACGAGGCGTACGCCGTGTTCGGCCCGGCCGTGCAGTACCTCGAGGCGCGCTGCCGCCGCCTGGTCGACGAGACCCGCTGATGGGGCGGCTGCTCCTCGTCCGGCACGGGCAGGCCTCGTTCGGCGCCGACGACTACGACGTGCTCTCCGAGACCGGGTGGCAGCAGGGCCGGCTGCTCGGCGCCCACCTCGCCGCGAGCGGCACGGTCCCGACGGTCGTGGTCCGCGGCGGCATGCGCCGCCACTGCGAGACCGTGGACGCGATGCTCGAGGGGGCCGGCTGGGACCTCGCCGCCGGCGTCGACCCCGGGTGGGACGAGTTCGACCACCTCGGCGTGGTCGCGCGCCACCCCGACCTGCCCGAGGGCGAGCTGGACCGGCGGGCCTTCCAGGCGCTCTTCGAGCAGGCCACCGCGCGCTGGACCAGCGGCCGGCACGACGAGGACTACCCCGAGTCGTACGCCGCGTTCCTCGCCCGGGTGCGCGACTCGCTGCGCCGCGCCTGCGAGCAGGCGGGCCCGGGCGGCACGGTGGTCGTGGTGACCTCCGGCGGGCCGGTCGCCGCCGCCTGCGCCGACCTGGTGCACCCGCCCGCCGGGCCCGACGACGGCGACCTCTCGGCCACCGCGCGCCTGTGGGCCCGGTTCAACACCGTGGTCGTGAACTCCTCGGTCACCCGCGTCGTGGTCGGGTCCACCGGACCCCGGCTGCTCACCTTCAACGAGCACGCCCACCTCGCCGGCGACGCGCTCACGTACCGCTGAGCGGCCGCCGCCCCGGGGTGGCCCTCACCCGAACGGGCTACTGGCACGCAACATTTGGGTTACGGCCGCGCAGACCCTTGACCACGCCGAGGTAGTCCTCTTAGGTGATCGTGCCCCCGGCCGGCGCGCTCGCGCCGGTCCGGGAACGACCAGTCAGGAGAACGTCGTGCTCAATCACAGGTTGGGGTCCGGGCGCCAGAAGCGCCTCGTCGGCCTCGCGTCGGCGGGAGCGGTGGTCGCCGCCCTCCTTGCCAGCGTGCCTGCGGCCACCGCCGCGGGCAGCGTCTCGGCCGACGAGAACGTCGCCCTGCCGGCCGGCGCCAAGCCGACCCGGTTCACCGACGGCCGCTACGTGGTCGTCCTGCAGGAGCCCGCGGTGGCCGCCCGTGCCGCCGCCCGCGCCCCCGGTGCGGTGTTCCGTGCCGACAGCGGTGACTCCCGCGCGTACGCCGAGCGCCTGCGCACCAGCCACGCGCGGATCGCCGACGAGGTGGGCGCCGAGGTCGACCGCAGCTACACGGTCGCCACGAACGGCTTCGCCGCGCAGCTGACCGCGGAGCAGGCCATGGACCTGGCCACCGACCGCCGCGTGCTGGCCATTGAGAAGGACGTCGCGCGCGAGCTCGACACCTGGCGCTCGCCGGACTTCCTCGGCATGACCGGCAAGAACGGCGCCTGGACCAAGTTCGGCGGCCAGAAGCGGGCCGGCGCCGGCGTCGTCATCGCCGACCTCGACAGCGGCATCTGGCCGGAGTCGAAGTCGTTCGCCGGCAACCGCCTCACGCGCAAGGCGAAGACGAAGTGGGACATCTCCATGAAGGGCACCGCGACCCGGATGGAGAAGGCCGACGGCGGCGTCTTCCGGGGCGAGTGCGAGCCGGGCGAGGCGTGGACCGCGTCCCTGTGCACGACCAAGATCGTCGGCGCCCGCTACTACCCCGAGACCTTCCTCGCGGCGACCGATCCCGCGAACATCTCCCCGGACGAGTTCATCTCCACCCGTGACGGCGACGGGCACGGCACCCACACCGCCGGCACGGCCGCCGGCAACGCCAAGGTCAACGCCCGGGTGGAGGGCCGCAGGTTCAAGGCACTCTCCGGCATGGCCCCGGCCGCGAAGCTCGCGATCTACAAGGTCTGCTGGGAGGACACCGACCCCGACACGGGCGGCTGCTACAACAGCGCGATCCTCGCCGCCGTCGACGACGCGGTCTCCGACGGCGCCGACGTCCTCAACTTCTCGATCTCCGGCGCCACCGACACCGTCGTCGACGTGGTCGAGCTCGCCTTCGAGGGCGCGGCCGAGGCCGGCGTCTTCGTGAGCGCCTCCGCGGGCAACTCCGGCCCCGGCGCCTCCACCGTGGCGCACAACAGCCCCTGGCTGACCACGGTCGCGGCGAGCACGCACGCCCTCTTCGAGAACACCCTGGTGCTGGGCAACGGCCGCAAGATCCTCGGCGCGTCGATCGCGGCCGAGAAGCTCCCCGCCAAGCCCCTGGTCACCGCCGAGGCCTCCGTCGTCGCCGGCGGCGACGCCGCCGACGCCGCCCTGTGCGGCCCGGACACGCTCGACCCGGCCAAGGTCACCGGCAAGATGGTGGTCTGCATCCGTGGCGGCTACGACCGGGTCGCCAAGAGCGCCGAGGTCAAGCGCGCCGGCGGGGTCGCGATGCTGCTCGCCAACGCCACCGAGGGCAGCCTGGACGCCGACTTCCACACCGTCCCGACCGTGCACATCCCGCACACCGAGACCCCGCAGGTGATGAGCTACATCGCCTCCGCGGGCGCCGGTGCCACGGCGAGGTTCGAGCTCGGGAACCTCACGAAGAAGAAGACCCCGCTGCCCCAGGTGGGCGGGTTCTCCTCGCGCGGTCCGGCCCTGGCCAACGACGCCGACCTGCTCAAGCCGGACATCGCGGCACCGGGCGTCAGCGTCCTCGCGGCGGTGGCCCCGCCGTCGAACTCCGGTCGCAAGTACGACCTCTACTCCGGTACCTCGATGGCCGCTCCGCACATCTCCGGCCTCGCGGCCTTCATCCTCGGCAACCGCCCCCGCTGGGAGCCGATGGACGTGAAGTCGGCGATGATGACCACGGCGAAGAGCGTCAGGAACGCCGACGGCCGCCGCTCCAAGGACTGGTTCGGCCAGGGTGCCGGCCAGGTGCAGCCGAGGAAGTTCCTCAAGCCCGGCCTGTTCGTCACCTCCGACGCCCAGGACTGGCGCGGCTTCCTCACCGGGCTCGGCGTCGCCAACACCGGCGTCCGGGCCATCGAGGCCAAGGACCTCAACGTGCCGTCGCTGGCGCAGAGCGGGGTGACCGGCCAGACGTCGTTCACGCGGAGCTTCCGCTCCTCGATGAAGGGCCGCTGGAAGATCAAGGTGAACGTGCCCGGCTTCACGGTGAAGACCCGCCCGGGCATCACCGCGACGCGGGCGGGCGACGTCAACGACGTCACCTTCCGGTTCACGCGCACCACCGCGCCGCTCAACCAGTGGGCCAAGGGCTCGGTCACCCTGACCGGCCCCACCAAGGTCCGGATGCCGATCGTCCTGCAGCCGGTGGCCGTCGACGCCCCCGACCTGGTCGAGGGCGAGGGCACCAGCGGTGAGGTGCGGGTCCCGATCACGGCCGGCTACACCGGCACCCTCCAGGTCGACCCGGTGGGCCTCACGCCCGCCGAGTCGTTCCCGGGCGGCGTGCCGGAGGGCGACTACGCCATCGAGTGCGTCCAGGTGACCGAGGGCACCGACCTGTCCCGGTTCGAGCTCGACGCGACCGACGACTCCGCCGACCTCGACATGTACGTCTACAGCGCCACCTCGTGCAGCCCGGCGACGGTGACGGGGCTCGTGGGCGAGGCGGCGACCGGTTCGGCCGACGAGCTGTTCATGGCCGAGGAGCTCGCCGCCGGGACGTACCTGGTCCAGGTCGACGGGTTCGCCGCCGGTTCCGCGGGCAGCCCGATCGACTACGAGCTGCGCTACTTCGGCGTCGGCGGGGTCCCGGACCAGGGCAACCTCACCGTGGACCCGAACCCGGTGCCGGTGCAGGCGAACCAGCAGACGGCGTTCGACCTGTCCTGGAGCGGCCTGACGGCCGACACGCGGTACTTCGGGATGCTGAACTACGCCGGGTCCGACGACCCGACGTACGTCTCGGTGGTCACCGGGACCGACTGACCGGTCGGCAGCAGCAACACAGCAGCACGGGCGGCGCCCGGGACCCACGGGGTCCCGGGCGCCGTTCCGCGTGTCAGGCCGGGGGCCGCAGCAGCAGGCCGTGCGCCACCAGCAGCCGCTCCACCCGCTCGCGCTCCAGGTCGCGCTGCGGGCCTTCTGGCAGGTCCCGCAGCCGGTGCTCGAGGTCCAGGCACCGGCACGCGGCGGCCAGCACGTCGTCGTACGCCGCCTGCCAGCCGCGCAGCCGGGCGACCGGGGTGCCCGGCGGTGCGTGCCGCACCGTGGAGCGCAGCCGCTCGGCGGTCGCGGCGAGCTGCTCGATCGGCGGGCCGTCGGGGGTCGGGGGCGGAGGGTCGACGAGGTGCAGGGCCCGCCCGAGCCGGACGGCGCGGCGGCGGTACCGCTGCCAGTCGGCGGCCACCCAGAGGGCGACGAGGACGGCGAGGACCACGCCGACCTTGACGACCACCTCCGCGTCCACCACTCGATGGTGCGCCGGGCCCCGCGCCGGGACAAGACGGCCGGGGCGCCGCGGTCAGATGAGGCGCTTGAGCACCGGCAGCGGGGCGTGCTTCATCAGCACCGACAGCGGTGCCCACGGCAGTCGCGGCACGCAGGCGGAGTCGACCCGCTTCTCGATCGCCGCGACCATCGCGCGCACGCCCTTGTCGGTGGGCGCCATCAGCGGCGTCCGCTGCGCGACCTTCTCGTTCATCTCCGAGGCGATGTAGCCGGGGTAGAGGACGGTGACCTGGACGGTGCGGCCGAGCTCGGTGCCGTACAGCTCGGTGCGCAGCCCCTCGGCGAGGTGGGCGATGCCCGCCTTCGACGCGGCGTACGTCGTGAGCGTCTTGGGCATCCCGCGCATCGCCGACATCGACGAGACGACGACGAGGTGCCCGGCGCGCTGGTCGCGGAAGACCTCCATCGCCGCCTCGCACTGGGCGAGCGCGGAGACGAAGTTCGTCGTCGCGGTCTCCTTGTTGGCGGCGAAGCCGCCGGTCCCGAGCGGCGCGCCCTTGCCGAGGCCGGCGTTCACGACGACCCGGTCGAGGCTGCCGAGGTCGGCGCGGAACCCCCGGACCACCTCGAAGACCTGGTCGTGGTCGTTCACGTCGAGGGCGCGGACCGCGACCCGGCGGCCGGGGTGCGCGGCGAGGATCTCGGCGCGCAGCTCCTCGAGGCGGTCGGTACGGCGGGCGCAGAGCGCGAGGTCCTCGCCCTTCGCGGCGAGCTGGCGGGCCATCTCGGCGCCGAGGCCGGAGGACGCGCCGGTGATCAGGGTGGTGGGCATGCGCGCAGTCTGGCGCACCGGTCATCGAGCCCTGTCGGGGCAGGTGCATACGTGGTATACATACTCGGTATCCATCACCCGAGGAGTCGCGATGTCGGTCAAGCAGGCACTGCTGGCGCTGCTGGAGCAGGGGCCGATGTACGGCTACCAGCTGCGCAGCGAGTTCGAGCAGCGGACGGGCGCCACTTGGCCGCTCAACGTCGGGCAGGTCTACACGACCCTGACCCGCCTGGAGCGGGACGGACTGGTCGAGGGCGCGGGCGACGACGGCGAGGGCCACGTCGTCTACCGGATCACCGGGCCGGGGCGCGAGGAGGTGGCCGCCTGGTTCACGACGCCGGTCGAGCGCACCCAGCCGCCGCGTGACGAGCTGGCGATCAAGCTCGCGCTCGCGGTGACCGTCCCGGGCGTCGACGTCGGCACCGTGATCCAGCAGCAGCGCAGCGCGACGATGCGCGCCCTGCAGGACTACACCCGGCTCAAGCGCAGCGGCCGAGCGGCCCGTCCCGCCGAGCCCGCCGACCTGGCCTGGAGCCTGGTGCTCGACTCGCTGGTCTTCAGCGCCGAGGCCGAGGTCCGCTGGCTCGACCACTGCGAGGCGCGGCTGCGGCGGGCCGCGCTCGAGATGCCGGCGCCGGTTCCCGGTGCGGCATCTACCTCGGCGTCCGCTGCCGCGTCCGCTGCCGAGGAGGAGGTCCGGTGACCCCGCTCGGCGAGGACGAGCAGCGCCGGCTGCGGCGCGCCGAGGAGTCCTGGCTGCGGCAGAGCGCCGAGCGCCTCCGCCGGGCGGCCGACGCCCGCCGCGCCGAGCGACCCGAACGCACGCGGCCGACCCGGCCGGAGCAGGCGCGATGAGCGCGGTGCTGCGCCTGGACCGGGTCTCGCGCGTCCACGGCGAGGGCGAGACCGCGGTGCGCGCGCTGCGCGAGGTCTCCTTCTCCGCGTACGCCGGCGAGCTGGTCGCCGTCATGGGCCCCTCGGGCTCCGGCAAGTCGACGCTGCTCACCCTCGCGGGCGGGCTCGACAGCCCGACCACCGGCACGGTGTCGGTCGAGGGCGTCGACCTCGGCGCGCTGGGCGCCACCGAGCGGGCGCGGATGCGGCGTACCTCGCTGGGCTACGTCTTCCAGGACTTCAACCTGATCCCCGCGCTCACCGCGGCCGAGAACGTCGCGCTGCCCCGCGAGCTCGACGGGGAGCGCACCCGGGCCGCGCGCCGCAAGGCCCTCGACGCGCTCGAGGAGGTCGGCCTGGTCGACCTCGCCGACCGGTTCCCCGACGAGATGTCGGGCGGCCAGCAGCAGCGGGTGGCGATCGCGCGGGCCATCGTCGGCGAGCGGCGGCTGGTGCTCGCCGACGAGCCGACCGGGGCGCTCGACACCGAGACCGGCGAGGAGGTCCTGCGCCTGCTGCGCGCCCGGTGCGACGCGGGCGCCGCCGGCGTCCTGGTCACCCACGAGGCCCGGCACGCCGCGTGGGCCGACCGGGTGGTCTTCCTGCGCGACGGGGTGGTGGTCGACGAGACCGGCGCCGACCCGGTCGACGCGCTCCTCGTCGAGGACGGCTCCCGGTGATCTTCCTGTCGGGCTGGACCGTGCCGCTGAGGCTGGCCCGGCGCGACGCGCTGCGGGCCAAGGGGCGCAGCGTGCTGGTCCTGGCGATGATCGCGCTGCCGGTGCTGGCCGTGACCGCGGCGGACGTCGTGCTCGAGACCCAGGACGTCGACAGCGTCGAGTCGCTCGACCGCCAGCTCGGGTCCGCGACCGCCAGCGTGACCGTCAACCTGGCGCGCGGCGTCGTCCAGGCCCCGGACCCGGAGTTGTACTCCAGCTGGTCCGACGCGGCGGACACCATCGCGACCGCGGAGCAGGTGACCGGCGTCCTCGGCGACGCGCGGCTCGTCGAGTGGCGCGCGAGCACCGTCGGCGTCGCCACCGAGGCCGGCCGCGCCGACGTCGAGGTGCTCGAGGTCGACCTGCGCGACCCGGTCGCCGACGGCCTGGCCCGGCTGGACGAGGGCCGGCTGCCCCGGACCGACGACGAGGTCGTGGTGAACGCCGCCCTCGCCGCCAAGGGGTACGCCGTGGGCGACCGGCTCGACCTCACCGGTCCGGAGCAGGACGACGCGGACGACTCCGCCGACCCCGTGGTCGTGGGGATCGCGGAGTCCGCGGAGGCGCGGGGCTACCCGGTCGCGATGGGACCCCTCGGCGCGTTCGCGCTCCCCGACCGCGACCTGGAGGCCAGCCGCTCCTGGTTCGTCGACGGGGACGAGGTCGACTGGGCGGAGGTCCGCGCGCTCAACGAGCTCGGCGCGACCGTGCTCTCCCGGGCGGTCGTGCTCGATCCGCCGCCCCTGCCGGCCGAGGCCGAGGAGATGGTCTCCTCCGGCGACGACGCGATGGCCACGGTGGTGGCGCTGGTCGTGGTGATGGCGCTGATCGAGGTGGTGCTGCTGGCCGGCCCCGCGTTCGCGGTCGGCGCCCGCCGCCAGGCGCGCAGCCTCGCGCTGATGACCGCCACCGGCGGCACCCCCCGCCAGGCCCGCCGGGTCGTGCTCGCGAGCGCGGTGGTGCTCGGCGGCGCGGCCAGCATCCTCGGTGTGGCGCTCGGCATCCTCGTGGCCCGCCTGGTCCTGCCCGTGGCCCAGGGCCGGAACGACTCCTGGTTCGGCCCCTTCGACGTCCCCTGGCCGCACCTCGCCGGGATCACGGCGTTCGGCCTGGTCAGCGCGCTGCTGGCGGCCATGGTCCCCGCCTGGACCGCCTCCCGTCAGGACGTCGTGGCCGTGCTCGCCGGCCGGCGGGGCGACCGGCGGCCCTCGCTCCGCTCGCCCGTGCTCGGCGTGGTCCTGCTCGCCGCCGGCATCGGCCTCGCGGCGTACGGCGCGCTCGGCACCGGCTCCGGGGAGGTCCTCATCGCCGGCTCCGCGGTGGTCGCCGTGCTCGGGATGATCCTGCTCGTGCCCGTGGTGCTCGCCGGACTGGCCCGCGTGTCCGGACGGCTCCCGCTCGCGCTGCGGTACGCCGTCCGCGACGCCGCGCGGCACCGCACCCGCACCGTCCCGGCCGTCGCCGCCGTGGCGGCCACCGTCGCGGGCGTCGTCGCGCTCGGCATCTCGCTGCAGAGCGACCAGGCCGAGGACCGCGCCACCTACGTCCCCCAGCTCCGCGACGGCGTCGGGGCCGTCACCTGGTACGGACCCGACCCGCAGTGGGACCGGGTCCGCGGCGCCCTCGCCCGCGAGGTCCCCGACGCCGACGTGGTCGAGGTCCGCGGGCTCGGCTACGACGGCGGCTACTCCGACGTGCGCCTGCGGCGGGCCGGCGACGGACGGCTCCTCACCGGCTGGGGCTCGCCGTTCGGCGCGGACCTGCTCGTCGGGCCCGAGTCGCTCGACCTGACCGACGACCTGCGCCCGGGCGACCGTGAACGTGCCGTGGCCGCGCTCGCCCGTGGTGCCGTCGTCGCGTTCTCCACCGCCGGAAGCGAGGGGGACCAGCGGCTGGACCTGCGCGTGCGCACCTTCGACGAGGACGGCGAGCCGACCGGACCGGCCTCCCGGGAGCAGGTCGCGGCGCTCGTGGTCCGCGTCGACGACGAGTACGCCGGGCCGCAGGCCCTGCTCAGCGAGGACGCGGTGCGCGACCTGGGGATCAGCGTCCGCACCGTGAGCCTCGGCCTCACCGGAACCGCCATCGACGAGGACCAGGAGGAGGAGCTCGCCGAGGCGGTCGGCGCCCTCACCGTCGATGCGAACGTCTACGTCGAGCGGGGCTTCCAGCTCGACGACGAGATCGTCGTCATCCAGCTCGTCCTGGTCGGGCTCGGCGCCGTGCTGATGCTCGGCGGCACGCTCACCGCGACCTTCCTCGCGCTCTCCGACGCGCGTCCCGACCTCGCCACCCTGGCGGCCGTCGGGGCCGCGCCCCGCACCCGGCGCGGCGTCGCCGCGGCGTACGCCGCCGTGGTGGGGGTGGTCGGCGCGATCCTCGGCGCGCTGGTCGGCTTCGTGCCGGGCATCGCGGTGACCTACCCGCTCACCTCCAGCACCGGGTCGGGCCCGTTCCTCGACGTGCCCTGGCTGCTGATCGTCGGGCTGGTCGTGGCGCTCCCGCTGCTCACCGCCGCCGTGGTCGGCCTCGCCGCCCGGTCTCGCCTCCCGCTGGTGGCGCGCCTGGACTGACCCCCACGCCGAGTCGGCGCTTGTGTTCGCGGCGGTACGCCGCGGCACGGCTTGCGTCATACGAGTTGGGAAAGTGCTGGGGACGACCCATTGCTGTTCGAACGTGTGTTCGATAGAATCGGGACATGTCCCGGACCCCCAACCCGCTCGTCGAAAGCACCGGCGTGCCCGGCGTAGAGCAGGTCGCGTCCTGGGCTGGGGGACTCGTCCACGGTGACCTCACCGACGCCGAGCGGGTGGACCGGATCCGGGCGCTGGAGGACCTCAAGGCCCAGCTGTGCGCCGCCCAAGCGAGGTTGACGGTCGACCTGGACGTCTCCCAGTGCGAGGAGCAGACCCACCGCGGGGTCCCGGCCGACCAGCGGGGCCGTGGGGTGGCCGGTCAGGTGGCGCTGGCGCGGCGGGAGTCCCCGCACCGCGGCGGCACCCACCTGGGGTTGGCGAAGGTGCTGGTCGACGAGATGCCGTGTGCGTTGGCGGCGATGGAGGCCGGGGTGCTCTCGGAGTGGCGGGCCACCCTGGTCGCGCGGGAGACCGCGTGCCTGTCCCGTGAGGACCGTGCCGCGGTGGACGCCCGGCTGTTCGCCGACCCGTCCACCGTCGAGGGGTGGGGGGACCGGCGACTGGTCGCGGAAGCCAAGAAGATCGGCTACGCCCTGGACCCGCACGCGGTGGTCGACCGGGCGCGGCGCGAGGTCTCCGAGCGGCGGATCAGCGTCCGCCCGGTCCCGGAGACGATGTCGCAGGTCACCGCGCTGCTGCCGGCCGCGGAGGGGATCGCTGTGTGGGCGTGCCTGGGCGCGCACGCCGACCGGCTCCGCGCCCAGGGTGACCCCCGCACCCGCGGACAGATCATGGCCGACACCCTGGTGGTCCGGGTCACCGGACAGGACACCGCCGAGGCGGTGCCGGTCGCGGTCAACATGACCGTCTCCGACCAGACCCTGATCGCCGGCGGCACCGACCCCGCCTGGCTGCAGGGCCACGGACCGATCCCCGCCGCCCTGGCCCGCGAGCTCACCGCGAGCGCGGCCGAGCAGGCCCTGGCCACGCTGCGCAAGCTCTACGTCTCACCCACCACCGGCCAGCTCACCGCCCTGGAGTCGGTCGCCCGGACCTTCCCCGCCGGGCTCGGACTGTTCCTGGACCTGCGCGACCAGTCCTGCCGCACCCCCTGGTGCGACGCCCCGGTCCGCCACCACGACCACATCGAGGACTGGGCCGCGGGAGGTCCCACCACCGGGCCCAACGGTCAGGGGCTGTGCGAGCAGTGCAACCACACCAAGCAGGCCCCCGGCTGGACCACCACCACCGACCCACCCGATCCATTCGACGAGGGACCCAGTCGACATCGGGTCACCACCACCACCCCCACCGGGCACCAGGTCACCTCGACCGCACCCGACCTACCCCGACCAGCGATGCAGATCCACACCCTCACCCGCCGAGAGCAACGCCTCCTCGAGCTCGTCCTCGCTGTCTGACGGGGTGCGTTCGGCGCTCAGTGAAGCGGCTAGCGCGGTGCGGCGACGTCTTACCGGGCCGTTCGCACCGCCAGTCGGGCCAGGCGGACCGCGCGCTTCGCGGCGGGCTTGCCATTGGTCGAGGCGACGGTGGTGGAGGTGACGGTCTTGCCTTCGCGGACGAGGAGCCGGTGGGTTACTCGTGTGGCCTGTCCGTCGACCAGGACGCCGGTCACGGCGAATCGCTGGTCTCCGAGACCGAAGCGAAGCTTCTTGGTGGTGAGCGCCGCGTCATCGCTCGCGCCCGCGAGCATGCACGCAGAGTGCGTCTTCACGCTGTCGGCCACGTAGTCCGAGGCGTGACGGACAGAGCGGAAGGACAGTGCGATGATCACCACATCGGGCTTGCGCCGGGTGGGATCTCGCCGCGTGCCAGCCGGGACATAGTCGTCGGAACGAAGCTGCGAACCGGCATAGGGCTTGCCCCACGAGCAGTCCCTCCGGACAGCAGGGACGACCCCGCTTGCCCCACCGGGAACTGAGCCACCAGCGAAGTGTGGGTAGACCTCGGCGACCTGCTCGATCGTCGGCACCTGAGGGCTCCGCGCTGCGGATGTGGCAGTCGCGTGTGCGGAGAAAGGGGCGGTGATCGTGGCGGCGGTGAGGGCTACCCCTCCTGCCAGGTGACCGAGACGACGAGCCATGGGAGCAGCCTCCCAGCGTCCCGGCAACTGGGCAGTCGATTCCCTCAACTCGCAACCCCTTCGAGGGTCTAGGCACTCGCGTACACGAACAAGTCCTCAACGGGCACCCGATCTGTCGGCTTGCAGCTGACGAGCGCGCCCCCTCAGCGACGAGCGTCGTCGTCCGCGCGGGCAGGCTGAGGAGAGGGACGCAGCAGCCCGCGGAGGTAGAGGCCTAGCGGTACGCCGAACAACGCCATCGCCACGACAGCGAAGCGTGACGCGTCCGGGCGGTCCGTGTGCGGCGTGCCGTCCAGCCACCACGTGCACGTCGTCCCCGGCGGCAGCCACGTGCGCTCGGCTTCACCCCACCGGGACGAGGCCCCGCCCAGGTCGCACATCAGTGCTCGGTCGCCGGCCAGCACGAGCCAGCCCACGACGAGTGCAGCCGAGGGCGGCGAGCACGAACGACGACCGAACGAGCCAGCGACCGCGATAGGGAGGCGTCGGAGGCATGTTCGGAACCCTACGAACATGCCAGAGGGGGGAGGATGGCGGTATGCGGAGCCAGGCGGAGCGGGACCAGCAGACGATCCTCATCGCGACGTCGTTGGCCATCTTCTTCGGGATCCTGCTGGCCGCGTTCCTCTGTGCCGTCCTGGCGGCCGCGATCAGCGATCTGTCCCTGCCGGAGCGTGCGGCCTCAGCGCTCGGCGTCGGGACGGTCGTCCTGGCCGGAGTCGCGAGCGTCGCCCACCTGGTTCGTCACCGGCGCTCGTGACCCCCCGGAGGTGTGAGTCCGGTCAGCGCGGTGCCGGCGTCGCGCCGAGGTGCTTGGCCACGATGCCGCAGAAGTCGAAATCGGGCTCGAGCGAGGGGAACGACCCGCGGGTGAACCGGTGCAGGATGGTCTCCTCGCCCACGGGTTCGCCGCCCGGGACGCCGTCGCCGAGGGTGTCGAAGCGCTGCACGCGGACCAGCTTGCCGCGGTCCGCCACGACGACCCGGCCGCGGCTGGTCCGCATGACGAAGGGTGCGCCCGTCTCGATCGAGACGAAGTCCCACACGGTGCCCTCGACGTGCCGGGCGCGCACCTCGCGGACGTGGCCGTCGCCGGAGAGGTACATCTTCTTGCCGTTCGCGGGGTTCGAGATCGTCTCGCGCCAGTGGTACCGGTTGTTGGCGAGGAACGCCTGCCGGTCCGAGCCGGGCACGATGTAGTTCTTGTACCGGCCCCACTGCCTGCCCTCGACGTGGAAGAGGAAGCCGCACTCGTCGTCGTCGAACTCGTACGGGTCGTCGTAGGTGCCCTGGTCGTAGACCTCGAGCCCGCCGCGGTGGGCCTGGCTCGGTGGCGCGACCAGCAGACAGCTGGCCAAGGCGACGATGCACGACAGGACGAGACCTCTGACCATGAGTCCATTGAGCGCGCCCCCGCGCCCGTTGTCATCCGTCAGACGCGGTAACCAATAAAAGACAGGCTTGACTGTTTGTTGTCCCCGCCACGATGCTGGGCCGGTGCCCCCGTCCGCCCCGCCCCGCGTCCCGCAGGGCGAGCGCACCCGGGCGATGCGGGCGCGGCTGCTGGACGCGACGGTGGAGTGCCTGGTCGAGCGCGGGTTCGCCGGCACCTCGACCACCCTGGTCTCCGAGCGGGCCGGCGTCAGCCGAGGGGCGCAGCTGCACCACTTCCCGACCAAGAACGCCCTGGTCGTCGCCGCCGTCGAGCACCTGACCGAGGTACGCGGCGCGGAGCTGGCCGCGGCGGCGCGGGCGCTGCCCGCGGGCGAGCGGCGTACCCGTGCGGTGCTGCAGGTGCTCGCCGACCACTTCACCTCGCCGGTCTTCACCGCGGCCCTCGAGCTCTGGGTCGCCGCCCGCACGGACGCGACGCTGCTGGAGGCGGTCGCCCCGCTCGAGCAGCGCGTGGGGCGCGAGACGCACCGGCTGACCGTGGAGCTGCTCGGCGCCGACGAGTCACGCGAGGGCGTCCGCGAGCTGGTGCAGGGCACCCTCGACCTGGTGCGCGGCCTCGGCCTGGCCGCCACCATCACCGACGACACCCGCCGCCGCGGGCGGATCCTGGACGAGTGGGCGGTCGTGCTCGACGCC
This sequence comes from Nocardioides dongkuii, assembly GCF_014127485.1. Classification (NCBI taxonomy): domain Bacteria; kingdom Bacillati; phylum Actinomycetota; class Actinomycetes; order Propionibacteriales; family Nocardioidaceae; genus Nocardioides; species Nocardioides dongkuii. The sequence goes on along the minus strand of NZ_CP059903.1, from coordinate 4,083,347 downwards.
GCCCTCCGCGACGACCGCGAGGAGCCGGCATGACCCTGCTCGACGACCTGCTCGGCGACCTCCGAGCGGAGGGCGACGCACTCTGGAACGCGGTCGCCGGCCTCGACCGGGACGGCTGGGCGACGCCCACCCCCGCGCCGGGCTGGACCGTGGCGACCCAGGTGGCCCACCTGACCTGGACCGACGAGGTCGCCGTCCTCGCCGCGCGCAGCCTGGACCCGGCGAAGAAGACCGCGTGGGATGCCGTCGTGGAGCAGGCCGCCGCCGACCCGCACGGGTTCGTCGACTCCGGCGCCCACGAGGTCGCCCGGCTGGCGCCGCGGGCGCTGCTCGCCCGGTGGGGGACGGCACGGACCGACCTCGTCGAGGCGCTGCGCGCCGTGCCGGACGGCGCCCGGATGCCGTGGTTCGGCCCCCCGATGTCGGCCGCGTCGATGGCGACCGCGCGGTTCATGGAGACCTGGGCGCACGCGCTCGACGTGTACGACGCCCTCGGGATCGAGCCGGAGCGCACCGACCGGGTCCGCCACGTCGCCCACCTGGGCGTGCGCACCCGCGACTTCGCCTACGCGGTGCACCAGCAGACGCCGCCGGCCGAGCCGTTCCGCGTCCAGCTGGTCGCGCCGTCCGGGGAGACCTGGACCTGGGGGCCGGAGGACGCGACCCAGTCGGTGACCGGGTCGGCGTACGACTTCGGCCTGCTGGTCACCCAGCGCGTCCACCGTGACGACACCGACCTCGTGGCCGTCGGCGGCGACGCGGCGCACTGGCTGGGCATCGCCCAGGCCTTCGCGGGTCCGGCCGGCGAGGGGCGGTCGCGGCGATGACGGACCTCCTGCGGATCGGCAACTGCTCGGGCTTCTACGGCGACCGGATGTCGGCGATGCGCGAGATGCTCGACGGCGGGCCGCTCGACGTGCTCACCGGCGACTACCTCGCCGAGCTGACCATGCTCATCCTCGGCCGCGACACGATGAAGGACCCCTCGCTGGGCTACGCGAAGACCTTCGTGCGCCAGCTCGAGGACTGCCTCGGCACCGCGCTCGAGCGGGGGGTGCGGATCGTCAGCAACGCCGGCGGCCTGAACCCCGCCGGCCTCGCCGACAAGGTCCGTGAGGTCGCCCGCGGTCTCGGGCTGGACGTCGCGGTGGCGCACGTGGAGGGCGACGACGTCCGGGCCCTCTCCTTCGAGGGCGCGCTCACCGCCAACGCCTACCTCGGCGGCTTCGGCATCGCCGCCGCGCTGACCGGCGGCGCCGACGTGGTCGTGACCGGGCGGGTCACCGACGCCTCGCTCGTCGTCGGGCCCGCGGTCGCGCGGTTCGGCTGGGCGCCCACGGCGTACGACGAGCTGGCCGGCGCCGTCGTCGCCGGGCACGTGCTGGAGTGCGGCGCCCAGGCCACCGGCGGCAACTTCTCGGGCTTCCGCAGCCTGCGCCACGACGGCACCCCGCTCGGCTTCCCGCTGGCCGAGCTCGCCGCCGACGGCTCGTGCGTGGTCACCAAGCACGACGGCACGGGCGGCGCGGTCACCGTCGACACGGTCACCGCGCAGCTGCTCTACGAGGTGCAGTCCACGCGCTACCTCAACCCCGACGTCACCGTGCACCTCGACTCCGTGCGGCTCGACCAGGCCGGCCCCGACCGGGTGTCGGTCTCCGGCGTCCGCGGCGAGGCCCCGCCCGAGCGGCTCAAGGTGTGCGTCAACGAGCTCGGCGGCTACCGCAACAGCATCGAGCTGGTGCTGACCGGGCTCGACGTCGAGGCCAAGGCCGACTGGGTGCGCGAGCAGCTCGCGCCGGCGCTGACCGCCGAGACCGTGCACTGGTCGCGGGTCGCGGCCCCGCCGTACGACGCCGACACCGAGGAGGGCGCCTCGACGCTGCTGCGCTGCACGGTGATGGACCCCGAGCCCGGGCCGGTCGGCAAGGCGTTCACCGGCGCCGCGGTCGAGCTCGCGCTCGCGTCGTACCCCGGCTTCACGATGACCGGCCCGCCCGCCGCCCCCACGCCGTACGGCGTCTACCGGCCCGAGTACGTCGACCGCGACGCCGTCACGCACACGGTCGTGCACGCCGACGGCCGCCGCGAGGTGGTCGCCGACCCGGGTGCGTACGCCGAGGTCGACCCGCGGCTCGGCCTGCGCCCCTCGCCGTACCCCGCCCCGCCGGACACGCTGACCCGCCGGGTCCCGCTCGGCACCTTCGTGCACGCGCGGTCCGGCGACAAGGGCGGCGACGCCAACATCGGGCTGTGGGTCGTCCACGACGGGTCGGACCTCTACGAGCAGCGGGTGACCTGGCTGGCGAAGCTGGCCAGCCCGCGCAAGCTGCGCGAGCTGCTGCCGGAGGCGGCCGACCTCGACATCGAGGTGTACGTGCTGCCGAACCTCGGCGGCGTCAACATCCTGGTCCGCGGCCTGCTCGGCCGCGGGGTCGCCGCGTCCGCGCGGTTCGACCCGCAGGCCAAGGGCCTCGGCGAGTGGCTCCGCTCGCGGATGGTGCACGTCCAGGAAGGACTGCTCACATGACCAACCGGGAGGCGATGCTCACCAAGCTCGCGGACCTCGACGCCGAGCACGCCAAGGCGGTGGCCGGCGGCGGGGAGAAGTACGCCGAGCGGCACCGCGCGCGCGGCAAGCTGCTGCCCCGCGAGCGGATCGAGCTGCTCGTCGACGAGGGGTCGGCGTTCCTCGAGCTCTCGCCGCTGGCCGGCTGGGGCTCCGACTTCGCGGTCGGCGCCAGCGTCGTGACCGGCGTCGGCGTCGTCGAGGGCGTCGAGTGCGTGATCACCGCCAACGACCCCACGGTCAAGGGCGGCGCGAGCAACCCGTGGACGGTGCGCAAGATCTTCCGCGCCGCGCAGGTGGCCGAGGAGAACGGCCTCCCGACGATCTCGCTGGTCGAGTCCGGCGGCGCCGACCTGCCCACGCAGAAGGAGATCTTCATCCCCGGCGGGAAGCTGTTCCGCGACCTCACCCGCGCCAGCGCCCGCAAGGAGCCGACGATCGCGCTGGTCTTCGGCAACTCCACGGCCGGCGGCGCCTACGTGCCCGGCATGTCGGACTACACGGTGATGGTCCGCGAGCAGGCCAAGGTGTTCCTCGGCGGCCCGCCGCTGGTGAAGATGGCCACCGGCGAGGAGTCCGACGACGAGTCGCTCGGCGGCGCCGAGATGCACGCCCGGACCTCCGGCCTGGCCGACTACCTGGCCGAGGACGAGCTCGACGCCATCCGGATCGGCCGGCGGATCGTGGCCCGGCTGAACTGGCGCAAGGGTCTCGATACACGCCGCTCGTCCCTCGCGGCGCACTCGACCACCGGGAGCACCGAGCGCACCTACGCCGAGCCGGACGCGGACCCCGACGAGCTGCTCGACCTGGTGCCGGCCGACCTCAAGGAGCCGTTCGACCCCCGCGCGGTGATCGCGCGGGTGTGCGACGGCGTGAGCGAGGGCAACGCCGTGGTCTTCGACGAGTTCAAGCCGCTCTACGGCCCCTCGCTCGTCACCGGCTGGGCGCGGATCCACGGCCGCCCGGTCGGCATCCTCGCCAACGCGCAGGGCGTGCTGTTCAGCCAGGAGGCGCAGAAGGCGACCCAGTTCGTCCAGCTCGCCAACCAGACCGACACCCCGCTGCTGTTCCTGCACAACACCACCGGCTACATGGTCGGCAAGGAGTACGAGCAGGGCGGCATCATCAAGCACGGCGCGATGATGATCAACGCGATCAGCAACTCGACCGTGCCGCACCTGACGGTGATCCTCGGGGCGTCGTACGGCGCGGGGAACTACGGCATGAACGGCCGCGCGTACGACCCCCGCTTCCTGTTCACCTGGCCCTCCGCGAAGTCGGCGGTGATGGGCCCGGCGCAGCTGGCCGGCGTGCTCTCGATCGTGGCGCGGGCGGCGGCCGAGGGCCGCGGCCAGGCGTACGACGAGGAGGCCGACGCCGGCATGCGCGCCTTCATCGAGCAGTCCGTGGAGGAGCAGAGCCTGCCGTTCTTCCTCTCCGGGATGCTCTACGACGACGGCGTCATCGACCCGCGCGACACCCGCACCGTCCTGGGCATCTGCCTCTCCGTCATCGAGACCAAGCCGATCGTCGGCACCGACCGGTTCGGGGTGTTCCGCCCATGATCGTCAGGCTCCTCGTCGCCAACCGGGCCGAGATCGCCAGCCGGGTCTTCCGCACCTGCCGCCGGCTCGGCATCGAGACCGTGGCGATCCACTCCGACGCCGACGCGGCGCTGCCGTACGTGGCGGAGGCCGACCTCGCCGTCCGCCTCCCCGGCAGCACGCCCGGCGAGACCTACCTGCGCGCCGACCTGGTCATCGAGGCCGCCCGGCGCGCCGGTGCCGACGCCGTGCACCCGGGCTACGGCTTCCTCTCCGAGAACGCCGACTTCGCGCGCGCCGTCCTCGACGCGGGCCTCACCTGGGTGGGCCCGGCGCCGGACTCCATCGACCGGATGGGCGCCAAGATCGAGGCCAAGCGGATCATGCAGGCCGCCGGCGTGCCGGCGCTCGAGGCTCCCGCGGAGCCCACGGACGCCGACCTCCCGCTGCTGGTCAAGGCGTCGGCGGGCGGCGGCGGCCGCGGCATGCGCGTCGTCCGTGCGCTGGCCGACCTGCCCGCCGAGCTGGAGCGGGCGCGCGCCGAGGCGGCGTCGGCGTTCGGCGACGACACCGTCTTCGTGGAGCCGTACGTCGAGCGCGGGCGGCACGTCGAGGTGCAGGTGCTCGGCACCCCCGACGGCGTCGTCGTGCTCGGCGAGCGGGACTGCTCGCTGCAGCGGCGCCACCAGAAGGTCGTCGAGGAGTCCCCGGCGCCCGCCCTCCCCGAGGCGACCCGCGCGGCCCTGCACGAGGCGGGGCGCGCGGCCGCGGCGGCGATCGACTACCGGGGCGCGGGCACCGTGGAGTTCCTCTACGACCCGGTCCGCGACACGTTCTTCTTCCTGGAGATGAACACCCGGCTCCAGGTCGAGCACCCGGTCACCGAGGAGGTGCGCGGCGTCGACCTGGTCGAGCTGCAGCTCGCGGTCGCCGAGGGCCGGCCGGTCGACCCCGCCGTGGGCTCGACCGTGACCGGGCACGCGATCGAGGTGCGCGTGTACGCCGAGGACCCGGCGGCCGACTACCAGCCGCAGAGCGGGGTGCTCACCACCTTCGACGTCCCGGAGGAGCCCGGCATCCGGGTGGACGCGGGGTTCGCGTCCGGCTCCACCGTCTCCACCCACTACGACGCGATGCTGGCCAAGGTCGTCGCGCACGCGCCGACCCGCGAGCAGGCCGCACGGGCGCTGGCCGGGGTGCTGTCCCGGGCCCGGATCCACGGCCTGGTCACCAACCGCGACCTGCTCGTCGACGTGCTCCGCTCGCCGGAGTTCCTGGCCGGCGAGGTCACCACCGCGTTCCTCGCGGAGCGGACCCCGGTCGCTCCGGCCGCCGACGCCGGCGCCCCGGTCGCGGCGGCGCTCGCGCTCGCCGCCCGGGCCGGCGCCCGCCGTACCGTCCAGCGCGGCGTCCCCGTCGCCTGGCGCAACGTCACCAGCCAGCCGCAGCGCACGGTGTTCGCCGAGGCGGAGGTCTCCTGGTGGGGCGGCCGCGACGGCTACCGCGTCGACGGGTTCGAGGCGGTGGCGGTGGGGCCGGACGCGGTGACGCTGGAGGCGGGCGGCGTGCGGACGACGTACGCCGTCGCCGTCCACGGCGCCGTCGTCGAGGTGGACTCGGCGCGCGGGCACGTGCGGCTCACGCGGGTGCCGAGGTTCACCGACCCGGCCGACACGGTCGCGAGCGGCAGCCTGCTCGCGCCGATGCCCGGCACGGTCGTCAAGGTCGCGGTCGGGGCGGGCCAGCAGGTCGAGGCCGGCCAACCGGTCCTCGTCCTGGAGGCGATGAAGATGCAGCACACCGTGAGCGCGCCGCACGCCGGCACGGTCACGGAGATCAGTGTGTCCCCCGGGTCGCAGGTCGCGTCCGGGGAGGTCCTGGCCGTCGTGGAGCCAGCAGTCGTGGAGGAAGCATGAGCACCCAGTTCACCGAGTCCGAGGAGCGCCAGGAGCTGCGCAAGGCGGTGACCCGGCTGGCGTCGAAGTACGGCCGCGACTGGTTCACCGAGAAGGCGCGCGCAGGCGAGAAGACCACCGAGCTGTGGCTGGAGATCGGCCGCCACGGCTACCTCGGCATCAACATCCCCGAGGAGTACGGCGGCGGGGGCGGCGGCATCGGCGACATCGCGGCGGTCTGCGAGGAGCTCGCCGCGCAGGGCTGCCCGCTGCTGCTCATGGTGGTGAGCCCGGCGATCTGCGGGACGATCATCACCCGGTACGGCACCGAGGAGCAGAAGCAGCGCTGGCTTCCCGGGCTGTGCGACGGCACCGGCACGATGGCGTTCGCGATCACCGAGGCCGACGCCGGCACCAACACCCACAACATCACCACGACCGCCCGACGCGATGGCGACGGTTGGGTGCTGAAGGGCCAGAAGGTCTGGATCTCCGGCGTCGACGAGGCCAAGCACATGCTGGTCGTCGCGCGGACCGAGGACGCCCGCACCGGCAAGCTCAAGCCCTGCCTGTTCGTGGTCCCCACCGACGCGCCGGGCCTCGAGGCGCGGGCGATCCCGATGGAGATCGTCTCGCCCGAGCGGCAGTTCCAGGTCTTCCTCGACGACGTCCGGCTCCCCGCCGACGCGCTCGTGGGCGACGAGAACGGCGGGCTCGTGCAGCTCTTCGCCGGGCTCAACCCGGAGCGGATCATGGCCGCGGCGTTCGCGCTCGGCCTGGCCCGGCACGCGCTGGACCGCGCGGTGGCCTACGCCAAGGAGCGCACCGTCTTCCAGGGCCCGATCGGCGCGCACCAGGCGATCGCGCACCCGCTCGCGCAGTCGCACATCGAGATCGAGATGGTGCGGCTGATGAACCAGAAGGCCGCCGCCCTCGTCGACGCCGGCGACGACATGGGCGCCGGGGAGGCCGCGAACATGGCGAAGTACGCCGCCGGCGAGGCGGTCTGCAACGCCGTCGACGCCGCCGTGCAGACCCACGGCGGCAACGGGATCAGCCAGGAGTACGGCATCGCCGGGCTGCTGGTCGCCTCCCGGGTCACCCGGATCGCGCCGGTGACCCGCGAGATGATCCTCAACTACGTCGCGATGCACACGCTGGGCCTGCCGAAGTCGTACTGACCGGCCCGCCGAGTCGGCGTGAGTTGCACGCCGAGTCGGCGTGATGGGTACGCCGCCGGGCGTCGCCCGGGATAGTCCGGCACGTTCGGGTCGTCGATCATCGCGATCCACGACCGAAACGTGCCGGACTACCCACGCGAGCGTGCCCTGCCGGCGGCGCGCTGCTCCTGGCGATGATCGTCTCGGGGGTGGGCGCCCGTTAGATTGGGGCAGTGGGCCGAGTGATCGATGCCGTCGATCGCGGCCAGCAGCGTTTCCCGGTGCTCGGGGTGCCGCTCGCGGTCTACTACAAGTACCTCGACGACCAGGGCAACTTCCTCGCCGCGACGATCGCCTACTACGCGTTCATCGCGATCTTCCCGCTGCTGCTGCTGGCGACCTCGATCCTGGGCTTCCTGCTGCAGGGCAACCCCGACCTCCAGGAGCGGATCCTGGACTCGGCGCTGAGCCAGTTCCCGATCATCGGCGACGAGCTCGGCCGACCCGACGGGCTGCGCGGCTCCACCACGGGCGCGATCGTCGGTGGCCTGGTCGCGCTGTACGGCGCGCTCGGCCTCGGCCTGGCCATCCAGAACGCGATCAACCAGGCCTGGGCGGTGCCGCGCAACCGCCGCCCCAACCCGATCCTGCTCCGGCTGCGCAGCCTGCTGCTCCTGACCACCGCCGGCCTCGCGCTGCTCGGCCTGACCGTCGGGTCGGCCCTGCTGAGCCAGACCGAGGTGTTCGGCGAGCTCTCGTCCTACCGCTGGCCGATCGTCGTGGTCACCGTCGTCCTGGTGACCCTGGTGCTGGCGGTGCTGCTGCGGCTCGGCGCCGCACGGCGGCACCCGTTCCGCTCGGCGCTGCCCGGCGCGTTCGTGGTGGCGGTGCTGTGGCAGACGCTGCAGGTGATCGGCACGGCGTACGTGACCGGGGTGATCGCGGAGTCCGAGGGGATGGACGAGACCTTCGCAGTGGTCCTCGGCCTGATCGGCCTGCTCTGGGTGGCCGCCGTGATGGGCGTGCTCGGCATGGAGGTCAACGTGGTGCTGGTCCGCCGGCTGTGGCCGCGGGCCCTGCTCACCATCGTCACCGACCGGGTCGACCTCACCGAGGCCGACAAGCGGGCCTACGCGTCGTACGCGCAGATGCAGCGGCACAAGCGCTACCAGCACATCGACGTCACCTTCGGCGACCGGCACCGGCCGGCCCGCCCCGACATCTCCCCGGACGTCCCGCCCGCGCCCCCTCCGCGGGACGGCTGAGGGTCAGCGCAGCTTGGCGCGGAGCGCCCCCAGCACGTCGTCGCCGAGGCCGAGGCCCTGGCGGAGGTAGGCGTCCAGCGTGCCGTAGCGCGCCCGGACCGCGGCGTACGACGTGCGCAGGTAGTCGGCGTCGGCGACCAGCACCGGCGCGTAGACCTCGGCCTTGTCCGGCCCGAGGTTCTCGACGATCGTGTCCAGCACGGCCGCGCGGCTGGCGGCGGCGTACTCGTTGGTGAGCAGGTAGTCGGCCTCGATCACGTCGTCGGCCACCCCGGCGAGGTGCAGCAGCAGCGCGGCGGTCCAGCCGGTGCGGTCCTTGCCGGCGCTGCAGTGGAACAGGTGGGCGCCCTCGCCGGCCAGGATGGTCAGCACCCGGCCGAGCGCGGCGCGGGTCGCGGGCTCCTCGACGAAGCCGACGTAGACCCGCTCCATCATCGCGACGGCGGCCTCCCGGTCGGGGAGCGAGGACATCTGGTCCATCGGGATGCCGAGCACGTCGACGTGCTCCCACCGCGCGCCCGGCACCTCGACGTCCGGGTGCAGCTCGACCTCGTGCGAGCTGCGCAGGTCGACCACGCAGGTCACGCCGAGGTCGGCGATGGTGGCGGCGTCCGCGTCGGTCAGCCGCAGCTCGTTGGCACGGAAGAACACCCCGCGCCGCACCCGGCCGCCGTCGACGGTGGGGTGCCCGGCGCCGGTGCCGGCGACGTCTCGGAAGTTGTCGGCCGAGGCGAGTCGGACCAGCTCCTCGGCGAACCGCTCGGAAGTCACGCGCGCAGCCTAGAGGAGGGGGACGAAGCGGTAGGCGCCGTGCCGGGTCACGTCGGCGCCGTCGGGATGGATGACCACGCGCAGCATCTCGCCGCGCACCGGGACCACCATCCGGCCCCCGGGCACCACGAGCTGGTCGACGAGCTGCTGCGGCAGCTCCTGGGCCTCGGCGGAGACCAGCACCCGGTCGTACGGCGCGTGGCCCGGGTCGCCGAGGACCCCCGGCTCGGCCGGGCGCACCGCGGCCCAGGTGCGGCCGGTCCGGGCCACGTTGGCGGCGCCGAACGCCACCAGCGCCGGCACCAGCTCCACCCCGCGGACCTCGCCCCCGGGGCCGACCAGGTGCGCGAGCAGCGCGGTGGTCCAGCCCGAGCCCGCGCCGACGTCGAGCACCCGGTGGCCCGGCCGCACGTCGAGCAGCCGCAGCATCGCCTCGACGGTGCGCGGCTGCGAGCTGGTCTGCCCGTGGCCGATCGGCAGCGGCCCGTCGTACGCCGCGCGCCGCCGCTCGGCGCGGGGCAGGAACCCCGTGCGGGGGGTGGCGTCGAACGCGGCGGCGACCGGGTCCACCTCCTCAGCAAACCACGGACAGCCGGCCCGCGGCTGCGGCAGGATGCCGCGCATGATCCGGTTCCTGCCTGCCGTCGTGGTCTTCGTGCTGTGGGTCTACTGCGTCGTGGACGTCATCGGCACCCGTGACGACCGGGTCCGCCACCTGCCCAAGGTGGGCTGGCTGGTCCTGGTGCTGCTGTTCCCGCTGGTCGGCTCGATCGCCTGGCTGGTCGCGGGCCGGCCGCAGCGCGAGCGGCCGCTCACCCGCGAGCAGGGCGCGGCGCCGTCGTTCCCGGAGTACCACCGGCCCGGCCGCGCGGCGGCCGCGGACCCCGAGAAGGACGAGGAGTTCCTGCGCGGGGTGCGCGAGCGCGCCGAGCAGCAGCGGGCGGCGTACGAGGAGCAGAAGCGGCGCGAGCGCGAGCAGGCCGAGAAGACCGACCCGGAGGCGTGAGCCCGCTCAGGCCTGCTCGAACGCGACGTAGGCGATCGGCGGGGTGGTCGGCTCCTCGGAGCCGCCCGCGGGCTCGACGCTGATCCCGAACCCGTCGGCGGACCGCGGGTCGCCCTCGAGCTCGACCTCGTTGTCGGGGCCCTCGGGCATCAGCCCGGCGGGCACCATCACGTCGTCGTGCTGGAGCCAGAGCTGGTAGACCTTGCCCTCCGGCGCGGCGGGCATGTCGTGGGTGACGATGGCGGCCTTGTTGAGCGACGGGGATCGCACCAGCGTCGCCCGCGCGCCGTCCTCGAACTCCTGGTCGAAGACCTGGCTGTCGTCGGCCGCGCGGATCTTCTCCGCCGGCGAGGCCTCCGGGACCTGCGAGGTCTCGTCGTCCTCCCAGGGCTGCACCACGGCGGCGCCGACCCCGAGCACGGCCACGGCGGCGGCCGCGGCGAGGGCGGGCGCCCAGCGGCGCCGGCGGCCGTCGTCGGCGCTCCCGGAGCCCGTCGCGGGGGCGACGACCGGGGGCAGCGGCCGGACGGTCGCGATGTCGGCGAGCACCCGGTCGCGCAGCGCCGGGGGCGGCGCCAGCGGGACGGTCTCGGCGAGCAGGCTGCCGGCCTCGGTGAGGGTGCGGACCTCGTCGCGGCAGTCGGCGCAGTCGGTGAGGTGCTGCTCGAACCGGGCCCGCTCAAGGTCGTCGAGGGCGTCGACGGCGTACGCGCCGGAGAGGGCGTGGATGTCGCTCATGCGCCGACTCCCATCGTGTCGCGCAACCGGATCAGGCCGTCTCGGATGCGGGTCTTGGCGGTGCCGACCGGGAGGTCGAGCAGGCCTGCCACTTCAGTGTGGGTGTAGCCGCCGAAGTACGCGAGCTCGAGGGCCTCGCGCTGCACCGGCGTCAAGCTCACCAGGGCCGTGCGGACCCGGCGCGCCTCGAGCGAGGCCTGCGCGGCCTCGGCCGTCGCGTCGTGCGGGACCGGCTGGCTCTGGTGGTGGTACGTCGTGTCGCGGCGGGTGGACGCCTCCGCGGACCGCACCCGGTCGACGGCCCGCCGGTGCACGATCGTGAGCAGCCAGGCGAACGGGCTGCCCTTGTCGGGGTCGTAGCGCGCCGCGGTCCGCCAGATCTCCAGGAACGCCTCCTGGACGACCTCCTCGGCCTGCGCCGGGTCGCGGACGACCCGGACGGCGAGGCCGAAGACGCGCGCCGAGGTGGCGTCGTACAGCCGGGCGAAGGCCTGCTGGTCGCCCCGCCCCGCGAGCTTCAGCAGCTCGGCGAGGTCAGGACCGGCCGGCGTCCCCTCCGAGGAGGGGACGCCGGGGACGGACCGGATCGGTTCCACAGGGTTGATCCTTGCGCTCAGGTCGTGATCGCGGAAGCGATCAGGGCATCATGACAGTGTCGATGACGTAGACCGTGGCGTTGGCGGTCTGGATGCCGCCGCAGAGCACGGCAGCGCCCTCGTCGCCGATCATCGCCTCCTGGCCCTCGCCCTGGATGGTCACCATGTCGCCGTTCAGCGTCTCGAACTCGCCGGAGAGCTCGTCCGGGGAGATCCGCTGCGGCACGACGTGGTGGGTGAGGATCTGGGTGAGCATCTTCTTGTCGGCCAGGACGGCCTTGAGGTCCTTCTTCGGGATGGCCTCGAAGGCGGGGTTCGCCGGGGCGAAGACGGTGAGCTCCTCGGCGGAGTTCAGCGCGTCGACCAGGCCGGCCTCGCCGACCGCGGTGACCAGGGTGCTCAGCAGCGGGTTGGCGCTGGCGGCGGAGGCGACCGGCTCGGTGGCCATGCCGTTGAAGGAGCCGGCGCCGTCGGCCGGGACCTGCTCGCAGCCGGCGCCGTAGGTCTCGGCGCTGGCGTCCATGGCGTCCCCGGACGGCATGTCCTCCGCCGGCGACTCCATCGGGGTCTCCATCGGGGTCTCCTCGGCCGACGAGCTCGAGCTGCTGGTGTCGGAGGCGGACTCGCCGCCGTCGTCGTCGCTGCACGCGGCCAGGCCGAGGGTCATGGTGAGGGCGGCCGCGGTGAGGGCGCCGGTGCGTCGGAGGTTGTGGTGGAGCTTCATGGTCGTGCCTTCCGGTCGGTGGGGGTGACATGAGGTTGTTCGGGGCCGGGGGCCGGACGGATTGGTCCCCGGCCGGGCTTTCTCCGGTCGTCCGCGCCGGGTCAGGAGACGGTCACGACGATCTCCTGGACGCCGCTGGAGCCCTCGGGGAAGGGCGTCATCCGCACGGGTGTCTGGGTCTCGCCGTCGCCGTTGACGGCGCGCACGGCGAGCGAGTGCTGGCCGGACTCGGCCTGCCAGGGCAGGTACCACTGGCGCCAGTAGTCGTTGCCGCCGTCGGGGCCGAGCTTCGCCTCGGTCCACGGGCCGCCGTCGACGCGCACCTCGACGCGGGCCACGCCGCCGGTCTGCTGCGCCCACGCGACCCCGCCGATGAACGTGTCGCCGGGGTCGATGGTGGTCAGCGACTTCGGGGTGTCGATCCGGCTGGAGATCTTGATGGGGGCGTCGGTCGCCCACTTCTTCTTCGTCCAGTACGAGTCCTGCTCGGCGTACGTCGTGAGGGTGATCCTGCTGATCCACTTGGTGGCGCTGATGAAGCCGTAGAGGCCGGGGATGACCAGCCGGGCGGGGAAGCCGTGCTCGAGCGGCAGCGGCTCGCCGTTCATGCCGACGGCGAGCAGCGCGTCGCGGCCGTCGGTGGCGAGGTCCAGCGGGGTGCTGATCGTCATCCCCTCGACGTCGGTGCTGAAGAGCTGGTCGGCGTCCGCTCCCACGCCGGCCCGGTCGAGCAGGTCCTTCAGCGGTACGCCGAGCCAGCGCGCGGCCCCGACGTACTCGCCGCCGACGTCGTTGGAGACGCAGGTCAGGGTGATGTCGCGCTCCACCATCGGCATCGCGAGGATCTCCTCGAAGGTGAACGTGAGCTCCTCCTCGACGTCGCCGTCGATGGTGAGCGTCCAGTCGTCGACGTCGATCACCGGCAGGGTGAGCCGGGTGTCGACGCGGTAGAAGTCCCCGTTCGGCGTCCGGAACGGCGAGATCCCCGGCACCTTCTCCTCCAGGCCGGCCGGCAGCGGCGGTGCGGGGTTCGCGGCGGCGGGCAGGTCGACGTCCGAGATCCGGGTGCGCTGCTGGGCGATCCACCGGCCCGCGCCGCCCAGCACGGCGGCCGCGGCGGCGAGCACGCCCGCGGCGACCAGGACGCCCCGGCGGCTGGCCCGCGGAGCCTCGTCCGGCACGTGCTGCGGGGCCGCGGCGGCGTCCTCGGGGGCCTGGGGCGCCGGTCGGGCGGCGCGGTGCAGCCAGAACAGGGCGGCGACGCCGCCGACGGCCGCGGCGAGCGCGGGCAGCAGGTCGACGGGCTCGAAGACCGGGCGGTTGATGGTCGCTGCGGCGGCGAGGCCGACCAGGGCGATGAGCAGCCCCGCGCCGTGCTCGAACCGGCGCAGCGTGAGCAGCCCGGCGACCGCGGACAGCACCAGCACGCCGGCGAAGACCGAGCCGATCAGGATCGGCTTGTCCCAGGTGCCGAACTGCTGGATCGCCCACTCCTTCATCGGCGTCGGCGTCAGGTCGATGACCTGCGAGCCGACCGCCAGGACGGGGGAGGCGGCGGGGTCGGTGAGCCCGGCCACCAGGTGGGCCAGGGCCACTCCGAAGAGGGTCGCCAGCACCCCGAATGCTGCGTGTGCGAGACGAGTCCTCATGGGGGGTGTTCGGAGCGGGCCCGGCCGCAGATGGGTGCCGGGCGGCGATCCGGCAGGATGCGGCCATGACCGACGCCCCTGCCAGCACCGGCAGCCCCCTCGAGCTCGTCCGGTACGCCGTCGCCGACGACGTCGCGACGATCACGCTGGACTCCCCCCGCAACCGCAACGCGCTGTCCCGGCAGCTGGTGAGCGAGCTGTCCGCCGCGCTGGAGCGCGCGGAGGCCGACCCGGCGGCGAAGGTCGTCGTCCTGCGCGGCGCGGGCCGGGTGTTCAGCTCGGGCGCCGACCTGTCCGAGGCCGCCGTCGGCAGCATGGAGGAGGGCGCCCTGACCATCGTCGCGCTGCAGCGTCAGGTGCTGGCGCTCGGCAAGCCGGTCGTCGTCCGGCTGCTCGGCGCCGTGCGCGCGGGCGGCATCGGGATCGTCGCCGCGGCGGACGTCGTGGTGGCCGCCGAGGACGCGACGTTCGCGCTGACCGAGGTGAAGCTCGGCCTCGCGCCCGCGGCGATCTCGCTCACCGTGCTGCCGCGGATGACCTCGCGGGCCGCCGCGCTGGCGTGCCTGTCCGGCGACATGTTCACCGGCCGGCAGGCGGTCGAGCACGGACTGGTCACCACCGCGGTGCCCGCGGCCGACCTCGACGCCGAGGTCGCGCGGGTCTGCGCGTCGCTGGCCTCCGGCGCCGCCCAGGGCCTGCGGGAGACCAAGGCGCTGCTCAACCGTGACCTCCTCGAGCACCTCGATGCCCGGGGACCCGAGGTCGCCGCGCTGTCCGCGCGGCTCTTCGGCTCCGAGGAGGCCCAGGAGGCGATGGGCGCCTTCCTCTCGCGGGGGAGGTAGCGGACCCCCGCCGGGTCAGCCGCGCGCGATGCGCGGGCTCAGCCGCCCGGGACGGGTGAGGGCGTTCGTGCCGATGGCGTCGTCCATCGAGTAGGTGAACTCCTCGGGGGCGTCGCGATCCTCGATCGTGCTCGCGAGGCCGATGCCGGCCCGCACCCAGTCGGGACGGTCCAGACAGGTCCGCGGCACCCGCACGCGCAGCCGCCCGGCCGCGCGGTCCACGGACCCGGCCGCCCGGCACCCCTGCCGGTCGGAGAGCCGCTCCTCGACGTCGAAGGCCCGGGCCCGCACCCGCTCACCCCGCCGGGCCAGACCGAAGGAGACGGTGAACCGCCGCTCTCCGTCGGTCTCCAGCGCGATCTCGCCCGCCCGGCGCACCGGCGCGGACAGGTCGCGCACCCGCATCGTCACGACGACGGCGGCGCGGGTGTGCTTGACGGTGACGCGGCTCAGGTCGGTGGCGGCGTTCCGCGGGTCCGCCGACGTGGTCAGGTCGCCGTCGGCGTAGCGCTGCGTCTGCACGTCGCCCACCGCGTCGCGGTGGGTCCACCGGGCGGCCTCGGCGGGTGCCGCGGCAACGGCGGGCAGGACGGCGGCGGCCAGGGCGACGGCGAGGGCACGACGGAGGATCACCGACCGAGGATGACACCGTCGACGCCCGCGCGGACCGGAACCGGAAACCCGTCCCGGGCATGGATCGGGCGCGGATAGAGTTGTGCACTTGCCGTGCCCCGTTCGGGGCGCGTGCACGAGACCGGTCCCGAGGGGAAGCGCAGCGTTGACGGAGGAGACGACCGAGGCCCGTGAGGTCGCGCGCGAGCAGGAGTTCGTCGACCGGGTCTACCTGCAGCTGGCCGACTCCGCGAAGGCCGCCCAGCAGCTCGCCCGCGAGGGGCACGAGCGCGGCCGGCTGGGCCACGAGGGCGGCCTCGTCGAGCGCGACGCGATGGTCTTCCAGGCCGCGAAGCGGATCGCGCAGCTCGACGCCGCCCACGAGGGGCTGGTCTTCGGGCGCCTGGACATGCGCCCCGAGCTCGACCCGAAGCCGCGGTACGTCGGCCGGATCGGCCTGCGCGACGCCGACCGCGACTCGCTGCTCATCGACTGGCGCGCGCCCGCCGCCGCGGTGTTCTACCAGGCCACGGCCGCCGAGCCGCACCAGGTCGTCCGCCGCCGCGTGCTGCGCTGCACCGGCCCCCAGGTCGTCGGGGTCGAGGACGAGCTCCTCGACGCGGAGGCGCTGGAGGAGTCCGGGCTGGACCTGCCGATCGTCGGCGAGGGCGCGCTGATGGCGCAGCTCTCCCGGGCCCGCGACCGCTCCATGCACTCGATCGTCGCGACCATCCAGGCCGAGCAGGACCGGGCGATCCGCGCCCCCGGCAAGGGCGTCGTGGCGATCTCCGGAGGCCCCGGCACCGGCAAGACGGTCGTCGCGCTGCACCGCGCGGCGTTCCTGCTCTACAACGACCGGCGCCGCTACGAGACCGGCGGCGTGCTGGTCGTCGGCCCCTCCGGCGTCTTCATGCGCTACATCGAGCGGGTGCTGCCCAGCCTCGGCGAGACCGCGGTGGCGCTGCGCTCGCTCGGCGAGGTCGTCGACGGCGTCCGCGCCGTCCGCCACGACGAGCCCGCGGTCGCCGACGTCAAGGGCTCGGCGCGGATGGCCGAGCTGGTCCGCCGTACCGCCCGGCAGCAGGCGCCCGGCTCGCCGCGGGAGTTCCGCGTCTTCTACCGCGACGACACGGTCGTGCTGGACCGCGGCGCGCTGGGCCGGGTGCGCCGCAACCTGATGTCCCAGGGCCTCCGGAACCGGCAGCTGCCCCGGGTCCCGCAGGCGCTGCTGGACCAGATGTGGCGCCAGGTGCGCGGTGAGCGCGGCCGCGAGCGCGGGCGCGAGGCGTTCGACGAGGAGATGCTCGGCAACGACGACTTCCTCGACTTCGCCGCGTCCTGGTGGCCGCCGCTCGACGCGCGGACCGTGCTCGGCTGGCTGCGCGACCCCGAGCTGCTCGCCCGGGTGGGCGAGGGCGTGGTCTCCGCGGAGGAGCAGCGGCTGCTGCTGAAGTCGTGGAGCCCCGGCGGCGACCTGTCGATCGAGGACGTGCCGCTGCTCGACGAGCTGCGCTACGCGCTGGGCGACGTCCCGGCGCGCACCGCCGACGAGCGCGACGACCCGCTGACCGCGATCGAGGGCGGCGTCGACCTGCAGGAGCTGTTCACCGCCGCCGACCGCGAGTACGCGCCGACCGGCCGCGCCTGGGCGCCGCCCACGCACAGCATCGAGGACGACGGCTTCGCGCACGTGCTCGTCGACGAGGCCCAGGACCTCACGCCGATGCAGTGGCGGATGGTCGGCCGCCGCGGCCGCACCGCGTCCTGGACGATCGTCGGCGACCCCGCGCAGTCGTCGTGGCCGGTGCCCGAGGAGTCCGCGGCCGCCCGCGCCGAGGCGCTGGAGGGCAAGGCGCTCCACGAGTTCCACCTCTCGACCAACTACCGCAACTCCTCGGAGATCTACGAGCACGCCGCGGCGTACGCCGAGCGGGTCGGCCTGGACGCCGACCTCCCGACCGCCGTCCGCTCCACCGGCGTGCCGCCGAAGGTCGTCGAGGGCGTCGCCGACCTCGAGGCCGCCACGCGCGAGGCGGTGGCCGAGCTCGCCGACGCGGTCGCCGGCACGGTCGGGGTCGTGGTCCCGGTGGCGCGCCGCTCGGAGGTCAACGCGTGGCTGGCGTCGTGGCCCGAGCGCGCCGGCGACGCCGCCGGCGCCCGCGCGGCCGTCGACTCCTCGGTCACGCCGTCGGGCGAGGACCGGGTGGTCGTGCTCACCGGCCTGGACACCAAGGGGCTGGAGTTCGACGGCATCGTGGTCGTGAGGCCGCAGGAGATCGAGGAGGAGTCGGCCACCGGCCGATCGACGCTGTACGTCGTGCTGACCCGCGCGACCCAGCTGCTCACCACGATCTCCTGAGCACGGTCTCCTGACCCCCGCCGCCGCAACTAGAGTTCGGCCATGACCGCCACGCCAGACGCCCGGGCCGCCATCGAGGCACTCCAGGGGCACGAGGCCTGGGCGATCATCCGGCGCTCCACCCGGGCGGGCGACCGCGACACGGTCGGGCTGGTCGGCGGGCGGCGCACCGAGGTGGCCTCGATCCTCGACGTACCCCTCGAGGACGGCGTGCCGGCCGACGGACACATCGCCGACCGGCTGCTGGCGATCCCGTTCCGCCAGGTCGCCGAGCGCGGGTTCGAGGCGCACGACGACGGCACCCCGCTGGTCGTGGTCGACGTCGAGACCGAGCTGGAGTTCTCGGTCGCCGAGGTGCTGGACGCGATCGACGACACCGGCGTCGAGATGGCCGACCGCGGCGGGTTCGAGACCGACGACGAGTCCTACGCGAAGCTCGTCGGGTCGATCATCAGCGACGAGATCGGGCAGGGCGAGGGCGCCAACCTGGTCGTCGGCCGCCACTACCGCGCCACCGTCGCCGACTGGGACGCCGGCAAGGCGCTGACCGTCTTCCGGCGGCTGCTCGAGCGCGAGCGCGGCGCGTACTGGACCTACGTCTTCTTCACCGGCGACCGCTACCTGATCGGCGCCAGCCCCGAGCGGCACGTCTCCATCCACGGCGGCGACGTCCGGATGAACCCGATCAGCGGCACCTTCCGGCTGCCCGTCTCCGACGACGGCGAGGTGCCGCTGAAGCGGCAGCTCCTCGACTTCCTCCACGACGAGAAGGAGATCTACGAGCTCTTCATGGTCGTCGACGAGGAGCTGAAGATGATGTGCGACATCTGCGACCAGGGCGGCCAGGTGCTCGGCCCGTTCCTGAAGCCGATGAGTCGCCTCGTGCACACCGAGTACCTGCTGGCCGGCCGCACCGACCGCGACCCCCGCGAGGTGCTGCGCGACACGATGTACGCCGCCACCGTCACCGGCTCGCCGGTCGAGAACGCCTGCCGGCTGATCAAGAAGTACGAGACCTCCGGCCGCGGCTACTACGGGGCGGCGCTGGCGATCCTCGGCCGCGACGAGGAGGGCGGGCCGGTCGTCGACAGCCCGATCGTGATCCGCACCGCCGACGTCTCGCCCGACGGCCGGCTCACGGTCACCGCCGGGGCCACCCTGGTGCGCGACTCCGACCCGGCGTACGAGGTCGCCGAGACGCACGCGAAGGCGGGCGGGATCCTCAGCGCGTTCGGGCTGGTCCCGCCGGCGCCGGTGCCGAGCGTCAACGTGGCCGAGCTGGTCAACGACGAGGACGTGCTGCTCGCGCTCAACGCCCGCAACCGCCGGCTCTCGACGTTCTGGCTCACCGACCAGGGCGGCGCCCGGCCCGACCCGCGGCTGGCCGGCCGGAGCGTGGTGATCCTCGACGGCGAGGACGACTTCGTGAACATGCTGCGCCACGTCCTCGGCGTGCTCGGCATGACCAGCACCGTCGTGCGGCACGAGGAGTACGCCGCAGGCGCGCTCGACGGCCACGACCTGGTGATCGTCGGCCCGGGACCCGGCGACCCGCGCGACGGCTCGGACCCGAAGATGGCGCAGCTGCGTGCGGCGGTCGCCGAGCTGATGGCGGCGGAGCAGCCGTTCCTCGCGGTCTGCCTGGGCCACCAGGCGCTGTGCCACCACCTGGACCTGCCGCTCACGTACAAGGACATCGTCTTCCAGGGCACCCAGTCGGCGGTGCCGATCGGCGGGCGCACCGAGCGGGTCGGGTTCTACAACACCTTCGTGGGCCGGCAGGGCGACGCGGCGCTGCCCGACGGCGTCTCGGTCGAGACCGACCCGGAGACCGGCGACATCCACCTGGTGCGGGGCCCGCACTTCCGCGGCATCCAGTTCCACGCGGAGTCGATCCTGACCCAGCACGGCTACGACCTGCTGCACGAGCTGGTCGGCGACCTGCTGCTGCGTCCCGGCACCTGACGCGGATGGCCAGGCCCGGGGCGCCCGACGTCGTGGTGGTCGACCACCACGACTCCTACACCTGGAACCTGGTCCACCTGGTCGCCTCGGTCACCGGGGTGCTGCCGCGCGTGGTGCTGCACGACGAGGTCGACGCCGACGACGTCCTGGCCCACTCCCACGTGGTGCTGTCGCCCGGTCCGGGCCACCCCGGCACGCCCGCGGACTTCGGCGTCGGCCGCGACGTGCTGTTCGCCGGCACCCGCCCGGTGCTCGGCGTCTGCCTGGGCATGCAGGGCCTGGTCGCGGCGTACGGCGGGCGGGTCGAGCGGGTGCCGCCGGGCCACGGCGTCCTGGCGACCGTCGAGCACGACGGCACCGGCGTGTTCGCCGGGGTGCCGCCGTCGTTCGCCGCGGTCCGCTACCACTCGTTGGCCGCCGTCGAGGTCCCCGACTGCCTGCGCACCACCGCCCACGACGCGGGCTCCGGCCTGGCGATGGCGGTCGCCCACCGCGACCTCCCGCTCGTCGGCGTCCAGTTCCACCCCGAGTCGGTGCTCTCCGAGCACGGCGCCCGGCTGGTCGCGAACTTCCTGGGCCTGGCGTGACCGGCGATCCCGTCGCGGCGTTCGTGGAGGTCGCCACCGCCCACCCGCGCTGCTTCTGGCTCGACGGCGGCGGCGCCCGCGCCTGGTCCGGACGGCGCTCGCTGCTCGGCTGGCTCGACCCCGACGACGTCTCGCTCAGCTACTCCGCGGCCACCGGGGAGGTGGTCCGGCACCGCGGCGGCCGCGCCGAGGTGGTCGGCGACGACCCGTTCGCCGTGCTCGAGGCGGAGCTGGCCGCAGGGTCCCGGACCGACCAGTGGTTCGGCTACCTCGGGTACGCCGCCCGCGCCGACCTCCCGGCGTACCCCTCCGACACCGTGCCGGACGCCGTCTGGATGCGGCCGAGCCACGTCCGGCTCTTCGAGCACGATGTTCTCAGGGAGAACCGGACGTTCTCAGGGGGAGTTCTGCCTGAGAACGTCAGGTTTCCCCGGATCACCGGGGAAACCGACCACCCCCCCGCCCCCTACGCCGCCGCCTTCGCGCGCGTCCAGGAGCACCTGCACGCGGGCAACAGCTACGAGGTGAACCTGACCTACCGCACCGAGGTGGCCAGCGACCTCGACCCGGTGACGGCGTACCTGCGGCTGCGCGCGCTCAACCCCGCGCCGTACGCCGGGTTCCTGCAGCACGACGTGCCGGGGGCGGAGGCGTGGCTGCTGAGCTCGAGCCCGGAGCGGTACGCCGTGGTCGGGGCGGACCGCAGCATCGAGACCAAGCCGATCAAGGGGACCACGCTGCGCGGCCGCACGCCGGAGGAGGACGAGGAGCACCGGCGGGCGCTGGCGGCGGAGCCGCGGTTCCGCAGCGAGAACCTGATGATCGTCGACCTGCTCCGCAACGACCTCTCGATGGTCTGCGAGGTCGGCAGCGTCGAGGTGCCGGAGCTGATGGCGGTCGAGTCCTACGAGACCGTCCACCAGCTGGTGTCCACGGTCCGCGGGCGGCTGCGCCCCGACGTCACCACCGTCGGCGCGGTGCGGGCGCTGTTCCCGGCGGGCTCGATGACCGGCGCGCCGAAGCTGCGGACGATGGAGATCGTCCGGGAGGTCGAGGACACCCCGCGGGGGGCGTACGCCGGGGCGTTCGGCTGGATCTCGGCCGACGGGCGGGCCGACCTCGGGGTGGTGATCCGTAGCCTGATGACGACCGGTGACGGCCGCTGGCACCTGGGTACCGGCGGAGGCGTCACCGTCCACTCCGACCCCGCCTCCGAGCACGCCGAGTCGCGCTGGAAGGCGGAGCGGCTGCTGTCCGTGTTCGCGACACCGGGAGGAAACACCGCGTGACTACCGTCGAGGCCATGCACAAGCCCCACGTCATCGTGCTCTTCGGGGCGACCGGCGACCTGTCCCGGCGCAAGCTGCTGCCGGGCCTCCTGCACCTCTTCGAGGCCGGCCTGCTCGCGGACACCCGGATCATCGGCACCTCGCTGGAGGACTCCGACGACGCGCACTTCGAGCAGTTCGCGCGCGCCGCCTGCGAGGAGTTCGGCGAGGGCACCATCGACGACGTGCGCTGGGCGCCGTTCGGCCACCTGCTGAGCTACGTCCCGCAGACCGCCGGCCCGCAGGCGCTGGCCGACGAGGTCGCGCGCGCCGAGGACACCCTCCCCGGCGCCGAGGAGGACAAGCGCCGGCTGCACTACCTCAGCGTGCCGCCCAAGGCCGCCCTCGACGTGGTGCACGAGCTGGACAAGGCGGGGCTGGTCGAGCGCTCCCGGATCGTGATGGAGAAGCCGTTCGGCACCGACCTGGAGTCCGCGGTCGGGCTCAACGCCCGGCTGCACGAGGTCTTCGACGAGCAGCAGATCTTCCGCATCGACCACTTCCTCGGCAAGGAGGCGGCGCAGAACATCCTCGCGTTCCGGTTCGCCAACGGCCTCTTCGAGCCGATCTGGAACCGCAACTTCATCGACCACGTGCAGATCGACGTCCCGGAGACGCTCGGCCTCGAGGGGCGCACCAAGTTCTACGAGTCGACCGGCGCCTACCGCGACATGGTCGTCACCCACCTGATGCAGGTGCTGGCGTTCATGGCGATGGAGCCGCCGACCTCGCTGGAGCCGGGCCCGATCAGCGACGAGAAGCTCAAGGTGTTCCGCTCGATGAAGCCGATCGAGCCGCACCACGTCGTCCGCGGCCAGTACCAGGGCTACCGCGGCAAGGAGGAGGTCGCCGACGACTCCGACACCGAGACCTTCGTGGCGCTCCGGGTGGAGATCGACAACTGGCGCTGGGCCGGCGTGCCGATCTACCTGCGCACCGGCAAGAAGCTGGCCGAGAGCGCCCGGATCATCTCGATCGCGTTCAAGGAGCCGCCGCTGTCGATGTTCCCCGCGGGCTCGAACGCCGGCACCCAGGGCCCCGACCACCTCACCTTCGACCTGGCCGACCAGTCCCGGATGTCGCTGTCGTTCTACGGCAAGCGGCCCGGGCCCGGGATGAAGCTCGAGAAGCTCTCCATGCAGTTCGCCACCCACGAGACCTCGTCCTCGACCTCGGTGCTGGCGGCGTACGAGCGGCTCATCCACGACGCGATGCGCGGCGACCACACGCTGTTCACCACCGCGGACGGCATCGAGACGCTGTGGGAGAAGTCGACCTCGCTGATCGAGCACCCCACCCCGGTGCGCCCGTACGCGCCGGGCACCTGGGGGCCCAACGCCATCCACCAGCTGATCGCCCCGCACGCGTGGCGGCTGCCGTTCGAGCGGTCCTGGCGGGACGCCAAGCAGCGCTGACCGGCTGACCGGGGAGCCCTCAGCCCCGGGTGCGGCTCCCGTCGTCGGCGTACTCGACCCCGCCGATGTCGACCGACCGCTTCGCGTTCGCCAGCGAGGTGACCACGACGGTGCCGATCGGGCCCTCGCGGTCGAGGACGGCGGCGGTGCCGACCGCGATGCCGTCGTGCTCGACGCGGTCCACCGCCGCCAGCCCGACCGAGAGGTCGACCGGCAGGCGGGAGAGCGCGAGGGTGATGTCGGTGTTGATGTGCTCGACGCCGCGGTCGCCCCAGTTGGTGACCAGGCTGGCGCCGTCGGCGATGGCGGCGACCGCCTGGAACGGCGTGCCCGGCTCGCCCGCGACCACCGGGATGGCGGTGTTCCAGGACTGCTTGCGCGCGGCGTTCTGGTGCGCCCCGAAGGACTGCGACCAGCCGGCCGAGCTGTGGATGAACGGCACGTGCGGCTCCCGGGTGGGCGGGGCGACGTCCAGCGGCGGCGGCACCGGCCGCTCGGCCGCCGGCGGCGACCAGACCGTGCCCGCCGTCGACTCCGACGGCTTGAGGAAGACCACCCCGGCCCGGGCCACGCGGGTCCCGCCCTGGGTGAGCACCACGTCGACCAGGAGGATCCGCGGGCCCTCGCGGACCACCTCGGCCGCGACGAGGGACTCGGTCATCCGGGCCGCCCGGAACAGGTCCACGGTGTAGCGGGCGGGACGCAGGTCCTCGCGCCCGCGCTCGGCAAGGCACCGCTCGGCGGCCCGCGCGAGCGCCCCGCTCACCGCGACGCCGTGCATCTGGTCGTCGTCCCACATGCTCCGGGCCATGTCGGTGGGGACGAGGGCGTCGCCGCTGCGGCGGAAGAACGAGAGGTCGATGGCGTTCATGATGTGCTCATGATGGTGCCCCGCCGCGCCCGGCGTACGCGGAGAGCTGCGCCATGGACTCCCGGACGGCGGCCAGCACCGCCCGCCGGTCGTACGGCGCGGGGTCGACGGCGTTCACGACCTGCACCACCGCGCCGTTCTGCACGAACCCGGTGACCGTGAGCGCGCCGTCCTCGGAGGTGCCGGCGACCAGGCGCGCGTCGTCGGCCCCGGGTACGTCGGGCTCCGTGGCGCTGCCGTCGTCGGGCGCGCCCATCTGCTCCCACGCGGCGTCCAGGCCCTCGGGGAACACCAGGTAGTTGGCGTCCAGGACGGCGCCGCCCTCGGTGCGGGGCACCAGCGCGCACCGCGGGGCGTCGGGGGTCCCGCTGTCCTTGCGCAGCCGCTCGCCCAGCGCCGCCTCGATCCTGGCGACGCGCAGGCCGTCGCACGGGTTCCACGCGGGAGCCGCGGACGCGGACGGGTCGGACGACTCCGCGGAGGGCGACGGGTCCGCGGACGGGGCGGGGTCCGACCCGCCGCCGCACCCGGCGAGCAGCAGGACGAGCGCGGCGGGCACCGCGGCCAGCCGCCTCACGGGGTCGCCTCGCCGGGCGCGTCCGGCGGCGGGGTGGGCGCACCCGGCAGCCGCATCACCAGGCGGGCGCCGCCGGTGGGTGCGCGGCCGGCCTCGACGTCGCCGGAGTGCCGGGAGGCGACCTGCTGGACGATCGAGAGCCCCAGGCCCGAGCCCGGCATCGACCGGGACTCCTCGGAGCGCCAGAACCGCTCGAAGACGTGCGGCAGGTCGGCCTCGGCGATCCCGGGTCCCTCGTCGTCGACGGTGAGCTCCCCGTCCACCAGCGTCACCCGGATGGTGCCGCCCTCGGGGCTCCACTTCGCGGCGTTGTCGAGCAGGTTGGTGATCGCCCGCTCCAGCGCGCCCTGCTCGCCGACGACGAACCAGGGCTGGGCCCAGACCTCGACGCTGACGCCGGGCGCGCGGCGGCGTACCCGGGCGACCGCGTTGTCGAGCACCTCGACGAGGTCGACGGTGGCGATCACGTGGGTGAGCGGCTCGTCGCGGGCGAGCTCCACCAGGTCACCGATCAGCGTGGTCATCTCCTCGATCTGGGCGCGGACGTCGTCGAGCAGCTCGGCCCGGGCGGCGGCGGGCAGCGCGGACGCCGTCGACGCCGCGTCGGACTGGGCGAGCAGGTCGAGGTTGGTGCGCAGGGAGGTCAGCGGGGTGCGCAGCTCGTGACCGGCGTCGGCCACGAGCCGGCGCTGCCGGTCCCGCGAGGCCGCGAGCGCCGCCAGCGTCTGGTTGAACGCCGTCGCCAGCCGGGCGATCTCGTCGTGCCCCTCGACGGGCAGCGGCCGCAGGTCCTCGGTGCGGGCGATGTGCTCGACCTCGGTGGTCAGCCGCCGCACCGGACGCAGCCCGTTGGCCGCGACGCCCCACCCGGCGGCGCCCGCCGCGATCACGCCGGCGACCCCGAAGAGCAGCATCACGATGCCCAGCTTGGACAGCACCTGCTGCTGGCCCTCGAGTGACTGCGCGACGAGCAGCGCCTCGCCCTCACGGTAGGGGACCGCCACTACCCGGTAGCTGCTGCCGTCCACCCGCACCGTGCGGATGCTCGACCCCGCCTCGTCGCGGGCGACCTCGACCTCGGCCTTGCCCAGACGGGGCGGGTCGCCGATCCGGTCGTACCAGACGTACTTGCCGTCGGCGTACATCATCCCGATCCGGACGTCGGTGGCCACGAGCCGGAACGCCGGGATCTCGCTGCCGGTCTCCTGGTCGGTGATCGCCGGCGCCTGGGCGGCCTGCGTGGCCCGCGACATGAGCGACTCGTCGAGGCTGGACTGCATCTGCATCCGGACGGTGACGTACGCGCCGAGCGCCACGAAGGCGACCGAGATGCCGACGGCCAGCGTGGTGAGCAGGGTGACCCGGCTGGCCAGCGAGCGGCGGTAGCGCCAGCGCCGGTCGACGGGCCCGTCGCCGGGTCGGTCGACGGGCCGGGGGTCCACCGTCACGATTCCTTCAGCACGTAGCCGACGCCACGCACCGTGTGGATCAGTCGCGGCTCGCCCTCGGCCTCGGTCTTGCGCCGCAGGTAGCCGACGTACACCTCGAGGGAGTTGGCGGTCGTCGGGAAGTCGAAGCCCCAGACCTCCTCGAGGATGAAGCTGCGCTCCAGCACCCGCCGTGGCCGCCGCAGGAACATCTCGAGCAGGGTGAACTCGGTGCGGGTCAGCTCGATGAGGCGGCCGCCCCGACGCACCTCGCGGGTGGCGACGTCCATGCTGAGGTCGGAGAAGGTCAGGACCTCGTCGGGCGCGTCCTCGTCGGGCACCACCCGGCGCAGCAGCGCACGGAGCCGGGCCAGCAGCTCGGCCAGCGCGAAGGGCTTGGTGAGGTAGTCGTCGGCGCCGGCGTCGAGCCCGTCGACCCGGTCGCTCACCGCGTCCCGGGCGGTCAGCACCAGGATCGGCACGTCGTTGCCCGCCGACCGCAGCGCGCGGGTCGTCTCGATCCCGTCCAGCCGCGGCATCATCACGTCCATCACCACGACGTCCGGCGCGACCGTCGCGATCCCGGCCAGCGCCTCCGCGCCGTCGCCGGCGAGGTGCACCTCGTAGCCGTTGAACTCCAGCGACCGGCGCAGCGACTCGCGCACGGCCTTGTCGTCGTCGACGACGAGGACACGCGGCTTCGGCGTGGTCGTCATGCGGCGGCTCCTCCTCTGGTCGGACCGCTCCACTGTGCCATTCGAGCCTGAGCCATGTCTGAGAGCAGGGGTACGCTCCGGCGGGGCGCCCCGTGGGGAGGGCGTCCACCAGGGGGGTTCCACCATGTCCGTCGTCGTGTCCGTCGTCACCGCGTCCACCCGTCCGGCGCGTCTCGCGCTGGCGCTGCTGCTCTCGGTGGCGCTGGTGCTGCCGGCCTGGCCCGGCCCGGCCCGCGCGCACGAGGGCCACGACCACGGCCAGCGGGACCAGGCGCGCGCGCCGCAGCTGCCGGCCGGCTTCCAGGACCGCGAGGTCATCACCGGGCTGAACGAGCCCACCGTCGTGGACTTCGCGCCCGACGGCACCGCCTTCGTGGGCACCAAGGCCGGGGAGATCAGCACCTTCGCCCGCGCGGGCGACGGGTTCGCCGGCACTCCCGCCCCGTTCGCCGACCTCAAGGTCAGCGTCTACAACTACTGGGACCGCGGCCTGGTGGGCCTCGCCGTCGACCCCCGGTTCGGCACCGGCGCGGGGCGTGACTACGTCTACGTCACCTACACCTACAACCGCGACCCGCGCGACAACCCGCCGCGGGTGCCGAAGTACAGCGGCGTCGGCAGCCCCTACTACGACGACTGCGCCACGCCGGCGGACTACGAGGACGGCAACCCCGTCGGCTGCATCGCGATGGCCCGGGTCAGCCGGCTGGCCGCGGAGAAGGTCGACGGCGCCTGGCGCCTGAAGCAGAACGGCGAGACCCAGCTGCTCGCCGACGGCTGCTTCCAGTTCCCCAGCCACGCCTCCGGCGCGGTCCAGGTCGGCCCCGACGGGCTCCTCTACGTGACGATGGGCGAGGGCGCGAGCTTCGACACCGTCGACTACGGCCAGTTCGGCAACCCCTGCGGCGACCCGGCCGGCGCCGGCGGCTCGCTGCGCTCCCAGGACCTCCGCACCACCGGCGACCCGCTCGGCACCGACGGCACCCTGCTGCGGATCGACCCGATGACCGGGCTCGCGGCCGACGGCAGCAACGACAACGCGAAGCGGATCGCGGCGTACGGCCTGCGCAACCCGTGGCGCTTCACCTTCCGCCCGGGCACCGACGAGGTCTGGATGGGCGACGTCGGAGCGGGCGGCTTCGACGAGGTCAACCGGCTCACCGACGCGGACAACCCGGCCGCCGCGCCGCGCAACTTCGGCTGGCCCTGCTTCGAGGGAGGCCGCACCGGCACCTCCGTCCGCACGCCCGGGTGGGACGAGGTCGACAAGCCCCTGTGCGAGTCGCTCTACGACGGCACCGCCCCGGCCGCCGAGCGAGCGGTCGCCCCGCACCTGGCGTACTCCCGCTCGGGCGAGGTCGTGACGGGCGACGGCTGCGCCACCGGCACCGCGTCGGTCTCCGGCGTGCAGTTCATGAGCGGCTACCCGGCGCCGTACGAGGGCGCGCTGGCGTTCGCCGACTTCGCCCGCGGCTGCATCTGGGTCGCGCCGCTGACAAACGGCCAGCCGGACCGCACCAAGATGCAGCGCCTGGTCGGCGACGCCGAGTCGCCCGTGGACCTGACCACCGGGCCGGAGGGCGACCTCTACTACGTCGACTACGGGCTGGGCGAGGACGGCGGCCCGGTCGAGGGCGCGGGAGCGATCCACCGGATCGCCCACGAGGGCAACGGCCGCCCGCCGGTGGCCTCGTTCACCGCGAACCCGCCGTACAGCTCCGAGGTGCCGCTCTCGGTCACCTTTGACGCGTCCCGCTCCAGCGACCCCGACGCCGACCAGCTCACCTACCGCTGGGACCTCGACGACGACGGCGCCTTCGACGACGGCGACGCCCCCGTGGTCTACCGCACCTACACGCGGGCCGGCCCGGTGCGGGTGCGGGTGCGGGTCGACGACGGCAACGGCAACACCGACGTCGCCGAGCGCACGGTCCACGTCGGCAACGACCCGCCGCAGCTGGTGGACGTGCGGCCCGGCGCCGACCTGAGGTGGGCGGTCGGCGACGAGATCCCGTTCTCGGCGAGCGCCACCGACGTGCAGGACGGCCCGCTGCCGGCCTCGGCGATCACCTGGTCGCTGGCGATCAGCCACTGCCCGTCGGTCTGCCACAGCCACCCGATCGAGACCCGCACCGGCGTGCCGTCCGGCGTCTTCACCGCGCCCGACCACGAGTACCCCTCCAAGCTGGTGCTCCGGGTGCAGGCCACCGACTCCCTCGGCTTCACGGCCGAGCGCAGCATCGTGCTCCAGCCGAAGACGGTCGACCTCACCTTCGACACCACGCCGGTGGACGCGCCGGTCAGCGTGCTCGCGGTCTCGAAGTCCGGCCGGTTCACCCAGCGCGTCATCGTCGGCTCGACGCTCACGATGTCGGTGCCCGAGACCGTGCCGGCCCAGGGCCGCACCTGGCGGTTCCGGCGCTGGTCCGACGGCGGCGAGCGGGTGCACCAGACCATCGCGCCGGCGACCGACACCACCTACTGCGCGACGTACGCCGCCGGCGCCGCGGCCTGCTCGAGCCTGGCGGTGCGGGCGGTCCCGGGCCGGCTCAAGGTGAAGGTCGAGGTGGACGGCAAGGCCCGCCGCTCGGGCTGGTCGACGAAGGTCGAGGACGGCGACCGGGTGCGGGTGCAGGCGCCGAAGCGGGTACGCCGCGGCGGCAAGGTCTGGGTCTTCAAGCGCTGGTCGGACCGGGGCGGGCGCGCCCACACGGTCACGGTGCGCGGCGACCTGGTGCTCAAGGCCGTCTACCAGCGGCGCCGGCGGGCATAGGCCCGGGAACAGGAGGAGCATGTACTTCGACAACAGGCCCTGCGACGTCTGCGGGTCCGAGGTCCGGCTGAAGGCCCACGACTCCTCGACGCCGCTCCGCGGCCCGGACCCCGACGGCACGGTCGACGAGCGGGTCTGCACCAACCCCGACTGCGCGAGCCACGAGGACGGCGGCCCTCAGGCGTAGCGGGCCGCCGCGGCGGCGGCCCGGGCGCCGTACCCGCCGCCGAAGAGGCAGGCGTGCACCAGCAGCGGGAAGAGCTGGTGCAGGGCGATCCGGTCCTCCCAGCCGTCGGCGAGCGGCGCCGCCTCGTCGTACGCCTCGAGCACGCGCGGCAGGTGCGGCAGCCCGAAGAGCGAGAGCATCGCGAGGTCGACCTCGCGATGACCGCCGTACGCCGCGGGGTCGATGACGCTGACCCGGCCGTCGGCGCCCCACAGCACGTTGCCGTTCCACAGGTCGCCGTGCAGCCGCGCGGGGGGCTCGTCGGGGAGCAGGCCGCTCAGCCGGCCGACCACCGACTCCACGGTCGCGGCTTCGCGCTCGGTGACGGCCTCGCGGTCGCGGGCCAGCTTGAGGTAGGGCAGCACCCGGCGGACGGCGTAGAACTCCGCCCAGGACGGCGCGGGCCGGTTCGGCAGCGGCAGCCGGGCGATGAAGCCGTCCTCGTCGAACCCGTACGTCGGTGCGCCGGCGGCGTGCGTGGCCGCGAGCGCCTGGCCGAACGCCGCCGCCATGTCGCCGCCGTTGCGGCCCGGCTCCACCCAGCGGATGATCAGGCACTCGGCGTCGACCGCGAGCACCTCGGGCACGGCGACCCCGCCCTCGGCCTGGGCCTCGGCGAGCCAGCGCAGCCCGCGGGCCTCGGACTCGAAGAACCCCGGGGGCGACTGCGGCAGGGTCTTGATCAGCGCGGTGGTGCCGTCGCTGAGCCGCAGCTTGGTGGCGGTCGCGACGTCCCCGCCGGCCACCGGTGCCGTCGCGACGACCGCCGAGCCGAGCAGCGCCTCGGCCCGCCGGGCCACCAGCGGCTGCCGGGTCACGGCTCCTCGAGCCTCCGGAAGGCGTCCACGATCGCGGCCGACGTCCGCTCCACCATGGTCAGCACCTCCTCGAACCCGTCGTCCCCACCGTAGTACGGGTCCGGAACCTCCCCGCCGGTCCCGACCGGGTCGAAGTCGCGGAACAGCCGCACCCGCTCGCTGCGGCCGCCGAGGTCGGCGAGGTTGCTCTCGTCCATGGCGAGGACCAGGTCGTGCTCCTCGAGCCAGGTCTGCGCCCACTGCTGCGCGCGGTGCCGCGACGCGTCGTACCCGGCGGCGGTGAGCGTGGCCGCGGCCCGCTCGTCCATCGGGTGACCGACGTGCCAGTCGCCGGTGCCGCAGCTGGCCACGGTGACCCGGCCGGAGAGCCCGGCCTCGTCGACGCGCTCGGAGAGCACCACGTCGGCCATGGGGGAGCGGCAGATGTTGCCCAGGCAGACCAGCGCGACCGAGTAGCGGCCGGGCGTGCGGGGCGCGGGCAGGTCGGGGGCGCTCACCGGCGGGGCCCGTCGTCGTCGATGACCCCGTCGACGACCCAGGTGACCAGGGTGATCACGATCGCGCCGCCGACCGCGGACCAGAAGCCGGTCACCCGGAAGCCGATGTCCAGCTGCTCGGCGACCCAGCTGGTCAGGCCCAGCATCGCGGCATTGATGACCAGCAGGAAGAGCCCGAGCGTGAGCACGATGAAGGGGATGGAGAGCACCTTCAGCACCGGCTTCACGAACGAGGTGACGATGCCGAGGATCAGCGCCACCAGCAGCAGCGGGACGATCTTCTCCTCCAGCTCGGCGCGGCCGGAGGACGGGCCGGTGAACCGGATCCCGTCGATCAGCCAGGCGGCGACGGCCAGGGCGACGGTGTTGGTGAGGAGCCAGGAGACGAAGCGCACGGGCCGATCCTGTCAGGCGTCGGTGAGCCCCAGCGCATCGATGATGTCCTCCTCGGCGTCGATGAGGTGCTGGCGGAGGAACTCCGAGGCGCCGGGGATGTCGCCCTGCTCGAGGAGGGCGACGAGCGCGGTGTGGTTGTCGGCCTCGTCGTGGGCGTTGCGGCGGATCCGCTCGACCTGGGCGAGCGCGAGCTTGAGCTCGACGACCAGGTTGTCGGCCATCGCCACCAGGCGCGGCGACCCGGTCAGCCCCACCAGGGAGACATGGAAGGTGAGGTGCCGCTCGTTGAGCTCCTGGTACGTCGCGTCGCCGCGGTGCACCGCCGAGGTGTAGGCGTCCAGCGTCGCGCGCACCTGCTCCCGCTGCTCCTCGTCGGCCTCGAGCCACCGGCGTACCCCGGCGCCCTCGAGCACCCAGCGCGCGGCGCAGACGTCGCGCACCGAGGCGGTCTCGGGCGTGGCGACGTGCACCCCGCGGTTCGGCTCGCGGGTGGCCAGCCCCTCGGCGACGAGCAGGGTGAGCGCCTCGCGCACGGTGGGCCGGCTGACGCCCAGGGAGGCGGCGAGCGCCATCTCGCGCAACGGTGTGCCGGACTCCAGCTCCCCGTCGAAGATGGCGCGCCGGAGCTCCTGAGCGACTCGGTCCACGGTGGACGAGAGCTCGAGGTGCAGCGTGCCGAACGGCGCGGACATGACCTCATTGTGGGGGGAAAGGGGCCAGGTTGTCCGGACAGGTTGCGCGGCGACCGGTTTTGGCCCCACACTGACCGCGTTGTCAGATTGTCTGACAATGCTGGCCGCGGTCCTGGGAGGTCGTCGATGTCGGTGCTGCAGAGGACGCGTGGTCTGGGCTGGGGTCAGCGGTACGTCGCCGTCGAGCCCACCCACTTCCGGGTCGACTACGTCATCAACCCGTTCATGGATCCCGCCGTGCAGCCCGACCCCGTGCTGGCGATGAGCCAGTGGCAGACGATGGTGCGCACCCTGGAGGGCCTCGGTGCCAGCGTCGACGTCCTCGCGCAACGCCCCGACGCGCCGGACATGGTCTACGCGATGAACCTCGGCCTCGGCCTGGTCCGCGCCGACGGCACCCGGCAGGCGGTGATGTCGCACATGCGGTACGCCGAGCGCCGGATGGAGACCGTGAGCGCCGGACCGTTCTTCGCCGGCCTCGGCCACGCCCCGTCGTACGTCGGGAGCGACGGCGTCGGCGCCCACCTCGAGGCGGGCGACGCGTTCGCGTTCGGCGACGCCCTCGTCGTCGGCTACGGCCCCCGCACCGAGGAGCTCGCGCTCAAGCACCTCGCCGCCGACCTCGGCGTCCGGGTCCGCGGGCTGCGGATCACCCACCCCGGCATGTACCACCTCGACCTGGCGTTCTGCCCGCTCGACGAGCGCCGGGCGCTGGTCTGCCCGGCCGCGCTCGACGCGCCCTCGGCCGCCGCGCTGCTGGAGCTGGTGCCCGAGCCGCTGGTGCTGACCGAGGAGGAGGCGCTGACCACGTTCGCCGCCAACTCCGTCGTCGTCGGCAGCACCGTCGTGATGCCCGCCTGCCCGCCGCGGGTGCGCACGAAGCTCGAGGAGTGGGGCTTCGACGTCGTCATCGTCGACGTCTCGGAGTTCCACAAGGGCGGCGGCTCGATCCGCTGCCTCACCAACCCCATCGACATCACCGTCGGCCGCGACCTGCCCGCCGTCCCCGGCGGCGAGGTCGTCATCCCGCCCGAGGCCTGACGCCCCGCCGGTGGTTGAGCAGCGAAGGCGCTCTGCGCCTGAGCGTTGTCGAAACCCGGTGAGGTGAGGCAGGGCCTCGATCGACGTGGGCGGGGATGCTGCGGGGGTCTCGACATCGCTCGTCGCTGGCGCTCCTCGCTGCTCGACCACCGGTGCCTGAGCAGCGACGAGCGTCAGGATCGCCGAGTCGGCGCTTGTGTCCGCGCGCTGCCGGTGGTTGAGCCCCGCGGTGGTTGAGCAGCGAAGGCGCTCTGCGCCTGAGCGTTGTCGAAACCCGGTGAGGTAAGGCAGGGTCTCGATCAAGGTCGCGGGGGTGCTGCGGGGGTCTCGACATCGCTCGTCGCTGGCGCTCCTCGCTGCTCGACCACCGGTAGCTGAGCGTTGTCGAAACCCGGTGAGGTGAGGCAGGGTCTCGATCAAGGTCGTGGGGGTGCTGCGGGGGTCTCGACATCGCTCGTCGCTGGCGCTCCTCGCTGCTCGACCACCGGGGCGACCTCGGCACGCCCGTGGCCTCGGTACGGTCACCCCCATGTTTCCGGTCGGTGGCATCGAGGTCATGCTCGTCGGCGCCGTGCTGTCCGGGCTGGTCTGCCTCGTGCTCGGCGGCCTGCTCGGCCCGCGCGTCGGGTGGATCACGGCGTGGTCGCTGGCGGGCCTGCTCTGGTCGCTCGCGGTGATCGCCTGCCTGACCCTCATCCCCGCGGAGGCCAACCCGGGCGTCGTCAGCGCCGAGAGCCGGATGGACACCTGCTCCTGGGACATCGGCGGGCCCGCGCCGGACGGTTTCTGGATCTTCTCGGGTGGCCAGCGGCTGCTCAACACGGTCGCGTTCGTGCCGTCGGGCGCGCTGCTCGTGCTGCTCGCGTCGCGGTGGCGTGCGGCCGCGGTGATCTTGGTGCCGATCGGGCTGGCGCTGCTCGTGGCGTACTCCGCCGCCATCGAGCGGACCCAGCTCGAGCTGGCCCGGATCGACCGCGCGTGTGACGTCACCGACGTCGTCGACAACGTCACCGGCGCGGTGCTGGGCGTGCTGCTCGGCGGGGTGCTGGCGCTGGTTCTGCGGCCCTGGCGGGCTCGCATAGCCTGACGCGCATGCCGTCCCCGCAGCCCCGCCCGAACATCGCCGACATCCCGCCGTACGTCGCGGGGAAGCCGCCGACGGTCCGCCCCGGGATGACGTCGTACAAGCTCTCCTCGAACGAGAACCCGTACCCGCCGCTCCCCGGCGTCGTCGAGGCCGTGCAGGCGGCCGTCGGCCAGATGAACCGCTACCCCGACATGGGTTCCGGTGCGCTGTACGCCGCGCTCGCCGACACCCTGGACGTACCGGCGGAGGACCTGTCGGTGGCGACGGGGTCGGTGGGCCTGATCTACCAGCTGGTGCAGGCGTTCTGCGAGCCCGGCGACGAGGTCGTCCTCGCGTGGCGCTCCTTCGAGGCCTACCCGATCGCGATCACCGCCGCCGGCGCGACCGCCGTGCGCGTGCCGCTGCGGCCCGACGCCCGCCACGACCTCGACGCGATGGTCGACGCGATCACCGACCGCACCCGGATCGTGCTGGTCTGCACGCCCAACAACCCCACCGGCCCGGCGGTCACCCAGGCCGAGCTGGACGCCTTCCTCGCCCGGGTGCCCCCGCACGTGGTGGTCGTCGTGGACGAGGCGTACGTCGAGTTCGTCCGGATGGACGACCCGGTCGACGGGGTCGCGACGTACCGCCGCCACGAGAACGTCGTCCTCACCCGCACCTTCTCCAAGGCCTACGGCCTCGCCGGCTTCCGGGTGGGGTACGCCGTGGCGCCGACGCCGATCGCGGGCGCCCTGCGCGCGGTGTCGCTGCCGTTCGGGGTCTCGACGATCGCCCAGATCGCGGCGGTCGCCTCGCTCGAGCGCCACGCCGAGCTGATGGAGCGGGTCGACGCCCTGGTCGCCGAGCGCACGCGGGTCGTCGACGGGCTGCGCGCGGCCGGCTGGGACGTGCCGGACGCGCAGGGCAACTTCGTCTGGTTCGCGCTCGGCGACCGCACCACCGACTTCGCGCTCGCTGCCGACGAGCTCGGCATCGTCGTCCGGCCCTTCGCCGGGGAGGGTGCCCGCGTCTCCATCGGGGAGACCGAGGCCAACGACCGGCTGCTCCAGCTGGCGGCGGACTTCCCGCGCTGAGCCGCGCCCGTGGTCAGAGGCTGTCGGCGCCCGGCTCCTTGCTCGCCATCTCCGTGCTGGCCCGCCCGCGCTCGGCGGTCTCGGGCGGACCCTCGGTGGCGGTCTCCTCCTCGTCGGTCTCGGCCATGATCGCGATGATCGCCGCGCGGTCGGCCGCCGACGGCAGGCCCCAGCCGGGCTCGTAGCCGTAGACCTCGTCGAGCATCCGCCCGTCGGTGAGGTGGTCGAGCACCTCGAGGTCGCGGGGGCCGATCAGCGCCGGGTGCTCCACGCCGCAGGTCTCGGCCACCTTGAGCAGGTCGCGGCGCACCGTGCGCAGGTAGTTCGCCACCCGCTCGCCCTTGAGGACCGGGTCCAGGCCGTGCTCGAGCCACGCGTTCTGGGTGGCGACGCCGGTGGGGCACTCCCCGGTGTGGCACTTCTGCGCCTGGATGCAGCCGGCGGCCAGCATCGCCTCGCGGGCGACGCTCACCATGTCGGCGCCCAGCGCGAACGCGACGACGGCGTTGTCGGGCAGCCCGAGCTTGCCGGCGCCGATGAACACGACGTCCTCGTGCAGCCCGCGGGACGCGAACTCCCGGTAGACCCGGGAGAAGCCGATCCGGAACGGCAGCGACACGGCGTCGGTGAAGATCAGCGGCGAGGCGCCGGTGCCGCCCTCGCCGCCGTCGACCGAGATGAAGTCGACGCCGCGCTCGCGCGACTCCATCTGCGTCGCCAGGTCGCGCCAGAACTCCATGTCGCCGACCGCGGACTTGATGCCGACCGGCAGGCCGGTCTCCTCGGCGATCATCTCCACGAAGTCGAGCATCGAGTCGACGTCGTGGAACTCCGCGTGGCGCGAGGGGCTCAGGCAGTCCACGCCCATCGGCACCCCGCGGGTCTCCGAGATCTCCCGGGAGACCTTCGGGGCGGGGAGCACGCCGCCCAGCCCGGGCTTGGCGCCCTGGCTGAGCTTCACCTCGATCGCCCGGATCGGCGCGGACGCCACCAGCTCCTGGAGCCGCGGGAGGCTGAAGCGGCCCTCCTCGTCGCGGCAGCCGAAGTACGCCGTCCCGATCTGGAAGATCAGGTCGCCGCCCCCGTTGCGGTGGTACCGCGAGACCGCGCCCTCCCCGGTGTTGTGCAGGCAGCCGGCCGCCGCCGCGCCGCGGTTGATCGCCTCGATCGCGTTGCCGGACAGCGAGCCGTAGCTCATCCCGGAGATGTTGACGACCGACGCCGGCCGGAACGCGTGCCGCCGTCCGCGCGCGCCGCCGAGGACCTTGGCCGCGGGCAGCCGCGCCTCCTGCCCCACCCGGCCGTGCGTCGGGTAGGCGGAGCCGAAGGTCTTGTGGTGGACGATCATGTTGCCGCTGCTGTGCTCGAGGTCGTTGTCGGAGCCGAACCCGAAGTAGTTGTTCTCGAGCTTCGCCGAGGCGTAGACCCAGCGCCGCTGGTCGCGGCTGAACGGCCGCTCCTCGTCGTTGCTCGCGACGATGTACTGGCGCAGCTCCGGCCCGACCGCCTCCAGCCAGAAGCGCGCGTGCCCCACCAGCGGGAAGTTGCGCAGGATGGCGTGCTTGCGCTGCAGCAGGTCGTGCGCGGCGACCGCGCCGAGCGCCGCGACGGGGGCGGCCCAGAGCTTCTTCATGGCGCTCCGGTACCCGGCCGTGGTCGGGCTGCTCATCCTCCCGAGAGGCTGAAGTGCTGCGGGTCGGTGAGCGAGGTCCACGCGCCGCCCCAGCCCCAGCCGATCCGCTCGAACGCGCGGACGACCGGCCCGCCGGCCACCACCATCCCGGGCCGCACGTCCGCGCGGTCCAGGTACGCCGAGGCCAGCTCGGGCAGCACCACGTCGCCGCGCCGGTACGGGTTGTGGAACGGGTTGAGGTCGACGGCCAGGCCCAGCGCGTGCTCGGAGTACGAGGTCCCGCTGGTCACCGGCCGGCACACGAACGCCCCCGAGTTGTTGCCGTCGCCGGTCGGGGCCAGGTCCAGCTCGGCCGCGGTCGTGATCCGCAGCTCCTCCAGCGGGAACCGCGCCCGCCACAGGTCGCGGAAGACGCTGACCAGGTCGTCGGCCACCGCCGAGGCGACCAGCAGCTCGCCGGTGTGCCGCGCGCCGTCGAAGCCGTGGAACGCCACCCGCACCCAGGCCAGCTCGTCACGGCCCACCGGGCAGCCCGGCTGCCACGTCGAGCGGGCGAGCACGCCCGCCGGCGCCGGGTCGCGCACCCGGCTCGCGAAGCCGCGGCCCGGCAGCGGCGGCAGCCGGTCGGCCAGCGTGAACCGCCGGTCCCGCAGCGCGCGCGGCGTACGCCGGACCTCGCCGTACCCGTCCTCGGTCAGCGGGAGCGCGCGGCTGCCCAGCCAGGACGGCGGCACGGCGCCGGGGTCCGGCGCGGGCGCGGGGTCCGGCTCGGGCTCCGCAGTGGGGGAGGCGGGCGAGGAGGCGGCGGACGGGGCGGTCGCCGCGGGGGTGCGGTCGGTCGCCGGCTCGGTGCTGCAGGCGGGCAGCACGAGCGCCACGAGCAGCACGGGCAGCAGGGCGAGGAGCGGACGACGCACGCCCCGACCGTACGACCGCGGAGCCCGGCGCGGTCGTTGAGGGTTCACCTAGGCTGGGGGGATGAGCGACCCGGACGAGCAGGACCAGACCCCGTCGTACGTCGCGAAGGGTCAGGAGTTCGACCGCGACATGAACTACATCCCCGACCGGATCACCCGGGACGCGCGGCGCCCCGAGCACGGCCCCGTCGAGGGTGAGCTGTGGCCGGTCGAGCCGTGCCGCTACCGGCTGATCGCGGCGCCCGCCTGCCCGTGGGCCAACCGGTCGCTCATCGTGCGCAAGCTCCTCGGCCTCGAGGACGTCATCTCCGTCGGCCTGCCCGGGCCGACCCACGACAAGCGCAGCTGGACCTTCGACCTCGACCCGGGCGGCGTGGACCCGGTGCTGGGCATCGAGCGGCTGCAGGACGCCTACTTCGCGCGCTACCCCGACTACCCGCGCGGCATCACGGTGCCCGCGATCGTGGAGGTGGAGAGCGGCAAGGTCGTCACCAACGACTTCCCGTGGATCACCCACGACCTGTTCTTCGAGTGGCGCGACTTCCACCGCGAGGACGCCCCGGACCTGTGGCCCGCCGAGCTCCGCGAGGAGATGGAGGAGGTCATGCAGCGGATCTTCACCGAGGTCAACAACGGCGTCTACCGCTGCGGCTTCGCCGGCTCCCAGGAGGCGTACGACGCGGCGTACGACCGGCTGTGGGCGGCGATGGACTGGCTCGAGGAGCGGCTCGCCACGCGCCGCTACCTGATGGGCGAGGCGATCACCGAGGCCGACGTGCGCCTGTTCACGACCCTGGCCCGCTTCGACGCGGTCTACCACGGCCACTTCAAGTGCAACCGGCAGAAGCTCACCGAGATGCCGGCGCTGTGGGGCTACGCGCGCGACCTGTTCCAGACGCCCGGGTTCGGCGAGACGATCGACTTCGAGCAGATCAAGCAGCACTACTACGTCGTGCACGTCGACGTGAACCCCTCCGGCATCGTCCCGAAGGGGCCGGACCCGGCGGTCTGGGAGACCCCGCACGGACGGGACGCGGTCTAGCCGCGGGCCCTCAGGGGCGCGCCGCGTCCTCCGCGACGGCCCGGCCGAGGCGGACGAGGGTCTCCTCGATCGCCTTCTTCGTCCGCCCGCCCATCAGGGTGCGCATGACCACGCGCACCGGGGCCGGGTAGCGGGTCAGGTCCCAGGACTCGGTCACCCGGGTGCCGCCCTCGACCGGCTCCAGCTCGTAGCGCCAGCGGTGCTGCCCGAAGTGACGCCAGGCGATCAGCCGGTCCTCCTCGAACTCCACGACCCGGTTCTTGACCTTGTACGGCGCGCCCTGCTTCATGTCCATCCCGAACTCGGCGCCGAGGCTGAGCCGCTCCGGGCCGGAGACCGTGCCGCGTACGGTCCCCGAGCCGTCGATGCGCGGGTGCTGGCGGGGGTCGGCGAGGATCGCGAAGACGGCGCTCGGCGGGCCCGCGACGACGGTGCTGGCGGTGATGACATCAGATCCCATGACCCGAGCCTAGGGACGTGCACCCGAATTGGCCCGCCGCACGCCGGGCGATAGGTTGTCCGCACCCGTATGTGGTCCCGGTCACAGCGCACACCCAGCGCCCGTCCGGACCCGATCCGCGGTCGTCGGTGACCCCGCACGGCCGCTGACGTGAAGGAGTGCAGGTGACCCAGCAACCGAGTCCCGAGGGCAGCTTCGGCCCGGACCTCGTGGAGGTGTTCGGCCCCTCGCAGAGCGACGGCGGCCCGGACCTCGTCCAGCTCCTCACGCCGGAGGGCGAGCGCGTCCACCACCCGGAGTTCGACTTGGACTTCGACGCCGAGCAGCTGCTTGGCTTCTACCGCGACATGGTGCTGACCCGGCGCATCGACGTGGAGGCCACCGCCCTCCAGCGGCACGGCGAGCTCGGCATCTGGGCCCAGCTGCTGGGCCAGGAGGCCGCCCAGATCGGCGCCGGCCGCGCGCTGCGCCGCCAGGACCACGTCTTCCCGACCTACCGCGAGCACGGCGTCGCCTGGTGCCGCGGAATCGACCCGCTGCGCCTCCTCGGCCTCTTCCGCGGGGTCGACCACGGCGACTGGGACCCCGCCGAGCACGGCTTCGGGCTCTACACGATCGTCATCGGCGCGCAGACCCTGCACGCCACCGGCTACGCCATGGGCATGCAGCGCGACGGCGTCGTCGGCACCGGCGACCCCGACCGCGACGCGGCGGTGATCGCCCACTTCGGCGACGGCGCGTCCTCGCAGGGCGACGTCAACGAGGCGTTCATCTTCGCGGCCTCCTACAACGCCCCGGTCGTGTTCTTCTGCCAGAACAACCAGTGGGCGATCTCCGAGCCGATCGAGCGGCAGACCCGGATCCCGCTCTACCAGCGGGCGCTCGGCTTCGGCTTCCCCGGCGTCCGCGTCGACGGCAACGACGTGCTCGCGACGTACGCCGTGACGCAGGCGGCGCTGCAGCGGGCCCGCGACGGCCAGGGCCCGACGCTGGTCGAGGCCTACACCTACCGGATGGGCGCGCACACGACCACCGACGACCCGACCCGCTACCGGCTCTCCGCCGACGTGGAGAGCTGGAAGCTCAAGGACCCGATCGCGCGGCTGGACGCCTACCTCAAGCGCAACGGCCTCGCGGACCCCGCGTGGTTCGCCGAGCTCGACCAGGAGGCGGCCGACCTGGGCGCCACCCTGCGCGAGGGCTGCAAGGCGCTGCCCGACCCGCGGCCGCTCGACATGTTCGAGCACGTGTACGCCGAGCAGACCGAGGAGCTGCGGGTCCAGCAGGCGGGCTACGCCGCCTACCTCGAGTCCTTCGAGACCGAGGGGACCCACGCATGAGCACCAAGGTCACCCTCGCCAAGGGCCTCAACATGGGCCTGCGCCAGGCGATGGAGGACGACCCCAAGGTCCTGCTCATGGGCGAGGACGTCGGCAAGCTCGGCGGGGTCTTCCGGATCACCGACGGGCTGCAGAAGGACTTCGGCGAGGACCGGGTCATCGACTCCCCGCTCGCCGAGTCCGGCATCGTCGGCACCGCGGTCGGCATGGCGCTGCGCGGCTACCGGCCCGTGGTCGAGATCCAGTTCGACGGGTTCGTCTACCCGGCGTACGACCAGATCGTCTGCCAGGTCGCGAAGATGCACCACCGCAGCAAGGGCCGCTCGAAGATGCCGATGGTGATCCGCATCCCGTTCGGCGGCGGCATCGGCGCGGTCGAGCACCACAGCGAGTCGCCGGAGGCTCAGTTCGCGCACACCCCGGGCCTCAAGGTGGTCGCCTGCTCCAACCCCGTGGACGGCTACTGGATGATCCAGCAGGCCATCGCCTGCGACGATCCGGTGATCTTCCTGGAGCCCAAGCGGCAGTACCACGCCGACAAGGCCGACCTCGACGAGTCGGCGACCCCCGACCCGCTGTTCACCTCGCGCGTCGTCCGGGCCGGCACCGACCTCACCCTGCTCGCCTACGGGCCGACGGTGAAGACCGCGATGCGGGCCGCCGAGGCGGCGGCGACGGAGGGGCGCTCGGTCGAGGTCATCGACCTGCGCACGCTCTCCCCGCTCGACATGGGGCCGGTGCTCGACTCCGTGCGCCGCACCGGCCGCGCCGTCGTGTGCCACGAGGCGCACGTCAACCTCGGCATGGGCGCCGAGCTCTCCGCGCGGATCACCGAGGAGTGCTTTTACTCCCTGGAGGCGCCGGTGCTACGGGTCGGCGGCTTCGACACGCCGTACCCCGCCTCGCGGATCGAGGAGGACTTCCTCCCCGACCTCGACCGGGTGCTGGACGCCGTCGACCGCTCGCTGGACTTCTGACCGGATCGCCTGAGGAGCCTGATGCCCGAGTACAAGCTGCCCGACGTCGGCGAGGGCCTCACCGAGGCCGAGATCGTGGCCTGGAAGGTCAAGGTCGGCGACGTGATCGACGTCAACGACGTCGTCGTCGAGATCGAGACCGCCAAGTCGCTGGTCGAGCTGCCCTCGCCGTACGCCGGCGAGGTCACCGCCCTGCTCGTGGCCGAGGGCGAGACGGTCGCCGTGGGGACGCCGATCATCGCGGTCGGTGTCGCCTCCGAGGCGCCGATGGAGATCGACCTGTCCAACCCGGCCGCCAGCGGCGGCGGCGAGGGCGAGAGCCTGGTCGGCCGCAACAAGGCCGACCGCGGCCCCACCCGCCGGGTCCGCAAGACCCCCGGCGCCGCCGCGGCCAACGTGCAGGTCCAGGCCGCGTTCGAGCCCGGCGCCGCGCCGGTCGTGGAGGCCGTGGACCTCGAGCCCGCCGTGCCGGCGACCTCCGCGGTGCCCGCGCCCGCCACCGCCCCGGCCGCGGTGCGCGCGCTCGCGAAGCCCCCGGTCCGCCGCCTCGCCAAGGACCTCGGCGTCGACCTGGCCACGCTGACCCCGTCCGGCCCGCACGGCACCGTCACCCGCGCCGACGTCGAGGCGGCCGCGGCCGGCGCCGGGACGTCATCCGAGTCGGCTGCGGTAGCGACCAGTTCGTATGACGTCTCGGCACCCGAGCGCGAGACCCGCGAGCCGATCAAGGGCGTCCGCAAGATGATGGGCGCGGCGATGGTGCAGTCCGCGTTCACGATCCCGCACGTCACCGAGTGGATCACCGTCGACGTGACCCGCACGATGGAGCTGGTCGAGAGGCTCCGCGCGCGCCGCGAGCTCCGCGACCTCAAGGTCACCCCGCTGCTGGTGCTGGCGCGGGCGGTCATGCTCGCGATGCGCCGCACCCCCGAGATCAACTCGTTCTGGGACGACGCGGCCGGCGAGGTTGTGCTCAAGCACTACGTCAACCTCGGCATCGCGGCGGCGACCCCGCGCGGCCTGGTCGTCCCCAACATCAAGGACGCCCAGGACCTCGCGCTGCCCGACCTGGCCCGCGCGCTCGAGGCGCTCACGGCGACCGCGCGCGAGGGGCGCACCCAGCCGGCGGAGATGAGTGGCGGCACGTTCACGATCACCAACGTCGGCCCGTTCGGCGTCGACGGCGGCACCCCGATCATCAACCCCGGCGAGGCGGCGATCCTGTGCTTCGGCGCGGTGAAGAAGCAGCCGTGGGTGCTCACCGAGGGCGGCGAGGACCGCATCGTCGTCCGCCAGGTGTGCACGCTGGCGCTCTCCTTCGACCACCGGCACATCGACGGCGAGAAGGGCTCGCGGTTCCTGGCCGACGTGGCCGGCGTGATGGAGGACCCGGCGCTCTCGCTCCTGATGTGAGCGCGCCCGCGCCGGTCGTCCGGTGTGGCCGGCCCGGGTCGTGGGTAGTCGGTCACCCATGAGCGAGCACCCGGCCTTCCCCGACCCCGGCGCGGTGCTGGGCAGGTACGCCGTCGGCCGACGCCTCGGCGACGGCCCCGACAGCGACGTCTTCGAGGCGATGGACGAGCAGGAGCAGCGGCTCGTCGCGCTGACCGTGTTCTCCGAGGACCTCGACGGCGCGCGCGAGCAGCGGGTCCGCGAGCTGGTCACGGCCTGGACCGCGATCAACTCCTCGCACCTGCTGCCCGTGCACGAGGTCGGCGAGGAGGAGGGGCGGCTCTGGGTCTCCGCGCAGCTCGCGCCGGAGGGCGGGATCGACCGGCTGCGGGAGCAGTACGGCCCGCCGGCGCCGGCCACCGCCGTCGCGCTGGTCGCCGACCTGGCCGCGGGCCTCGCGGACCTGCACGAGGCCGGCCTGGTGCACGGGTCGGTCGACACCGAGCACGTGCTCCTGCACCAGGAGGGCGAGGTCGTCCGGGCCTGGCTCGCCCCGCCGCTGGTGAGCCCGCCCGACCCCGGCGCCCTCCCGGCCGACGACGTCCGCGCCCTCGGCGACCTGCTCGCGACCCTGGTGGAGGGCGCCCACGAGCCGGGCGCCCGGGGCGCCGAGCTGGACCGGGTGCTCGCGAGCGTGGGCTCCTACCCGAGTGCCGCGGCCTTCCGCGACGACCTGGTCCGCGCGGGGGAGGCGCCGCGGGGGCAGATCGTCGTCGAGCCTTCGCCGTCCCGGCCGTACGCGCCGATGCCGGGCGGTCCGTCGCGGCTCTCGATGGTGCTGCTGTTCCTCGTGGT
Source organism: Nocardioides dongkuii (assembly GCF_014127485.1). Lineage (NCBI taxonomy): Bacteria > Bacillati > Actinomycetota > Actinomycetes > Propionibacteriales > Nocardioidaceae > Nocardioides > Nocardioides dongkuii. The sequence continues at coordinate 4,039,506 of NZ_CP059903.1, read as the reverse complement.
GCTGGTGGCCGCGATCGCCGCGCTGATCGGCATCGACGCCGCGCTCTGACCCGGCGCGCGCTCAGGTGGCGGCGATGACGTCGGCCACCACGCGGCTGAGCCGCTCGCCGGCGTCCTCCTGGAGGAAGTGACCGGCGTCGGGGAGGACCACGTGCCGCTGGCCACGGGCGCCGGGGACGCGCTCCTGGAAGACCGTCTCCCAGCCGCGGGTCGCGGGGTCGCCGTCGGAGTAGCAGGTGAGGAACGGCCGGTCGAAGGACTCCAGCGCCCGCATCGTCCGCCGGCCGATCCGGGCGCCCACGTCGTTGCGGGTCAGCGGCAGCAGCGCGGTCATCTGGCGCAGCCCCGCGGTGTGCCGGGCGTCGGGGAACGGGGCGTCGTACGCCGCCAGCACCTCGGGAGGGAGTGGGTGCACCGTGGCCGCGCCGACGAAGTCGCTGGCGCGCAGCTCGGGCGCGCGCTGGGTGTGCAGCAGGTAGTCGAGGAGCGCCTCCTCGATCACCACCCGCGACTCCCCGGCGCCGTGCACCGCCCAGGTCAGCCGGTCGGCGAGGGCGGGGTCCGCGGTGTGCAGGATCGTGTTCGCGGCGACGACGCGGGCGAAGCGGTCCGGCTCCGCGGCCAGGACGCTGAGGCCGATCGGGCCGCCCCAGTCCTGGGCGACGAGCGTGACGTCGCGCAGGTCGAGCGCGGTCACCAGGCTGCGGGTCCACGCGACGTGCCGGGCCAGCGTGTAGGCCGTGGTCCGGGTCGGCTTGTCGGAGCGGCCGAAGCCGATGTTGTCCGGGGCGATCACCCGGACGCCGGCCTCGACGAGCACCGGGACGACCTTGCGGTAGAGGTAGGACCAGGTCGGCTGGCCGTGCAGCAGCAGCGCGACGGGGCCGTCGGCCGGGCCCTCGTCGAGGTGGTGCATCCGCAGCGGGTCGAGCCCCTCGGCCTCGACCTCGACGTAGTGCGGCGCGAAGGCGTAGCCCGGCAGGCCGGCGAAGCGCTCGTCAGGGGTCCGTACGACGTCGGTCATCGTGCTCACGCCTCGATCGGGCCGACCTGCCAGCCCTCCGGGGAGACCGGGTGCAGGATCGCGTCGGTGCCGCCGTCGACGAACAGCACCGCGCCGACCACGAGCGAGGCCGCCGCGGAGAGCAGGAACGCGATCGGCGCGGCGATCTCCTCGGGCCGGCCGGGCCGGCCGACGGCGGTGGGATAGGTGTCGGCGAACTGGCCCAGCACCGGGTCCGCCCGCAGCTGGTCGCTCATCGGGGTGGTGACCATGCCGGGGGCGACCGCGTTGAGCCGGATGCCGTGGCCGATCCAGTGCTCGGTGACGCCCTCGCGCCGCGCCCACCAGGCCAGCGCCGCCTTCGTCGCCGGGTAGACCATCACCGAGTCGACCCGGCTCGCGGCCTCCCGAGCGGCGGGCTCGTCGTCGCGCAGGCAGTGGCCGGCCACCGAGGCCTCCCAGCCCGGCATGCCGGTGATCGAGTTCGAGGCCAGCAGGACGACCCCCGCGCCGCCGTCGTCCGCGGCCGCCGCGAGCTGCTGGTGCAGCCCGCGCACCAGCGCGAGCGCGCCGAAGTAGTTCACCGACACCACCAGCGCCGAGTCGACGCCGGTGAACCCGCCGATCCCGGCGGCCGGCACCAGCCCGTGGACCACGTCGGTCAGCGCCTGGACGCCGGCGACCGCCGCCGCCCGGCCGTCCGCGGTGGCCAGGTCGGCGACCACGTCGGCGTTGCGCTGGTCGACGGTGATCACCCGGCCGCCCTGCTCGCGCAGCAGCACCGTGGTGGCCGCCCCGATCCCCGACGCGGCCCCGGTCACGACGTACGTCCTCATGGCCGGGGACTGTAACGCGTTCTAGTTCGGCGAGTCGGCGCTTGTGTCCGCGCGGAGGCGGGGATCGAGGTCGACGTCCGTCACCTCGTAGTGGTCGACGTGCGGATCCTTCTCGACGAGGAGGTCGTCGTCGCCGGGGTAGAAGACGGCCACCTCCGGCCGGTCGCCCGCGAACCGGCGGACGTCGTCCATCGAGGCCCACAGGGACAGCGTGATCACCTCGACGAGCTCGCCCACCGGGCGCCGCAGCACCAGGACGCCGAGGTTGCCCGGGGTGGCGCGGTAGTCACGCACCCCCGTCTCGCCCTGGTGCGCGAGGTAGGCCTCGGCGTCCTCCGCCCGCACGGCCCCTCGCCAACGTCGCAGGATCATGGTCGCTCTCCTACTCGGCGGTGACCTTGCGGTCCACGCGGATCGTCTCGGTGCCGCGCTGGTAGAGGTGGCCGGCGCCCCGCTGATAGGTGAGCTCGATCTCCGCGAGGTGCGCGACGCCGGCCCGGGTGGGCGCGATGGTGGCGAACAGGTAGTCGCTGTCGGGTACGCCGTGGCGGAACCTCGCTCCCGGCTCGAGGGGCACGACGTCCGCGCAGTACTTCTCGGGGCGGTCGACCGAGCCGATGGGGTCCTCGTCGGCTCCGAGGTGGCAGATGGAGAAGGACACGGTGGCCTCCGCCGTGTTGGCCGCGAAGACCGCCTCGGCGCGGTCGATCGTCACGGTCTCCGGTTCGCCGTCGACCCGGGGGAAGACCACGGTCGTGGAGAGGGCGGCGTCGGCGACGGGGCGCGGCCCCGACGTGGCGAAGGAGTCCCCGAGACCCCCGAAGACGGTGGGGTGCGTCCACCATCGCAGGAACGAGACGGCGCCGACGAGGACCGCCAGCACGGCGACGGCCACGGCCACGGCGACTCTCACGCGTCGGGACGATAACGGAGTCTCACCCGTCAGGGCCGGGGATCGCCATGGCCGTCGACCATCAGCTAGCGAGGATCGCCGCGCTGAGCACCGAGGTCACGACGAAGAACGGCGCGTTGACGGCGCCGTAGAGCAGCGGCCGGGGGACGTTCGGGTTGATGGCGATCTGGAAGGCCATCGCGCTCAGGTAGCCGACCCCCACCATCAGGCCGAGGGCGACGGCGTCGCCGAGGGACGTGAGGTCCAGGGCCTCGACGAGCACGGCGGTGGTGAGCAGGGTGACCAGCTGGCAGACGACCGGTCCGGCCGCGGAGACCGGGGTCGTCGCGGGCGGGGGCGCGCCCTCGCGCCCGAGCGCGACGGCGTACGGCTTGGTGATCACGACGGCGAACCAGACGCCGGCGAGCAGGACGGACGCGACGGCGGCGAGGACGTAGGCCAGCCAGTTGATGTCACCGAGGACGTTGAACACGGGGGAGCTCCATCTCCGCGACCACCGTGGCCGCTCGAGGTCCAGCCTGGACGAGGTAGAGGACAGGTTGTGACCGCTACTTGGGCCAGGATGGGCGGCATGCTCACGACCTCCGGACGGCTGCTCGCCCTGCTCTCCCTGCTGCAGGCCCGCCGTGACTGGCCCGGCGACGTCCTTGCCGAGCGGCTCGCCGTGAGCCCGCGGACCGTGCGGCGCGACATCGACCGGCTCCGCGAGCTCGGCTACCGGATCGCGGCCGTCAAGGGGCCCGACGGCGGCTACCGGCTCGCCGCGGGCTCCGACCTCCCGCCGCTGCTCTTCGACGACGACCAGGCGGTCGCCCTGGCCGTGGCTCTCCAGCTCGCCGCGACCACCGGGGCGGGCCTCGGGGACGCCGTGGGCGAGGCGGCGCTGCGCGCGCTCACGACCGTCCGCCAGGTGCTGCCCGCGCGACTGCGGCGCCGCCTCGACCTGTTGCCCCTGACTGTCGTCGAGCCCCCGCGCGGCGCGACCGCCGGGGTGGACCCCGAGGTGCTGCTCGCCCTGGGTGCCGCGGTCCACGCCCGCGAGGTCCTGCGGCTCGACTACGCCGCGCCGGGCGGCGACCCCGACCCGCGCCGGGTCGAGCCGCACCACCTCGTGACCTGGCGCGGCCGCTGGTACCTCGTCGCGTGGGACCTCGACCGCGTCGCGTGGCGCACCCTCCGCGCCGACCGGATCACGCCCCGCGTCCCGACCGGGCCGCGCTTCGCCCCTCGGGAGCTCCCGGGCGGGGACGTCACCACCTTCGTGACCGCCCGGTTCCGGGGCTCCGAGACGGATCCCCGGTGGCCGTGCACCGGCGAGGTGGTCCTCGACCTGGCGCTGGACGAGGTCCGCCCGTTCGTCGGCGACGGCGTCGCCGAGGCCGCCGGCCCCGGCCGCACCCGGCTCGTCCAGGGGTCCTGGTCCTGGGCGGCGCTGGCCGCCTCCCTGGCCCGCTTCGACGCCGACCTCACCGTGGTGGGCCCGCCGGCGCTGCGGGAGGCGTTCGGCGTCCTGGCCCGGCGCTCGGCGCGCGCAGCGCAGCCGGGGTGAGTCAGGACCCCAGCAGGGCGAAGGTGGCCAGGGCGTGCACGAGCGACTTTCCGTCCTGCTCCACGTCGGCCTCGCACACCGTGAGCGACTCTCCCCGCTTGCTGACGGTGGCGGTCACGACCAGGCGGCCGGGCTTGCCGGGCCGCAGGTAGGTGACGGTGAGCTGGCTGGTGGCCGGGGTCTCGTCGTCCACGGCGCTCCGGATGGCGGCGCCCATCGTGGTGTCCACCAGGGTGGCGAGCAGTCCCCCGTGGACGGTGCCCGCGGGGTTGAGGTGCCGTTCGTCCACCTCGATCTCGAGGGTGGCCCGGCCGTCCGCGGCCTCCGGGTCCTGGGCGCCGATGAGGGAGAGGAAGTCGTGCGCGTCGTTTGTCACGCGGGGTCGGTACCCAGCGGCGTACGGTGACCCCCATGTCGAGGCTGCGCGCGATCGGTTCCGCGCTGCTGTCGCGCGGCGTGCTCACCCCGGGTTGGTACGCGATCCTCACCGGGCTGGCGATGCTCGTCGTCGCCCACGCGCTGGGCACGGTGGCCGACGACGACCCGGCGGCGGCGTACGTCGCGGTGGGGATGGCCGTCCTGGGGATCTGGCAGCTGGAGCGTGGGGTGCGCGCGGAGCTGGCGCGGTGGCCCCGACCTACGGCCGTCTCGGACCACGACCGCGCCTGATGGGTACCGGTCCGACATGAGTGAGACGAGCAGCGAGCGCGAGCCGGAGCAGCAGGAGATCGCCGAGAACCAGGAGAAGCTGGACGCCGAGGCGGAGGGCGACGGGCTGGCCGCGGAGGCCGACGCCGCCGAGGGCACCGGGATCAGCCAGGGCTGATCAGCCGGGGCTGAGCCCGAGCCGGGCGCCGGCCTGCAGCCGCTCCATCAGGGCGCGGATGGCGGGGACGCCCTCCGCGCCGGGGCGGTGCACCATCCCGACGTGGCGCTCGCCGAACCCGGCCGCGCGGCGTACGTCGACGCCCGAGTGGCGGAACGCGGTCAGGGCGAGCTGGGGGAGCACCGTGACGCCGAGGCCGTGCGCGACGAGGTTCTGCACGACCACGTAGTCGTCGCTCTCGTGCAGCAGCCGCGGCTCGAACCCCGCGGCCCGGCAGCTCGCGACCAGGTGCTGGCGGCAGCGCTCGCACCCGGCGACCCATCCCTGCTCCGCGAGCCACGCCGGCCCGACCCGGGCCGGGGCGTCGCTGTCGGCGGGGAGCACCAGGTGCATCGGCTCGGCGCCGAGCGGCACCCAGGCCAGCGACCCGTCGTCGGCGGGCGGGCCGTCGTACCCGAAGACCAGCGCCACGTCGACGTCGCCGGCGAGTACCCCGGCCCAGGCCTCGGGCGGCTCGGTCTCCACCAGCGTCACCTGCACGCCCTCGTGGTCGTCGTGCAGGGCGCGGACGGCGGGGGGCACCAGCGTCGCCGCCGCCGACGGGAACGCCGCGAGCCGGACGGTGCCGGCGCGCAGGTCGGCGAGCGCGCCGAGCTCCTCGCGGGCCAGGTGCAGCGCGCTGTGCACGACCTCCGCGCGTGCCAGCAGGGCGGTCCCGGCCTCGGTCGGTCGGGTGCCGCGGGTGGTGCGGACCAGCAGCGGCCCGCCGACCTCGCGCTCGAGCTGCTGCAGCTGCTGGCTGACCGCGGACTGGGTGGTCCCCAGCTCGCGGGCCGCGGCGCTCAGCGACCCGGACCGGGCGACGGTCCGGAACAGCAGCACGCGGCGGGGGTCCATCCAGCCATTAGAAGCGCTGGGGGCCGCCCTCGGCAATCTCAGGCTACCTACGAGGCGGCGCGCGACGCAGCATGGTGGGCATGGAGACACGCATGGAGACCGTGGGCCTGATCGGCGGGATGAGCTGGCACTCGACCGCGACGTACTACCGGGTGATCAACGAGGTGGTCGCCGCCGCACGCGGCGGGCACGCGTCCGCCCGGATCGCCCTGCAGTCACTGGACTTCGCGGAGGTCCGCGACTGCCAGGTGCGCGGTGACTGGGACGGCGCCGCGGAGCTGCTCGCCGAGGCGGGCCGGCGCTGCGTCGGCGGCGGCGCCACCGCGGTCGCGATCTGCACCAACCTGATGCACAAGGTCGCGCCCCAGGTCGAGGCCGCGATCGACGTGCCGCTGCTGCACATCGCCGACGCGGTCGCGGCCGAGGCGGGCCGGCACGGCTGGGGGACGCTCGGCATCCTCGGCACCCGCTGGGTGATGGAGGAGTCGTTCTACGCCGACCGGCTGGCCCGCCACGGGGTGGCCGCGGTCGTGCCCGGCGCCGCCGAGCGGGAGGCCGTCGACACGATCGTCTTCGACGAGCTCACCCAGGGGATCGTGCGGGACGCCTCGCGCACGGCGTACGTCGACGTCATCCGCGGGCTCGCCGACCAGGGCGCCGAGGCCGTGGTGCTCGCCTGCACCGAGATCGGGCTGCTGGTCAGCCCCGAGGACAGCCCGCTGCCGCTCATCGACAGCGCCGAGGTGCACGCCCGCGAGCTGGGCCGGGTGGCGCTCGGCGAGCTCACGGTCGCCTGACCGGGAGGGCGCGCGTCAGGTCCGTCCCGCGACCTCCGCGAGGAGCGGGACCATCGAGGAGACGGGCGGCAGCGCGGCCATCTCGTCCGCGACCGCCCGAGCCGCGGAGCGGTACCGGTCGTCGCCCAGCACCCGGCGGACCGCCGCCGGCAGGTCGGGCAGTGCGTCCGGTCCCGGCAGTGCGAGGCCGGCGCCCAGGGCCGCCACGTGCTCGGCGTTGATGAACTGGTCCATCGCGAAGAGCGGCAGCACGACCTGCGGGACGCCCGCCGCGAACGCCGCCATCGTGGTGCCGAAGCCACCGTGCCCGACCACCGCCGCCGCGTGCGGGAGGACGTCGGCCTGCGGCCACCACGGCCGGACGCAGGTGTTCGGCGGGGCCGACAGCGAGTCCGCCGTGGCACCGTGCCCGGTGGTGAGCAGGACGCGCACCGGCTGGTCGGCGAGCGCGGCGAGGACGGCCGGGTAGATCCCGGCGAAGTGCGGGATCGCGGCGGCGACGGATCCGAAGGTGACGTAGATCAGTGGGTCCTCCGGGTCCCCCCACGGCTCCGGGAGGCGGCCGGCGCCCGGGTCGGCGGGCTCCCGGTAGCGCTGCGGGGTCCGGCCGGGCGCGGTCCCGGCGCGCACGCCGTCCAGCACGGCCGGCACGCTGGTGAAGGTCGCCGCTCCGTGGAACGCCGCCTCGCAGGAGCCCGGAGCGAGGCCGGCGACCGCGTCGAGCTCGGCCAGCGGCTCGGGCAGGAGCGCGCCCATCCGGGCCGTCATCGCGGCGACCCCGACGGCGACGACCGCGTGCGGGACGCCGCGAGCGAGCGCGGCGGCGAGGGAGCCCAGCTCGCCCGGCTCGCGGACCACGAGGTCGGGACGCCACTCCTCGAGGGTCGCGGTCACGCCCGGCAGCGCCGCCCGCGCGTCGAGGCGACCGAAGATCTCGGCGACCACCGTGCGGTTGGCCTCGTCGAGGGACAGGGACGGCAGCCGGCCCATCACCGGACCGATGACCTCGCCGGGGACGTCGGCGAACGGCCGGTGGGCGAACCCGGCACGCGTGACCTCGTCCGCGAACGACGCCGGCGCGGCGACCGCCACCTCGTGGCCGGCCTCGACGCAGGCGCGGGCCACCGGGACGAGCGGGCCGAAGTGGCCGGAGCCCGCGGTGCTGGCGACGAGCACGCGCATCCCGTCAGCGTCCCACCGCTCAGGGCCGGGGAACAGCCCCCAGCACCTCGGCCTCCTCCTCGGCGGTGAGGCCGGTGACGACGGCGTCCGGGGTGGCGCGGAGCCAGGCCAGCGTGTCGCGCGCGGTCTCGGCGTGCGGGCGGATCCGCAGCCCGGCTTCCAGCGACGGGGTGACGTCGTGCGCCGTCAGCCCGTCGTACGCCGGCCGCGGCAGCCACAGCGGGACCGACCGCGGGCCGTCCCACGGCTCGACCCCCTGCGCCTCCAACGCGCCCTGGGGCACCCAGGTCCAGGTCGGGGCGGCGCCGACGCCCTCGGCGACCTGGGTCAGCAGCTCGGCGATCGGCAGGACCGGGCCGACGCCGTCGAAGTCGCCGGTACGCCGCTGCTCGGCGCTGTCGACGATCCAGGTGGCGAGGTCGCGGACGTCGACGACCTGCACGGTGTCGGCCGGGTCGCCGGGCGCCAGCACCTCGGGCCGCTCCGCGGCAGCGCCGAGGCGGGCCGGCCAGTAGCTGAACCGGCCCGTCGGGTCGCCGGGCCCGACGATCAGCCCGGGCCGGACCACCATCGCGCTCGCGACGCCGTCGGTCACCAGCCGCTCGCAGGCGACCTTCATCGGGCCGTAGGCGTCCGGGTCGCTCGCGAGGTCGCGGTCCTCGTGGACCGGCTCGCGCAGCGGGAGGGTGCCGGGCCGGCCGCCGGGCGTGGACTCGTCCTCGTAGACGTTGATCGTCGAGATGAACACCCAGTGGGCGTCCGGCAGCCGCTCGACCGCGCGGCGCACCCACGACGGCTGCCGCGCCACGTCGACGACGGCGTCGAACCCGGTCAGCTCCACGGGCAGCGGCCCGGTGCGGTCGACCTCGACGTGCCGCGCCCCGTCCGGGACCGACCCGGACGCCCCGCGGCACGCGCAGACCACGTCGTGCCCCCGGCGTACCCCCTCCTCCGCGACCGCGCGGGAGAGGAAGACCGTTCCGCCGAGCACCAGGAGCCTCATGTCCCGAGCCTCGCCGACCCGCCGCAGGCGGGGCAAGGGACTTCGCTGTGGGCGGACGGGCCTCAGTCGCGGGACGGCGTGGTCTCGCCGAGCAGCCAGTCGTCGAAGAACGCGGTGAGCTCCTCGCCGGTCTGCTCCTCGATCCAGGCGAGGTACTCGTCGCGGCTGCCGTGGCCGTTGTCGCGGGACGCCGGCCAGGCGCGCACCATCGCCCAGAACTCCTCGTCGCCGACCCGCTCGCGCAGCTCGTGCCACATCAGCGCCGGGCCGTAATAGATGTTGCCCTCGCCGAACGTCCGCGGGTCGTACGCCGCGGGCGGGCCGGACTCCGCGCGGTACGTCGGCTCCTCGACCGCCCAGGCGTCCATCACCTGCTCGACGCTGGTGCCGGTGTCCTCCGCGGTCCACACGCCCTGGAGGTACATGGCCATGCCCTCGTTCATCCACACGTCGCGCCAGTCGCGCGGCGTCACCTGGTCGCCGTACCAGTGGTGCGCCATCTCGTGCACCAGCACCTCGGGGGAGGTGGCGTAGTCGTTGTCGCCCAGCGTGATCATCGTCTGGGTCTCCATGCCGCTGTCGCCGTCCACGACGACGATCCCGAGGGTGTCGAACGGGTAGGGGCCCAGCCGCTCCTCGAGCCAGTCGAGCCCGGCGGCGGTCTCGCGGACCGCCGCGGCGTACTTCGCCTGGCCCTCGCGGGTCCAGTAGGTCAGCGGCACGCCGCTCGCGGACTCGTGCTCCTGCACGAGGAACGGCCCGGTCGCCACGGTGACGAGGTACGACGCGGCGGGCTCGGCGAGGTGCCACCGGGTCTCGGTGACGCCGTCCTCGTCGGTGCGCGAGCGCAGCTCGCCGTTCGCGACACCGACCCAGGGCGAGGGCACCGTGATCGTGAAGTCGTAGAGCGCCTTGTCGGAGGGGTGGTCGTTGACGGCGTACCAGGTGAACGCGCCGTACGGCTCCTGCATCGTCCACGTCTCGCCGCGGCGGGTGGTCTGCCAGCCGGTGCTGTCGAAGTCGGTGCGGGTGGTGGGGGCGGGCGTCGGCTCGGGGGTGCCGGCGTAGGTCAGCGCGAGCTCGTGGCGGGTGTCGGCCTCGACCGGCGCGAGGACCACCAGGTCCTTGCCGTCGTGCTCGACCTCGACCGGCTCGCCGTCGAGGGTCGCCTCCTCGACCTCCAGCGGCTCGCCGAGGTCGAGCTGGAAGCGGTCGCCGGTCGTCGTCGCGCGGAAGGTCAGCGTCTCCTCGCCGCGCAGCACCGACGCCTCGGGGTCCCAGTCGAGGGTCAGGTCGTAGTGCAGGGCGTCGACCGAGGGGTCGCCGACGTCGGGGTAGACCCGGTCCTCGACCGGCTCGTTCACCGCGAGGTCGAGGCCACCCGTCGGCGCCTCGGACGAGCCGGACGGCGAGACCGGTGCCCCGGGCGCCGGGGAGGCCTCCGGCTCGTCGGCGTCGGAGCTGCAGCCGGCGACCAGGCTCCCGGCGAGCACCGCGGCCGCGAGGAGCGGCGCGGCCCTCACTCCGAGCCCCGGAGCAGCGGGCGGGCCAGCTTGCGGCCGTGGTGGACCTGCGCCTTGACGGTGCCCAGCGGCGCGTCCAGGTGGCGCGCGATCTCGTCGTACGGCAGGCCGTAGACGTCGCGCAGCAGCAGCGGCTCCACGAACTGGGGGTGGTCGCGCTCGATGGTCTCCATCGCCTCGAGCAGGTCGAGGCGGGTGCCGGCGATGACGCTGGTGGTGCGGGGGTCGGGCCGCTCGAGCGGGCCGTGGGCCTGCGGGTCGGCGGCGACCGCCTGGTTCCGCATCCGGCGGTACGCCGAGCGGGCGCTGTTGAGCGCGACCACGTGCATCCAGGTGGTGAACCGCCCCCGCCCGCTCCAGGAGCCGATCTTGGTGGCGATGTTGAGCAGCGCCTCCTGGCAGGCGTCCTCCGCGTCCGAGAGGTGCGGGAGCACGCCCCGGCAGACAGCGAGCGCCCGCGGCCGGACCGCGGCGAGCAGCCCCTCGAGCGCGTCGCGGTCGCCGTCGCGTGCCCGGTGGGCCAGCGCGTCGATCTCGTCGGGACCCAGCCCCTCGGCCGTCATGGCAGCACCCCTCCCTGTCCGCGCGCAGCCTACGGGCCGGCGGGGACGGGGAGGGGGAGCCGGCTACTTCACCTCGGAGCGCAGCACGCCCCAGAGCCCAGCGGCCAGGGGGAGGACCACCCAGACGAACCCGGTCACGCCGAGCTGCGCCCAGTGCTCGCCGGTCATCGACGCGCCGTCGGTGAGCGCGCCCTGCGCGAAGTTGAAGTCCACCCAGGGCCGCAGGTCGGCGAACCACTGCTGGGTCGCGGCGAGCACCTCGGTGAGGGTCACCAGGACGAAGCTGAAGACGAAGTAGCCGACGATCGCGACGGCCGAGCTGCGGAACAGCACGCCCAGCGTGAAGCCGATCAGCATGTTGAGGATCTGGAACAGCGCCAGCGTGGCGAGGCTGGTGGCCTCGATGTCCCAGACCGGGTCGACGCCCACGATCGCGGCGCCGAGCACGTTGCCCAGCGCGCCCACGGTGAGCGCGACCACCATCGAGGTCACGCCGATGCCGAGGGCCACGGCGAGCTTCGCCGCGACCACCCGCCCGCGGTGCGGGACCAGCGTGAACGACGTGAGCCCGCTGCGCTGGCTCCACTCGCTGGTGATCGAGAGGATCGCGATGATCGGCAGCAGCACGGCCATCGGGATGCCGATGGCGGCCCCGAAGCTGTCGTAGGTGATCTGGTCGTCGGGCGCGAACGCGATGGTTGCGGCGGTCGCCAGCACGGCGGCGATCCCGACGCCGGCGAGCAGCCAGAAGCCGGAGCGGGTGTCGAGGGACTTGCGCAGCTCGACCGAGACGAGCCGGGACATCGGGATGGGGGCGGGGGCCGGCCGCGCCGGACGGGCGGCGACCTCCTGGTCGAGGACGGCGGTGCTCATGCTGCTGCTCCTTGCGTGGTGGTGCCGGCGGACGTGGTGGACGCGGACTCGCGCTGGGTCTCGGCGGTGAGCTCGAGGAACATCTCCTCGAGGCCCGCGCCCTCGGCGGCGCGCAGCTCGACGAGCGGGACACCCGCCTCGAGCGCGACCTTGCCGACGACCTCGGGGTCGGCGTCGACGCGCAGCGCGTCCTGGCCGCTGGTCGCGCCGCTGGGGACGGGGGTGAGGCCGGACGCCGTGAGCGCGCGGGTGAGGTCGGGGACCGCGCGGGTGCGGACCAGCGTGCCGGCGGAGGCCAGCAGCTCGGCCTTGGTGCCCTGCGCGACCACCCGGCCCTGCCCGATCACCACGAGGTCGTCGGCGATCACCTCGATCTCGTGCAGCAGGTGGCTGGAGAGCAGCACGGTGGCGCCCGCGTCGGCGTACCTCCGCAGCAGGTCGCGCATCCACCGGATGCCGGCCGGGTCGAGGCCGTTGGCGGGCTCGTCGAGCACCAGCACCTCCGGCTCGCCGAGCAGGGCCGTGGCGATGCCGAGGCGCTGCCGCATGCCGAGGGAGTAGTGCCGGACCCGGCGGCCCGCCTCGGTCGGCGTGAGGCTGACCCGCTCGAGCATCTCGTCGACCCGGCGGGCCGGGAGGCCCATGGTGCGCTGGGCGACGGTGAGGATCTCGCGGCCGGTGCGCCCGGCGTGCTGGGCGGAGGCGTCGAGCAGCACGCCGACCTCGAGGCCGGGGTTCGGCAGCTCGGCGAAGCGGCGCCCGAGCACGTGCGCGGTGCCGGACGTGGCCGGCGTGAGCCCGACCATGACCCGCATGCTGGTGGACTTCCCGGCGCCGTTGGGCCCCAGGAAGCCGGTGACGCGACCGGGTCGCGCCGTGAAGGTGACGTCGTCGACGGCGGTGAATCCGCCGTACTGCTTGGTGAGGTTCTCGACCGTGATCATGGGCCTCAGCCTGTCGCCGGGGCGACCCCCGCCACATCGGGGAACGACGCTGGTCCGACCCCTGTCCACACCCCTGAGTCGTCTCAGGGTCGCCATACTGAGCGGGTGTCCATGCCCAGCCGCCTCGGCCGGTACGCCGTGCGCCGGCGGATCGGCGCCGGCGGCTTCGCCACCGTCTGGCTGGCCTACGACGAGCAGCTCGACGCGCCGGTCGCGGTCAAGGTGCTCGCCGACAACTGGACCGAGGACCACCAGGTGCGGCGCCGCTTCCTCGAGGAGGGCCGCTACCTGCGCCGCGTCGAGTCCCCGCACGTCGTGCAGGTCTTCGACGCCGGCGAGCTCGAGGACGGCCGCCCCTACCTGGTGATGACGTACGCCGACCAGGGGACGCTCGCGGACCGGCTCGAGGTCGAGGGCCTCACCGCCGGCCAGGCGCTCGAGGTGGTCCGCCAGGTCGGCGCCGGGCTCACCGCGCTGCACCGGCGCGGCATCCTGCACCGCGACGTGAAGCCGGCGAACGTGCTGTTCCGCACCGTCGACGGCACGGTGCGCGCGATGGTCGCCGACCTCGGGCTCGGCAAGGCGCTGGACGTGTCCTCGCGGCTGACCATGGTCGCGGGCACGCCGTCGTTCGTGGCGCCGGAGCAGGCGCAGGGCGAGCCGCTCGACGCGCGCGCCGACCTCTACTCGCTGGGCGCGCTGACCTACCTGCTGCTCGCCGGCCGCGCGCCGTACGCCCACGCCAGCCTGGCCGCGGCGGCCCGCCCCGGCCCGCCGCCACCCCTGACCTCACCGGGCCGGCCCCTCCCGCCCGAGGTCGACGCGGTGGTCCGCCGCGCGCTCGCCGCGGACCGCGAGGAGCGCTGGCCCGACGTGGCGTCGTACGTCGACGCGCTGGCCGCCGCGCTCGGGCCCGCGGCCGCCGGTGCCGGCGACACCGGCGGCCCCTGGCTGCCGGTCGACCCCGAGCTCACCCAGCCGATCGCGCGGCCCGCGCGCACCCTGCCCACCGCGCCCGCGCGCCGCCGCCGCTGGGTGCCGGCCGTCGTCGGCGTGGCGGCGCTGGCCGCGGGCGTCGCGGGCGGGCTGGCGGCGGAGGACGCGCGGACGGACCCCCACGTCGAGGTCGCCGACGCGTCCGGCTACCTCAGCGTGGTCGTCCCGCCCGACTGGCACCGGGCGGTGGCGGACGACGGGTGGGACGCCCCGCAGGACGGCGCCGGCTACCCCGCGCTGTCGGTCGGGAGCACGCGGGACTGGGCCGACCCGGAGCGCCGCGGCGAGGGCGTGTTCGTCGGCCTGATGCCGGGGGACGCGCTGCCCGAGCAGCTGCCGGGCCACCCCGAGTGCGGGACCACCGGCGGCCCGGTCACCGACGAGGGCGACCAGCCGTCGACGACGGTCATGCACACCGACTGCCCGGGCGGCGTCACCGCCGAACGGGTGGTGCAGGTGGCCGCCAACCGGCTGCTCTGGGTGCAGGTGCGCAGCGCCGACACCGCCACCGCGAACCGGGTGCTCGACAGCGTCGAGACGCACGGCCTCTAGCGGGTGCTGGTCACCGCCTCGAGCAGGCTGGTGAGCCCGTCGCGGTCCTCCTCGCGCCCGATCACCGCGATCGAGGCGAACGCGTTGCCGCTGCGGCCGTCGGTCACGAACCGCTCCATGGTCACCCGCCGGTAGCCCTCGGAGACGTACGTCGCGACGAACGTGTCCGCGCTGCGCGACTCGACGTCGAGCTCGCTGATGCCGCTCGCGCTGCCGAGCGCCTCGATCCGGGCGTCGCGGGCCTCCTCGACGCCGGTGAACAGGCTCGCCACGAACCGGACGCGCAGGAAGTAGGTGTTCTCGGTGAGGTCCGGCCCCGGCGGCGGGTACCACTGCGAGGCGCCCATCGTCGCGTCCGAGCGGATCCACCCGCGCGGGACGAGCAGCCGCAGGTCGAACGGCGGCTCCCCCAGGCGCACCGGCCGCACCGGGAGGTTGCGCTCCAGGGTCGGGAAGTCGGGGTCCGGGCGGACGGTGACCTCGGGGTCGCGGGGGTACGCCGGGGAGGCCGCGGGCAGCGGCGCGGCGACCGGGATCGTGCCCGGCTCCCCGCCTCGCAGCGCGCCCACGCCGTACCCCGCCGCGAGGCCGACGAGCGCCAGCGCGAGCGCCGCCACGAGCCCGCGCGCCGTCATGGCCGACACCGTAGTGGGTGCCGGGTGTACGCCGGGCTCCTCGCTGTCCTAGCGTTCGCGGCGTGAGCAGCCTTGTCCTGCGCGACGCGCGCCTGGTGCCGGTGGAGACCGGCGCGCTGGTGCCGGACGCCCCGGTCGACGTCCTGGTCGAGGACGGCACCGTGACCGCCGTCGGCGTGCGGCTGGACCGGCCGCCGGGGGTCGACGAGGTGGACGCCGGCGGCCGCTGGCTGGCGCCGGGCCTGTGGGACCAGCACGTCCACCTCGCGCAGTGGACGCTCGCCTCGCAGCGGCTCGACCTCGCCGGGGCGCGGACGCCGGAGGAGGTGGTCGGGCGCGTGGCCGCCCGGGTCGCCGCGCACCCCGGCGTGCCGGTGATCGGGTGGGGGCACCGCGCCGGCGGCTGGGAGCGCGACGTCACGGTCTCCGAGCTCGACGCGGTCTCCGGCGACACCCCGGTCGTGCTGATCAGCGGCGACGGCCACCACGCCTGGCTCAACACCACCGCGCTGATGCACCTCGCGATGCCGGTGCGCGACTCCGTCGTGCGGGAGACCGAGTGGTTCGCCGCCTACCCGCGCCTCGCCACGCTCGTGGGCAACGACGGCACGTCCCCGAAGGCCTACCGGGGCACGCTCGCGCGGGCCGCTGCGGTGGGCGTGGTCGGGCTCGCCGACTTCGAGTTCGGCGCGAGCCGCGACGGCTGGACCGAGCGGTGGCACCAGGGCTGCGACACGCTCCGGGTGCGGTGGGCGACGTACGCCGACACGCTGGAGGACGTCATCGAGGCCGGGCTGCGCACCGGCGACCCGCTCGCCGGCGACCCGCTGCTGACCATGGGCCCGCTGAAGATCATCAGCGACGGCTCGCTGAACACCCGCACCGCGTGGTGCTGCGAGCCGTACGCCGACGCGCGCCGCCTCGAGTACCCCTGCGGCCAGCCCAACCAGCCGCCCGAGGAGCTGCGCCGGCTGCTCGCCCGCGCGCACGGCGCCGGGCTCGAGGTCGCGACCCACGCCATCGGCGACGCCGCGGTGGCCGACGCGCTCGCGGCGTACGCCGAGACCGGGGCGCGCGGCTCGATCGAGCACGCGCAGGTCGTCGGCCGCGACGACGTACGCCGGATGGCCGAGCTCGGCATCCGCGGCAGCGTGCAGCCCGCCCACCTGCTCGACGACCGCGACCTGACCGAGAAGGTGTGGCCCGACCGCGCCGAGCGCTGCTTCGCGTTCCGGTGGATGCTGGACGCCGGCGTCACGCTGGCGCTCGGCTCGGACGCCCCCGTCTCGCCGCTCGACCCGTGGCTGGCGATGGCCGCCGCCGTGCACCGCAGCGGCGACGAGCGCGAGGCCTGGCACGCCGAGCAGGCGATCACCCCCCGCGAGGCCTTCGCCGCCTCGGTCGACGGCCGGCCCACGGTCGCCGTCGGCTCCCGCGGCGACCTGGTCCTCCTCGACGCCGACCCGCTCGCCCGGGACGCTCCCGACACCGTCGCCGCCGCCGCCGTCCTCCGCGGGATGCGGGTCGCCCTCACCGTGGTCGACGGCCGGGTCGTCCACGACGCGGTCTGACTACCCCGCCACGGCCTCCAGCACCAGGTCGGCGACGGCCTGCTGGCCGGCGGCGAGGGGGTGGAACGCGAGCGCGGTGCCCGGGACGGTCTGCTGGCCGTTGACCCAGGGCTGCGCGGAGCAGACGTCGTGGCCGGCGCTGGCGGCGTACACGTCGACGTACGTCGCGCCCGCGGCGCGGGCCGCCTCGGCCTGGACGTCCGCGAGCTGCTCGTTGAGGTCGGCCAGGAACGGCACGTCGCCGGTGGCGAGCGGCATCAGGTCGGGGCAGGCGCCCTCGTCGGGGACGAACCGCGGGTAGCCCACGACCACGATCTCCGCGTCCGGCGCGCGCTCCCGCACCTGCTCGATCACCGCGGTCAGCGCGGGGCCGGTGGCCGCCACGTCCTGCTCCAGGGTCGCGACGCCCTCGGGGCCGAGGGCGTCGAGGCACGGCGACCCCTCCGGGTCGGCCGCGCGCTGCTGCGTGCACCCGATCAACCGGCTGAAGACGCCCCGGTCGTTGCCGCCGAGGCCGATCGTGACCAGCTCGGTGTCGGCGCCCACCGCGTCGAGCTGCGGCGGCACGGTGCCGGTGAGGGTGGGCTGCGGCGCGGTCACGTGCGTGGTCTCCGCCCCGCCGCAGCTGACGTCGGTGAGCTCGGCGCCGAGCTCCCCGGCGACCAGCGCGGGGTAGTTCGTCGACGAGCGCAGGCAGCCGTCCTCCGTGGCCTGCTCCGAGATGAGCGGCGAGGAGGTGTAGGAGTCGCCGAGCGCGACGTACCTCGGGCCCTCGGGCACGGCGGTGGCGCTCGGCTCGGCGGAGGACTCGGCGGTGCTGGACTCAGCGGTGCTGGGCTCGGCGGCCGGCTCGTCGGACGACGTCGAGCACCCCGCCAGCACCAGGCCGCCGAGGACGACGAGGGCCGCGACCCGGGGACGGCGGCGGGTCCGGTTCATGGGGCAAAGGTACGGACCGGACCCGCCACCGCCGCGGACTGACGCTCGGCTCAGAGGTCGACCGGGCGCAGCACCCGGTTGACGGCGTGGCCGATCTGCTTGTTGCCCTTGTTGATGTCCAGGACGACGACCTGGGCGTTCTGGGCGTCCTTGTCGCGGTCGACGAGGGTGACCTTGCCCTGGCGCAGGGTGATCTTGATCTTGCCGCCCTGGGCGGTGGTCACCTTCGAGCCGACGGCGTCCAGCACCTTGCCCGACGGCAGCGTCTTGCCGGCGATCACGTGGTAGAGCAGCACGGTCTCGAGGGTGTCGACGTCGGCGACCGAGGTGACGGCCTTGAGCGTCGCGCGCTCCGTGGCCGGGGACTTGCCGGTCAGGCCCTTGACGAGGAACCGGAACGCCCCGTCGGTGGGCACGAACACGGTCGCGCGCTTGCCGCCCTGGGTGAGCAGGCCCACGGGGCTGTGCGGCTTCTCCGCGAGGACGGCGAGGACCGCCTGCTCCACGATGTCGAAGTCCTTCCAGTTCTTGTCCAGCTTGGTGCCGTCCTCGGCGAGGACGGTGGCCAGGCTGCGCCGCCCGTCCTGGCGCTCGGCGGAGTCCGCCTGGGCGGGGGCGATGCCGGTGGCCGCGAGCGCGATGGTCGCGAGGGCGGCGAGACCGGTGGTGATGCGCGTGTTCATCGTTCCTCCTGGGGTGTTCGGTGTGGAGCGGGGTCGCTCTGTGACGTGTTTCGACACCCCCGGGCGTATGGATTGGTGCGTTCCCGATCTTTTTTCGCGACCGCGTCAGACCAGGTCGCGGACCCGGTCGGCGAGCGAGTCCTGCACGGCCCGGGTGACCGCCGCCTCGACCTGCTCCTCGAGGCGGTCCTGGTCGTCGAGGTCCGCGAGGACCTGGCGGAGGTCGAGGTCGTCGATGGCCCGGACGAGCACGTCGTCGGTCTTCAGGGCGGCGTCGACGAGCGAGTCCGGCAGCGCCCGGAGCGCGGCCTCGAGGAAGCGGTTCAGGTCCGCGGAGTCCAGCGCCTCGTCGACCAGCTCGGAGGCGGGCGGCAGGGTGCCGTCGTCCTTCATCCGGCGTACGGCGGCGACCAGCCCGTCGTGCAGGGCCGTGACCTCGGCGTCGGTGGGCTCCCCGCCCCGACCGAGCTCCAGGGTGAGGGTCTCGCGGCTGACGCCCAGCTCGCAGGCGGCCTCGTCGACCCCGATCAGCACCAGCCGCTCGGTGAGCCCCTCGATGCCGTCGGACTGCGAGGTGACCTCGCGGACCACGCACGGGTCGGCCACGCGGAGCGGCTCGAACGTGCCGCCGCCGTGGGCGAGCTGGACCGCGAGCACGCCGCCGACCAGCGCCAGCGCGAGCCCGACCATGCCGGCGCTCCCCCCGCGGGTCACGGGCGTCTCCGCCGGGGCGCGAGGACGGTGAGCAGCGCGACGAGCGCGAGCCCGGCGCCGATGAGGAACGAGTCGCGGAACGCCCACGTGGCGGCGCGCTCCAGCTGGGAGTCGAGCGCGCGCTCGAGGGTGTCCGCCGCCCGGCGCTCGTCCGGGTCCAGGTCCAGCGTCGTGAAGGCGCGGTGCAGGTCGGGGATCCGGCCCTGCTGCTGCACCAGCTCCTCGCCGAGACCCTCCGCGAGCGCGATCTTGTCCTCGACCGGCAGGGGCGCGTCGATGACCAGCGACGTGATCGCCTCCTGGGCCGGCACCTCGGCCGCGCGCAGGTCCGCGGTGAACACCGGCGTCAGGATCGCCAGCCCCACGACCACGCCGAGGTGCCGCGCCCCGATGGTCCAGCCGGCGTGCCGGGCCCGCGGCAGGCGCAGCTCCATCGCCTGGGCGGTGAGCCGGTCCATGGTGAGGCCGAGCCCGAGCCCCACGAGCGCCTGCGGTGCGACCGTCCAGCCGAGGTGGGCCGACGGGAGGAGCGCGAGCCCGGCGAGCCCCCCGGCGACCAGGAAGCAGCCGACCGCGACCTCGACCTCCGCCGAGGGCCGCAGCAGGCGCGCGAGCGGGCGTGCGGCGAGGGCGGCCACCGGCACGACCGACACGGTGAGGGCCGCGGTGGCCGGGGACCGGCTCCAGCCCTGGACCAGCAGCAGCACCAGCAGGAACAGCGCCGCCGTGAGCGCCGCCGACAGCAGGGCGAGGGTCAGGTTGGGGCGCACGGCCGGGGGGTGCCGGTCCGGCGGGTCCACCGGCGCGGCGCGGACGGCGAGCGCCGCCGGCACCGCCAGCGCCGCGAACGGCACCTGCACCCAGAAGATCGCCTCCCACGAGAACGCCTCCGTGAGCAGCCCGCCCGCCACCGGCCCGGCGGCCGTGCCGACCACGCCGGCCGCGACCCAGACGGCCACCCCGCGGCGCTCGCCCCACTCCGCGACCATCAGCTCCAGGCACCCCAGGAGCGCCAGCGCGCCGCCGACCGCCTGCACGCACCGGGCGGCGATCAGGACGTCGATCGAGCCCGCCACCCCGCACCAGGCGGAGGCGCCCGCGAACACCGCGATCCCGAGCGCGGCGAAGATCCGCGGATCGGCCCGGGCGAGCCCCGCCGCGGTCGGCACCGCGCCGAGCCCCAGCACCAGGTTGAACGAGATCAGCACCCACGCGACCTGGGCGACCGAGGCGTCCAGCTCCACGAGGATGTCGGGCAGGGCCAGGGTGACCACGGCCGAGTCCGCGAGCACCAGCGCCACGGTCAGGGCGAGCAGAGGACCTGCAGCGCGTCGCACCCGGTCATCCTGGCAGGGGGCGGGCGGGCCGGACCCCGAGGGCGAGGGTCAGGGCCAGCACGGTCCCGGGGTCGTCGAGCCGGTCGCCGTACAGCTCGCGCAGCTGTCCCATCCGGTAGCGCACGGTCTGCGGGTGCACGAACAGGGCGTCGGCGACCTCCTCACGACGGCCGAGGTGCAGCAGCCAGGCGCGCAGGGTCTCCTCGAGCTTCTCCGCGGTCGCGGGGCGCAGTTCGGCGAGCGGCTCCAGCGCCCGCGAGCGCAGGTCGGCCAGCGCCTCGGGGTCGGCGGTGAGCACCAGCTCCGGCAGGTGCGTCTCGGTGTCCAGCTCGAGGCCGAGGAACCGCGCCCGTCGTACCCGGTCGTACGACGCGCGCACCTGCTCCCAGGGCCGCGCCGGCCCGGCGACCGCGGCCCGGTCGCGCAGCGCGCGCAGCAGCGGGCCGCGGCGCCGGCCGTGCGCGTCGGGGACCAGGAGCAGCGCGTCGTCCTCCAGGCCGGGGACGTCGGGGACGGCCAGGGTGTCGGGGGAGAGCGCGGCCAGCACCGGCCGCACCTGCGCCGCGGGGACGAGGACGGCGGTGAGCGTGCGGGGCGGGTCCCACCCGGCGCGCTCCGCGGACTCCAGCACCGCCTCGGCCGAGGAGCCGTCGAGCAGCCGCTGGGCCAGCCGCTCCCGCAGCCGCTGCCGCACCCGCCCCGACGTCGCGGACTCGTCGTCGTGGCCGGCGACGCTCGCCGCGGAGAGCTCGTCGATGTAGGCGAAGACCAGCTCCGCGAACGCCGCCAGCACGTCGCCGTCGATGCCGTTGGCGACCGCGGTGCTCGACATCTCCCGCCACGACACCCGCGCCCCGATCCGGTACGCCGCGAGCAGCGCGTCCGTGGTGCGCCCGCTCCGGGCCTCGCCGCGGCCGAGCTGGTAGGCGCCCTCGACCGCCGGCGCGGCCGGGGTGCGCAGGTCCGCGCCGCGCCGGCCGCTGGCGAGCGAGAGGAAGCCGCCGAGCGCCATCTCGACGGCGTTGCGGATGGTCTCGCCCATCGGGCCGCTGAACGCGTCGGTGTAGCTCGGGATCTCCTCGATGATGGCGGCGACCACGTGCTCGGCGACGTCCGGGAGCTGGCCGCGCATGATCGCGACCGCGGGGGCGGGCAGCCGCAGTCCGTGGCCCGCCGTACGCCGCGGGGTGGGTCGAGCCATCACAGCCTCCGATCCTTTTGTCTCCACCGAACAAGAAGGGGCGCCCGGTTCATCCGGACCGGTCAGGACTTTACGCCGTCAATGCAGGACAGTAGGGAACATGACTGCGACTGCTGTGCCGAGCGGACCCCCGGCGTCCCGCTCGGTCAAGGGGTTGCTGCGCCGCGTCGCCGAGGCGGCCGTGACGCCCCTCGAGATCGACGACGTCCTCGACCAGTTCCACCCGCTCCGCGCCGGCACCGAGCTGCGCGGCAAGATCGTGGAGGTCGTGCCCGAGACCGCCGAGTCGGCGACGATCGTCATCAAGCCCAGCCGCGACTGGTCCGGCCACGTGCCCGGCCAGTACGTCCGGGTCGGCGTCGACGTCGACGGCGTCCGCCTCTGGCGCACCTACTCCCTGACCCACGGCCGCCGGCGCGACCGCTGCATCAGCATCACCGTCAAGGCGATCCCGGACGGCGTCGTCTCCGGCTACCTCGTGCACCGCGCCCGCCCGGGCCAGCTGCTCCAGCTCGCGCAGCCCGAGGGCGAGTTCGTGCTCCCGCAGCCGCTGCCCGAGCGGCTGCTGCTGGTCACCGCCGGCTCCGGCATCACCCCGGTGATCGGCATGCTGCGCAACCTCTTCTCCAAGGCCGAGGCGCCCGCGACCGACATCGTGCTCGTGCACGTCAACCCCTCGGAGTCGGCCGCGATCTTCCGCGACGAGCTGCGGGCGCTGGGCGCGGCCGGGCGGATCACGCTCATCGAGCGGTACGACGACCAGCACGGCCTGCTCGACGTCGCCCACCCCGAGGACGGGCTGGACGCGCTGGTGCCCGACCTCGACCAGCGGCTCACCTACGCCTGCGGCCCGGCCGGCCTGCTCGACGCGCTCGAGGAGCACCACGTCGCCCGCGGTCTCCGGCTCACCACCGAGCGGTTCCGCCCCTCGATCGCCGCGGGGGCCGACGCGGGTGAGGGCGGCACGGTCACCTTCACCTCCGGCACCGTCCTCGAGGCCGACGGCGCCACCCCGATCCTCGACGCGGCCGAGGCGGCCGGCGTCCTGATGCCCAGCGGCTGCCGGATGGGCATCTGCATGGGCTGCGTGCTGCCGATGCGGGAGGGCGCCGTCCGCGACCTCCGCAACGGCGCGATCACCACCGCCGTCCCCGGCGAGACCGGCCCCCAGGGCGTCCCCATCCAGACCTGCATCAGCGCCGCCGCCGGCGCGTGCGCCATCGACCACTGACTCCCCCGTACGACGAAAGGCGATTCCGATGACCGTCATCACGAAGCAGCCCGTCAACCCGACCGCCCACCTGACCCCCGAGGACATCGAGCAGATCGGCGTCGAGCTCGACGCGATGCGCCAGGAGGTCCTGGACTCCCGCGGCGAGCGCGACGCGGCGTACATCCGCCGGATCGTCGACGTCCAGCGCAGGCTCGAGCTGGCCTCCCGCGCCGTGCTGCTCGGCGGCGCCTTCCCGCCCGCGTGGGTCGCCGGCACCGTCGGCCTCTCGGTCGCCAAGATCCTCGAGAACATGGAGATCGGCCACAACGTCATGCACGGCCAGTGGGACTGGATGCGTGACCCGAAGATCCACTCGACCACCTGGGAGTGGGACAACGCGTCCACCGCCGACGGCTGGAAGCACTCGCACAACGAGATCCACCACACCTACACGAACATCGTCGGCAAGGACAACGACCTCGGCTACGGCATCATGCGCGTCGACGAGGACCAGCGCTGGTACCCCTTCCACCTCGGCCAGCCGCTGTGGAACTTCATCAACGCCTGCTTCTTCGAGTACGGCATCGCGGCGTACGACCTCGAGCTCGGCAAGAACCTGTCGGTCCCGAAGGAGAAGCGCAGCCCGGAGTTCGCGACCAACCTGCGCAAGACGCTCGGGAAGATCCGCAAGCAGGCCACCAAGGACTACGTCGTCCACCCCGCGCTCGCGCTCCCGTTCGGCGCCGCCGTGCCGACGCTCGCCGCGAACTTCACCGCCAACCTGGTGCGCAACCTCTGGTCGCACTCGGTGATCATGTGCGGCCACTTCCCCGAGGGCGTCGAGACGTTCGAGCGGAGCTCGATCCCGGACAACGAGACCCGCGGCGAGTGGTACCTGCGCCAGATGCTCGGCTCGGCCAACATCTCCGGCTCCAAGCTGATGCACCTGATGACCGGCAACCTCTCCCACCAGATCGAGCACCACCTCTTCCCCGACCTGCCGAGCAACCGGTACGCCGAGGTCGCCCCCAAGGTGAAGGCGCTGTTCGACAAGTACGGCCTGAACTACCACGAGGCGCCGCTGCCCGCGCAGGTCTACTCGGCCTGGCACAAGGTGGTCCGGCTCTCGCTGCCCAACGGCTGGCTCGCCACGACCAAGCCGTCCAACGCCCCGCAGCAGCTCGGCCTGCTCTACAAGATGGCCACCGGCGGCCCCAAGGTCCGCCGCGCCGCCCAGGCCCGGCTCCAGCAGCAGGCCAAGCGCCTCACCACCGCCGCCTGAGCCGTACCGGCGACCGGTGGTCGAGCAGCGAGGAGCGCCAGCGACGAGCGTTGTCGAGACCCCTGCAGCGTCCCCAGAGCCTTGATCGAGGCCGTGGCTGACCTCACCGGGTTTCGACATCGCTCAGGCGCAGAGCGCCTTCGCTGCTCAACCTCCGGCAACCGGTGGTCGAGCAGCGAGGAGCGCTAGCGACGAGCGTTGTCGAGACCCCCGCAGCGTCCCCAGGGCCTTGATCGAGGTCGTGGCTGACCTCACCGGGTTTCGACATCGCTCAGGCGCCAGGGCGCCTTCGCTGCTCAACCACCGGCGGCCTTGATCGAGGTCGTGGGTCGGCTGACCGGGTTTCGACAACGCTCAGGCGCAGAACGCCTTCGCTGCTCAACCTCCGGTGCTGCTCAACCTCCGAGGAAGCGGACGTCGATGGGGCTCTCGGCGACGATCGGGGCCGTGGTGCCGTCGAGGGCGTCCAGGCCGTCGCCGGCGAGGTGGACGCGGTACGCCGCGGCGTCCGGCCGCGAGGAGACCGCCTCGACCAGCTCGCCGTCGCGGAAGTGCAGGGCGCAGCCGTCGTCCGCGGCGTACCCGGACGGCAGCGCGCCCGTCCCGACCAGGTCGAGGTACGCCGGGCGCCGGTCCGGCTCGCCGTCGTAGTGCGGGCACGCGCTGCCGGGCAGGAAGCCGAGCCCGTCGCGCAGCGGCGCCAGGGGTCCGAAGGAGTCGGTGACCGACGCCTCGAACCAGCAGTTCATGCCGGCGCTGACCCCGGCGAGCACGACGCCCTGCTCCAGCGCCTCGCGCAGGACGGTGTCCAGCCCGTGCAGCCGCCACAGCGCCAGCAGGTTGGCGGTGCTGCCGCCCCCGACGTACACCACGTCCTGGGCGAGCAGATGCTCGCGCAGGTCGGCGCCGCCGAGCTCGTGGAGGTGGAAGAGCCGAAGGGTCGCGGTCTCGGCCCGGCCGGCGAACGCCTCGAGGAACCGGTCGACGTAGGTCTCGGCGTCGCCGCTCGCCGTCGGCACGAAGCACACCTTCGGCAGCCCGCCCACGCCACGCCGGCGGGTGGCCAGGGAGAGCACGAAGTCGTCGAGCAGCGGCTCCGGATCCATCGAGAACCCGCCGCCGCCCAGGGCGACGATGGTGCCGGGCGCGCTCATGCGGACTCCCCGGGCAGCCGGACGCGGAAGGTGGTGCCCCTGCCGAGCTCGCTCTCGACACTCACCTCGCCCCGGTGCGCGGCGACGATCGAGCTCACGATGGTGAGCCCGAGACCGGTGCCCGGGATGTGCCGGTCGCGGGCGTCGCCGCCGCGGAAGAAGCGGCCGAACACCTGCGTGACCTCGTCCTCGGCGATGCCGATGCCGGTGTCGGTGACCTCGAGCACGAGGGCGTCCCCGGCGTCGCAGAGCACGACGGTGACGGAGTCGCCGGGCTCGCTGTACTTCACGCCGTTCGCCACCAGGTTGTCGAGCACCTGGGCGATCCGCTGCTCGTCGACGTGCGCGACCAGCCGTTCGGGCACGTCGGCCCGCACGCTGACGCCGAGGCTCTCGGCGTAGGGCCGCGCCGCCTCGACGGCCTCGCGCACCACCCGGACCAGGTCGGTCGGCGTGCGGTGCATGCGCAGGTTGCCATCGCCGACCTGGGCGACCTGCAGCAGGTCGGAGACCAGCGCCCGGAGGCGTACGGCGTTGCGCTGCACGACCTCCAGCTGCCGGACGACGCCGGCGGGCAGGTCCTCCCGCTCGCCGAGCAGCTCGAGGTGCCCGAGGACCGCGGTGAGCGGGGTGCGCAGCTCGTGGGAGACCGACGAGACGAACTCGTCCTTGACCTGCATCGCGCGCAGCAGGTCGGTGACCTCCTGGTAGGCGAGCGCGGCGCCGAGCCGCTCGCCGTCGGGGCCGCGGACCTGCCGGGCCGAGGTGGAGAACGCCGCGCGGGTGCTCGGGTCGGCGCCCACCCAGTAGGTGTAGTCGTCGAACTCCTCGCCCTGCACCGCGCGGTAGGACGGCATCTCCTCGCGGGTGAGCGGTGTCGTGCCGTCGGCGCGGAAGACGTGCCCGAGCTGCCCGGCTCGGCCCTCGTGGCCCTCGGGGAACGGCAGCGACATCGTCTCCTGGTGGCGCCGGTTCATCCGCGCGTAGTTGCCGTCGGCGTCGATCAGCAGCAGTCCCACGCTCACGGTCTCGAAGATCGCCTCGAGCGCCTGGCGCTCGTGCTCGATCTCGGCGTTCGCCTGCTGCAGCCGTTGCTCGTACTCCTGCTGCTCGCTCACGTCGAGGATCTGGGAGACGACGTGGAGGGGACGAGCGTCGTGGTCCCGGACCACCGCCACCGAGAGCTCGCCCCAGACCACGTGCCCGTCGGCGTGCAGGTAGCGCTTGCGCAGCCGGTAGGAGTCGAGCTCCCCCGAGATCGCCCGCTCGAAGTGCCGCAGGTCCATGTCCAGGTCGTCGGGGTGGGTGAGCTCCTGGAAGCCGCGCGTGCGGAGCTCCTCGACGTCGCGGCCGAGCATCTCCGAGAACGCCCGGTTGACGAGGAGCAGGCGGCCGGCGAGGTCGACGATGGCCATGCCGACGGGGGAGTGCTCCCAGGTGAGGCGCCACAGCTCGGCGCTGTCGGGGGAGCCGTCCATCCCTCAACCCTAGGGCTACTCGTCCCCGGTGAGGTTGAAGGCCCGCAGCTGTCGCCCGGTCATCGCGCCGCCGGCGACGACGACGACGACGGTGGCCACGACGGCGTACGTCACGGGCACCCCCTCGACGAGCCGTACGTCGGCGACCGCGTCGACGATCTCGCCCGACCACCGGGTGATGCTGAGCCAGCGGACCCCGTCGAGGAGGCCGCCGAGCAGGCCCTCCCAGATCAGCAGGTAGATCAGGCCGACCACGACCGCGTGCCGGGTCAGCACGGAGAGCAGCGCGAAGAGCGAGCAGTACGCCAGCCCGCCGAGCATCGAGCCCAGCGCGAACCCGCCCGCGAGCACCGGCTCCGAGGTCGCCAGGACCAGGCCCGCGGCCAGGGTCGGCAGCGCGGCGAAGACCAGCACGCAGGCGGCGGCGACCGCGAGCTTGCTGGCGATGATGGTCTGCCGCGAGACCGGCTTGGCGAGCAGGTAGGAGATCGACCCGTCGTCGATCTCCGGGGCGAGCAGCCCGGACGTCGCGAGCAGCGCGACCAGCGGCGTGACCACGGCCAGCGCGAACGCGTACAGGGTGTTCTCCGCGACCTCGGCGTCCTCGCCGACCAGCACCCGCACCAGGACGGCGAGGCCGAGCAGCACCACGGGCAGCACGACGAGCAGCGCGCCGCGCCAGCGCCCGAAGACGCTGAGCACGCCCAGCCGGACGATGGTGCGCGAGATCCCCGGGGCGCTCACGTCGCCACCAGGTAGGCGAAGACGCTCTCGAGCGACTCGTCGGTCGGGCTCACCTCGTGCAGGCGTACGCCGTGCTCCCGGGCGAGCCGGGGCAGCACCTCGCTGAACCGGCCGAAGTCGGACGCCTCCACCTCCATGCCACCCTCGGCGCGCAGCCGGACGCCGCGGACCGACCGGTCGGCGAGCAGCGCCGCCGCCATCCGCCGGTCGTCGCCGGTGCGCAGCACGAACCGGTTGGGGCGGTCGGTCATCAGCCGGCGGATCGCGCCGAAGTCGCCGGAGGCGGCGTGCCGGCCCGCGACCACGACCTCGATCTGACGGGCCACCTGCTCGACCTCCTCGAGGATGTGGGAGCTGAACAGCACCGTCCGGCCCTCGGAGCCCATCGTGCGCAGCAGCTCCATCAGGTGCATCCGCTGCCGGGGGTCCATGCCGTTGAACGGCTCGTCGAGCAGCAGCACGGCCGGGTCGTGGACGAGCGCGGAGGCCATCTTGATCCGCTGCCGCATCCCCTTGGAGTACGTCGAGATCACCCGGTCCTGGGCGTCCGACATCTCGATCATCGCGATCGCCCGCTGCGCGGCCGCGCCCGGGTCGGCCAGCCCGTGCAGCTCGGCGTTCGCGACCACGAACTGCCGCCCGGTCAGGTAGTCGAAGAGCGCCTCGCGCTCGGGCACCAGCCCGAGCTTGCGGTAGACCTCCTCGTTGCGCCACAGCGGCTCGCCGTCCAGCGTCACCGCGCCGCTCGACGGCGCGAGGAAGCCCGACATCAGCGCGATCAGCGTGGACTTGCCGGCGCCGTTCGGCCCGAGCAGGCCGGTGACGCCCGGCCCGATCGTCATCGAGACGTCGTTGACGGCGACGACGTTGCGGTACCAGCGGGAGACGTGGTCGAGCACGATCGCGCTCATGGGCCGACCTTCCGGTAGCGCAGCATCAGCAGGCCGATCGCGCCCAGCACGACCAGCAGCGTCGTGGCGACGTACAGCAGCCCCATCGCCGTGCCCTCCGGCGGCGTCGGGGTGGCGGCCGGGGAGTCGAAGAGGAACGCCTGCACCCCGTTGACCAGCGTGTACGGCGAGAACAGCCCGGCGACCTCGCCCACCGTCTCGTCGCCGGTCTCCGAGGAGATGCCCTGGATCGTCGAGACCACCGTGTAGGTCACCAGCAGCACCACGATCACCGCCGCGACCGCGAGGCCGCGCCGGACGGTCAGCGCCGCGACCACCGCCGACATCGACGCCAGGCAGGGCGCGAGCAGCAGCGCCCCCACGACCCCTCCGAGGAACCGCTCGGTCTCGCGGCCGAACGGCAGGTCGGCGAGCAGCCCGCCGACGTACATCAGCAGCAGCGGCGCGGCGATCAGCACGAAGGTCGCGACGGTCAGTGACGCCAGCCGGACCAGCACGTACGTCACCCGCCGCATCGGCCGGGAGAGGTAGAGCGTGATGCTGCGGAAGCGCAGGTCGCGCGAGATCAGCGCCGGCGCCTGCGCGGCGACGAAGACCGAGATCAGCAGCTGCGTGGTGATCGGGTACGTCGAGTACGCCACGATCTGGCTGTCCAGGCCGAGCAGGTCCTGGGCCTGCACCAGCACGCCGACCAGGATCAGCGCCGGCAGCAGCATCAGGCCCAGCAGGACCATCGGCAGCGCCTTGGAGCGCGCCGACCGGCCCAGCCCGTAGGTGTTGCGCAGGCCGGTCAGGAAGAACGCCCAGGCGACCGCGCGCTCGCCGAGCCGCGGCCCGCGGTACCGGCGGTAGCCGAGGTCGTGGATGACGCCCGACGGGACCTCGGACGGGGCCTCAGACGGGCTGGACAT
Organism: Nocardioides dongkuii; assembly: GCF_014127485.1. Lineage (NCBI taxonomy): Bacteria > Bacillati > Actinomycetota > Actinomycetes > Propionibacteriales > Nocardioidaceae > Nocardioides > Nocardioides dongkuii. The sequence continues at coordinate 4,010,276 of NZ_CP059903.1, read as the reverse complement.
GGCCGGCACCCCCCTCGCGGAAGACGTCCTCGATGCGGTGGTGCCGCTCCTGCATCCGCACCAGGCCCAGCCCGAGGTCGACGACGAGGTCGCGGACGACGTCGCGGGTGTGCTCGTCGCGGACGTCGACCTCGACCAGCCGGCCCTCCGCCGGCCGCGCGGTGAGCCCGGCGTCCACCAGCGCCTGCCCGAGCAGCCGGTCCGCGTCGGTGCGGCCCTGCACCTCGACGAGCAGGCTCCCCGTGGCGTGCAGGAAGTCGGTGGTGGCCGAGGAGCGCAGCAGCCGGCCGCCGTCGAGCACCACCACGTGGTCGCTGACCCGCTCCAGCTCGCCGAGCAGGTGCGAGGTGACCAGCACCGCGATGCCGAAGTCGGTGCCGATCCGGCGCACGAGCGCGAGCATGTCGTCGCGGGAGGCCGGGTCCAGGCCGTTGGTGGGCTCGTCGAGCAGCACCAGCCGGGGGTCGTGCACCAGCGCCTGGGCGAGCTTGGCGCGCTGCTTCATGCCGGTGGAGTAGCCCCCGATGGGGCGGTACCGCTCCTCGGCCAGCCCCACGTGCCGCAGCACGTCGGAGGCCCGCTCGCGGGCGGCGGCGTACGGCAGGCCGGACATCTGGCCCAGGTGCACGACCAGGTCGCTGGCGGAGACGTCGGCGGGCAGGCAGTCGTGCTCGGGCATGTAGCCGACCAGCGCCCGGATCGCCGCACCCTCGCTCGCCACGTCGTGGTTGAGCACCCGGGCCGTGCCGCCGCTCGCCGGGACCAGCCCCAGCAGGATCTTGATGAGCGTCGACTTGCCGGCGCCGTTGGCGCCCACCAGCCCGGTGACGCCCTCGCCGATGCTGAGGTCGAGCCGGTCGAGCGCGGTGACGCGCGGGTAGGACTTGGTCAGCCCCACGGTCTCGATCACGGTCACGGACCCATCCTGGGGGACCCGGGTGTCGGTGGCGAGGCCTAAAGTGGTCCCCGTGAAGCGACGATGAGCAAGATGGACGGCCTGCGGGCGATGCGCGAGGCCCGGTACGCCGAGGCGCAGAAGCGTTCGGGCGCGGCGAAGCCCACCAAGGCGGCCGCCGCCAAGCCGGCTGCCGCGAAGCCGGCGGCCTCCGCCGAGGAGCCGGCCGCGGAGGGGCTCTGCGGCCACCGCAACATGAGCGGCCGCACCTGCACCCGCGAGCAGGGGCACGCGGCGAAGAGCCACCGCTACTCCTGACCCGGGCTCAGCCCTCCAGCGCGGCGGAGACCACCGACCGGGCCTCGTCCTGCACCTGGGCGAGGTGCTCGGGACCGCGGAACGACTCGGCGTAGATCTTGTAGACGTCCTCGGTGCCCGACGGCCGGGCGGCGAACCACGCGGACTCGGTGGTCACCTTGAGCCCGCCGATCTTCGCGCCGTTGCCGGGCGCCTCGGTGAGCTTGGCGGTGATCTCCTCCCCGGCGAGCTCGGTGGCGGTCACGTCGGAGGGCGCGAGCGCGGCCAGCGCCGCCTTCTCCGCGCGGGAGGCGGGCGCGTCGATGCGCGCGTAGGCGGGCTCCCCGTGCGCGGCGACCAGGGCGGCGTACCGGTCGGACGGCGAGGAGCCGGTCCGCGCCTGGATCTCCGCGGCGAGCAGGCACAGGATCAGCCCGTCCTTGTCGGTGGTCCACGCGGACCCGTCGCGGCGCAGGAACGACGCGCCGGCGGACTCCTCGCCCCCGAAGCCGAAGGACCCGTCGAGCAGGCCGGGGACGAACCACTTGAACCCGACCGGCACCTCGACCATCGGCCGGCCGAGCGCTGCGGCGACCCGGTCGATCATCGAGGACGAGACCAGCGTCTTGCCGATCCGCGCGCCGGCGGGCCAGTCGGGGCGCGCGCCGCCGAAGAGGTACTCGATCGCCACGGCCAGGAAGTGGTTGGGGTTCATCAGGCCGGCGTCCGGGGTCACGATGCCGTGCCGGTCGGCGTCGGCGTCGTTGCCGGTCGCGATGTCGTACGACGAGCGCTGCGAGATCAGCGAGGCCATCGCGTCGGGGGAGGAGCAGTCCATCCGGATCTTCCCGTCCCAGTCCAGGGTCATGAACCGCCAGGTCGGGTCGACCAGCGGGTTCACCACGGTCAGGTCCAGGCCGTGCCGGTCGGCGATCTCGCCCCAGTAGTGCACCGACGCCCCGCCCATCGGGTCGGCGCCGATCCGCACCCCGGCGTCCCGGATCGCCGCGAGGTCGACGACGGCGGGCAGGTCGTCGACGTACGTCCCGAGGAAGTCGTACGCCGTCGCGGCGGCGCGGGCGCGCGCGAACGGCACCCGCCGCACCTCCGCCAGTCCGCCCGCGACCAGCTCGTTCGCGCGCCGGGCGATCACCGAGGTGGCGTCGCTGTCGGCCGGGCCGCCGTGCGGCGGGTTGTACTTGAAGCCGCCGTCGGACGGCGGGTTGTGGGACGGCGTCACCACGATGCCGTCCGCGAGCCCGGTGGTCCGGCCCCGGTTGGCCCGCAGGATCGCGTGCGAGACCGCCGGCGTCGGGGTGTAGCCGTCGCGCGCGTCGACCAGCACGGTGACGTCGTTGGCGACCAGCACCTCGAGCGCGGTCGCCCAGGCCGGCTCGGAGAGGCCGTGGGTGTCCCGCCCGAGGAACAGCGGGCCGTCGGTGCCCTGGTCCCGGCGGTGGTCGCAGATCGCCTGCGTGGTGGCCAGGATGTGGGTCTCGTTGAAGGAGGTCTTCAGCGAGGAGCCGCGGTGCCCGCTCGTGCCGAACGCGACCTGCTGGTCGACGTCGTCGGGGTCGGGGACCCCGGTGTAGTACGCCGTCACCAGGTGGGCGACGTCGACGAGGTCGGCGGGTTCGGCGGGGGTGCCGGCGCGAGGGTGGGCCATGGGGTCATCATGCCCAGCGGCGGTGCGCTGACGCGTGGAGGCGGCGACCGTCGGAGACCCACTGCCGACATCGGGGGGGATTGGCAGGAAGTCGTGCACCGACGGCCGCCGCGATGTGCAAGATATGGCATCCCCAGCCGTCCGCAGAATCCCCCTGGGCCGACGAGACCTGGCACACGCTCACCGACGATCCGCCGCCGCCGCGGCGCGGCCGGATGGCATGATCCCCCGCATGTCGCAGCGCCCGTCGTCCATCTCGTGCTCGGTCCAGGACGGCATCGCGCACGTCCGGCTGGACCGGCCCGACAAGCTCAACGCCCTGACCCTCGACATGCTCGACGACCTGGTCGCGACCGCCCGCACGCTGCGGCGCGACCGCCACCTGCGCGCGGTCGTCGTCGCGGGGGAGGGTGACGCGTTCTGCGCCGGGCTCGACTTCGGCACGGTGCTCAAGGAGCCCGTACGGATCGCGACGGCGTTCGTGCCCCGGCCCTGGCGCGGGACCAACACCTTCCAGGAGGCGTGCTGGGCCTGGCGCCGGCTGCCGGTGCCGGTCATCGCCGCCGTCCACGGGCACTGCCTCGGCGGCGGCCTGCAGATCGCGCTCGCGGCCGACTTCCGGATCGCCACCCCCGACTCGCGCTGGTCGGTGCTCGAGGGCAAGTGGGGGATCATCCCCGACATGTCGGGCGTCCGCAGCCTGGCGCAGCTGGTCGGCATCGACACGGCCAAGCGGCTGACGATGACCGCCGAGGTGGTCTCCGGCAAGGAGGCCCACGACCTCGGGCTGGTCACCGAGCTCGACGCCGACCCCGTCGCCGCCGCCCTCGCCCTCGCCGCCCGGCTGCGGGAGCGCTCGCCCGACCAGCTCGCCGCCGCCAAGCGGCTCTTCGAGCAGACCTGGAGCTCGGGCCCGCGCCACACCTTCGCCCGGGAGCGGATCGAGCAGGCCTTCCTGCTCGCCGCGCGCAACACCGTCGTCGCCCGCGCGGCGGCGTTCGGCAAGACCACCCCCGAGTTCGGCCCCCGGGCCCGTCGGTAGTGAGGTTCCAGCGCACGCTCGCCCTGCTCGGGGTCGTGCTGCTGCACCACCTGCTCGGCCCGGTCGTCCTGCTGGTCGCCGGCGGCGCCCTCCTCGTGCCCCGGGTGCGGGCGTGGCTGCGTCCCAGCCGGCGGGTCGTCGCGATCGGCCTCGCCGCGGCCGTGGTCGTCACCGGGCTCGTGGTGCTGGTCCCCGACGGCTGGCTGCCGATCCCGCCCGGCTCCGGCACCCTCGTGGCCCCGTCGTACCTCGGCCGGCCGGCGCGGGCCGAGCCGATCCCGATGGAGGTGCCGCAGCACCCCGGGCTGGCGCCCAACGGCCGCAGCTCCATGCACAACGACGCCTGGGCGAGCGACGCGTACGCCGGCCCGGGCCCGCTCGGTGACTCGCCCGAGGTCGACACGGCCTGGTATGGGCTGGAGGAGTGCGCGACGCTCGCCTTCGACGAGCACGACCGGATCGTGGCGCTCTGCGGCGACCTGTCCGGCCCGACGCTGCACGTCCTCGACCCCGAGTCGATGCGGCCGCTGGTCACCAAGGACCTGCCCGCGCGTTCCGGCGACACCGGGAAGCGCCCCTGGGAGGACCTCTGCGGCGGCTCCTACTTCTACCTCGACGACGAGGACCGCGCGGTCGTGGCGACGACCGACCAGCGGATCCTGGTCGTCGCGACCGACGACGGCGCGGGCGACCCCGACCTCACCGTCGACGCCAGCTACGACCTCTCCTCGGCCGTGCCCGACGGCGACTGCCTGATCGCGCTGCTGCCCGACTGGGAGGGCCGGATCTGGTGGGTCACCCGGGACGGCACCGTCGGCACCGTGGTGCCGGGCGAGGGTGACGCGGACCCGGTGGTCCGGACGCTCGACCTGGGCGAGGAGATCGCGAACTCGATCAGCACCGGGGCGGACGGCGGGGTGTACGTCGTGACCGTCGAGGCGCTCTACAAGCTCGCCGCCGACGACCGCCGGGACGTGCCCGTGGTGCGGTGGCGGACGGCGTACGACCGCGGCACGGAGCAGAAGCCCGGCCAGCTCAGCCGGGGCAGCGGCACCACCCCGACCCTGCTGCCGGGCGGGCTGGTCGCGATCACCGACAACGCCGACCGGCGGATGCACGTGGTCTTCCTGCGCACCGACGACGGCGCCGAGGTCTGTCGCGCGGCGGTGTTCGAGGAGGGGGAGAGCGCCACCGACAACTCGCTGGTCGCGGTCGGCGACGGGGTCGTGGTCGAGAACAACCACGGGTACTCCGGGCCGTGGAGCACGCTCCTGGGCCGGACGACGTCCGCGGGGCTCGCCCGGGTCGACGTGGCCGAGGGCGAGTGCGAGGTCGTGTGGACCTCCCCGGAGACGGCGCCGACCTCGGTCCCGAAGGCGTCGCTGGCGACCGGCCTGGTCTACGCCTACACCAAGCGCCCGAGCTGGTGGGGCGTGAACGCCTGGTACCTCACCGCGATCGACGCCCGCACCGGACGGCGGGCGTTCTCGGTGCGCACCGGCCTCGGCGCGATGTTCAACAACCACTACGCCGCGGTCACGCTGGGGCCCGACGGCTCGGCGTACGTCGCCACGATGGCCGGGATGGTGCGGGTGCGGGACCGGGGCTAGTCCTGCTCGTCCCCCTGGTGCTGCCGGCGCAGCTCGTCCTGGCGCCGCCGGCGGCGCACCTCGCCCCGCGCGAGCACGACCGCCAGCAGCACCGGCCAGACGTAGCCGGCCTTGTCGAGCACCGCGCGCAGCCAGCCGGGCAGGGAGACGTCGGGCAGGTCGGGGCGCGGGAGCGACGGCAGGTCGGGGCTGGGCAGGTCCGGCAGGTCCGGCAGGGGTACGTCGGGGAGCGGCAGCGAGAGCGCGAGGCGCGCGAGCAGGACGGTCACCAGGATCGGGCCGACGACGGTCACCACCCCGACCACGGTCTGGAGGAGCGCGTAGCGCGTGGGGTGGGCGCGGACCCGCTCCTCGTGGGCAGCCGCCGGCGACCCGGGCGCGGGCACCAGGTCGAGGTCCTCGTGCCCGGGCCGCACCAGCGTCGCGCGCCGCGGCCGGCCGCCGCCGCCGAACCGCAGCCGCACCTTCCCGAGGTCGGGCTCCTCGGCGGTCACGGTCACCCGGTCGTCGCTCGACTTCGTGGCGCCCACCTCGGCGCCGTCGACCAGCCACGAGATCCGCCGCGAGAGCGAGCCGTGCACCTCGACGCGGTGGGCGCGGCCGTCGACGCGGAGGTCCCACACCTGGCTGGGGTCGTGGGCGGCCATGTCAGGGGTAGCGGATCCCGGTGACGTCCTCGCTGAGGTCCCACAACCGGCGCTGGGCGTCCTCGTCGTGCGAGAGGCGGTTGCTGCTCACCACCCGCGGAGCCCCGGACATCTCGGCGGGGCCGCCGGGGCCGCAGTACGTGCCCCCGGGCAGGTCGGCGGTGGCCGCCATCAGCGTGGGGAGGGCGCCGGCCGCGGCCGACTGGGACACCGCCCGCACGGCGGCGTCGAGGATGGTGGCGATGCCGCCCCGCGACCGGCCCAGCTGGCCGTTGGCGGCGAGGTGGGTGCCGGCGAACCCGGGGTGCGCGGCGAGCGCGCGCACCGGCAGCCCGGCCCGGCGGGCGCGCCGGTCGAGCTCGTAGGTGAACAGCAGGTTGGCGAGCTTGCTCTGCGCGTACGCCGGCCAGCGCGAGTAGCGGCCCTCGGCGCGCGGGTCGCCCAGCGGGGCCGATCTCGCGTAGCGGTGGAACTGGGAGGACACCGCGACCACCGTGGCGGACCCGCTCGCGACGAGCTGCGGCAGCAGCAGGCCGGTGAGCAGGAACGGGCCGAAGTGGTTGGTCGCCATCTGCTGCTCGAGGCCGTCCTCGGTGCGGGAGTACGGCGTGCCCATGACGCCGGCGTTGTTGACCAGCACGTCCAGCGGCCCGAGGCGCGCCGCCTCGGCCGCGCCGCGGCGTACCGAGGACAGGCTGGCGAGGTCGACGGTGAGGTGCTCGAGCTCGGCGTGCGGCACCTCGCCGCGGATCGCCTCGTCGGTCTCGGCGAGCTTGCGCTCGGTGCGGCCGGCGAGCACGACGCGCGCCCCGCGCCGGGCCAGCTCGAGGGCGGTGTGGTGGCCCAGGCCGCCGACGCTGGTGCCGGTGACCAGGACGGTGCGGCCGCCCTGGTCGGGCATGTCGGCGAGGGTCCAGGAGTCGGCGGCGGTCACGGCGTGGTCGCCATCGCGCCGAGCATCCGCTGGCCGAGGTCGTCGTCGCCGACGACACTCACGCTGCCGGGAGCGGGACGGCGGCCGCCGGCGAGGCAGATGAAGCTCTCGCGGTCCATCCGGAGAGTGACGTCGGCGGCGGCGGGCGGGCTCGCGAGCCGCTCGCCCCGGCCGGCCTCGTTGACCGCGAACGCGAACGGCGCGCTGCCCTCCATCTCCAGCACCGCGGTGGTTCCGGGCGCAGCGCCGACCTTCTTGGCGAGCACGTAGCCCAGGCTCTCGGCGAGGTACTCCGCGGTGTGCCGCGCCGGCGCGCCGTCCATGCCACCGGGCCGGCCGACCGCGCGCCGGACGTCCTGCTCGTGCATCCACACGTCGAGCGGGCGGTTGCGCAGCAGCGTCTCCCAGCTCCACGGCACGCCGCCGAAGATCACCTCGGGCTTGGCGGCGGCGTCGGTCGGCGGGTCGGCGAGCAGCGCCTCGTGCCGCGCCGTGGTCGCGGTGCGGATCTCCTCGACGATCTCGCGCGGCGTGCGGTCGCGGCGGGTGACCACCCCGATCTCGGTGTAGGCGCCCAGGAACCCGGTGACGTGCGCGGGCTCGCCGATCTCCGCGGTCTCCTCGGGCCCGCCGGCCAGGATGCTCTCGAGGTGGGCAATGTGGGAGGCGACGGCCTGCACGTCCCAGCCCGGGAGGTCGGTCGGAGTGGACCACTCCTCGTCGGGGAGGTCGTCGAGGAGCGCGACCAGGTCACCGATCGCCTCCCACCAGACCTCGACGTACGCCGCGAGCCGCTGCTGGTCGTCCATGGGGCCGGAGCCTAGCGCCGGAGCCGAGCCTCGATCCGGTCGAGCGCGTCGTCGAGCGCGCCGGGATGGCGGAGCGACCAGGCGTCGTGGGCGTCGAGCCGGTGGGTGCCGGTGGGGTCGACGTGGCGGTGCAGTCCGTGCGGCGTGGTCCAGACGTAGCCGGCGGGTGCGACGGCGGTGACCCGGTAGGGGCGGTGGGTCTTGGTGCGGTGGCTGCGCCGGGCCAGCGGGGCGGCGTTGTGGTCGCCGGTCTGGCCGGGTGGACCGCCGCGGGCGGGCGGTCGGTAGGGGACGACGTGGTCGAGGTCGACCGTGCGGGTCAGGGTGGTCGCGTGCGGGAAGGCGTCGCCCGGGTGGCGGGCCAGCACGCGGTCGCGGACGTCGGTGGGGTGCTCGTAGCCGTTGACCGAGCGGCTCTCGCGCAGGTCGATGACCGGGTGCAGCTCGACGTGGGCGTGGCCGAGCAGGCGGCGTACCTCGTCGAGCAGCATCGGCCCGATCTCCTCGACCCGGGCGACCCCGCAGCCGGTGAGCCCGGCCTCGGAGAGGTGCACGTGGAGGTCGACGCGCTGCCGCAGCCCGGTCGGCTCCTCCGGGAGGTCGGCGGCAGCGTTGTCGTCGGCGGCGTCCATCTGGGCGAGCAGGGCGGCGAGCGCATGCGGACGGGCCAGCCAGCCGAGGGCCACCGCGCGGAGCTCGGCCTTGCTCGGCTGCTCCGGGAGATCGGGGTGGTGCTCGCGGCGGAGGCCGGGGTGCGCGCGGAGGTGGTCGGCGACGCGATCGACGGTGGCGTCGAGCCAGACCGCGTCGCCCGCCTCGAGCCGGGCGATCAGGGTGCGCAGGCCGTGCTCGTCGGTGGGCGTGACCACGACCCCGCGGCGACGACGTCCGTCCTCGAGGCGGGCGGCGTGGGCGTCGGGGTCGGCTTCGATGACGGCGGCCTCGGCGATCCGCAGGACCCGGCCCGGTGCCTCGGCCACGGCCGCGACGACCTTGTCGTCGACCAGCGCGACCTGGTGCCGGTCGAGGGTGCGGGACATCGACGCCACCTTGCCCGCCACCCACGGCTCGATCTCGAGCGAGCGGACGGCCAGCCACAGGCGCGGCAGCCGGTGCCGCAGGTCGAGGACGTCGGCCATGGTCGAGCGGGTGGACAGCACGTGGGTGCCGCGGGCGATCGCGAGCTCGCCGAGACAGAGGTCCTGGACCGGCGGGGTGCCGTCGCCGCCGAGCTCGACGAGGTGGTCGCCCCCCGCCCAGGCCGGGACCGCCCCGGGCCGCTCCTGCGGGTCGTCGCCGTGCAGGTCGGCCCACCGCAGCACCAGCTCGAGGTCGGTCACGATCGCCAGCCGTCGCGCCACCACCGACTCCTCGGCCCGCGCCAGCACCTGCGCCGGGCCGAGCTCGTCGACCGCGGGCGGCAGCGCCGGGACGGGCCCGGGGACGTCGGCGGCGAAGGTGGTCATGCCGACATCCTAGTCGAACATACGTTCGAACACAAGGGTCGGGGGTGCCGGATCTTGTGTCATGTCGCAGGACATCGGCGACAAGCACCACCATGTCGGCGACCGGGTGGTTGCAGGTCGTCTGCATCGCGACGACGCTGCGGCATCTGGCACGGGAACGAGCTCGCCAGCGATGAGTCGAGCTCGCAGTTTGACTGCACCCGTGAACGCGCGGATCGCGGCATGAGCGGGCGTTCTCCCATGAAAGGGTTTTGCTATGGCAGGTGAAGCGGCTGGGGGCGATCATGTCGTGCTTGAGACGGAGCGCCTGCTGCTGCGGCCGTGGCGGGCGGATGAGGCCTCTGTACGGCGGGAGATGTGGATCGAACGCGATCCACGCGTGCCGCCGCACCGCCGCATCGACGCGAACGGACACCCCCCAGTCGAGGAGTTCGAGGAGATGATCCGAGCCGAGGAGCCGTCGTCAGTCCGGTTGCTGGCGGTCGAGCGGAAGGTCGGTGGCGACACCATCGGCTACTGCGGCCTGGTCGACAGTGGCCAAGGTGCGCGAGGTGTGCGCGGACCAGAACTGGCCTTCGAGTTCCTGCGTCGGTTCTGGGGCCTGGGATACGCGACCGAGGCGTCGTGGGCGGTGTTGGATTGGGCGAGATCCTCGGGACACGAGCGGCTGTGGGCCTCTGTCTGGGATTGGAACACGGCTTCTCGCCGTGTGCTGGCGAAGGTCGGATTCATCGAGACGGCTCGCGAGAAATCCAACTACGGGATCAACGTCGTCACGACCAGGTCGCTCTGACCTCGTCCGATCATCGGCATGAGCGCGCGGGCTGGCAGGTCCAAGCAAGCCGGCCTCAACGCGGCAGAAGCGTGTGTCTGCGAGCGCACGCTCGGCGGCATCGAGCAGACGTCAGTGTCTGGCCTCGTGCTCCTTCGCCCATCGCGTCGCAGCCTGCCGATCATCTGCCCTCGGCGAGTCTTCCAAGCAAACCGAGCATCGGGCGTACCAGCGTCCGTCGTCTTCCCAGGCGTGCACCTCACCCTCGCGCACCCAAGCCGGTGACCAGTCCACGCGGAAGGCGTACAGGACGGAGGAAGTGATCATCCCCATGATGTTCTCGAGGGTGTCCTCGGTCAGTCCCAGACCCAGCGCGCCGTCGGCAATCTGCAACTCGGTGCGCACGTTGTCCTCCAGGAGTCCGAACACGCGCCGCTCACGCTCGGTGTACGTCATGTGTCCATTGTCAACGAGCGCCCACTCATCGGCATGAGCGCGCAGAGCCGGCAATGAGCGGACGTGTCTGACCCTGCGGCTAAGTTCCGGCGCATGACCGCCCTCGCCGCAGGAGCGTTCCGACGAACGGACGCCGAGCGGTCCGACCAGCGCATTTCATGGGAACGGATTGAGCAAGCATTCTTCGCAGCCGGAGCGTGTCACGTTCTCGCGTGGGCATGCCGCGACGCTTATGCAGACCGATCGGTGCGCGTTGCGGCAATGCGGTTCGAGGGGGAGCGACAGGCTGTTCACACTTACGCGAAGTGGAAGGGCTGGGCGTTCGATCACTCAGGCTGGAACCCGGAGCCGGAGCTGCTCGCGGTGAACACCGAGTTCGAGGGCCACCGGCTTGAACGCATCGAGATCACAGTCGGTCTCGCTGAGTTCTGCGAGCAGCACGACCACCGCATGCCCCACGAGTACTGGCGCAACCCGGTTCAGCGCGCGCACGAGTACCTGAGCCGACACCGGCCCCCTTGGGCGTGACCTTCGGGCGCGCTCTCATCGGAAGAAGACTGCGTTCCGACCGGCGCCTGCTCCGACCGCCCAGCACCGTGGCCTACGTGGGCAGCGGCAAGCCCCGCGGTCCGCGCCAAGACCCGCGAACGCCACCGATGTCTGGAGACGTCACGGAGTGACGGATCTTGACGAGCCCCACCGCACCGAGCAATCATCGTCGTATGACGATGACAGAGACGGACGGCGTTCGGTCCGTGCCGCTCGGTCCCGCGGCGAGCCTGTTCCGCGGGTTCAGCGACCCGTCCCGGATCGCCATCCTGCGCCACCTCGCCCTCGGCGAGCACCGGGTGGTCGACCTGACCGCGCACCTCGGGCTCGCGCAGTCCACGGTCTCCCAGCACCTCGCCTGCCTGCGGGAGTGCGGGCTGGTCAGCGCCCGCCCGGAGGGGCGCGCCACCGTCTACAGCCTCAACCACTCCGAGGCCCTCGACGACCTCTGGAGCGCCGCGGAGCGCCTCCTCGAGCTCACCGGCGACGCCGTCGCCCTCTGCAGGAGCGCCCGATGAGCGCCGTCGCCCACACCCACGGCACCGCCACGACCCCCGAGGAGCGCGCCCGGTACGGACGGCGCGCCCAACTGCTCGCCGGGGCGTCGGTCGCCTACAACGGCATCGAGGCGGTCATCGCGATCGCGGCCGGGCTCGTGGCCGGGTCGGTCGCGCTGGTGGGGTTCGGCCTGGACTCCGTCGTGGAGGTCTCGTCCGGCCTGATCATCCTGTGGCAGTTCCGCCACCCGCTGCCGGAGTCGCGCGAGCGCACGGCGCTGCGGCTGATGGCCGGGTCGTTCTTCGCCCTGGCCGCGTACGTCACGTTCGAGTCGGTGCGGGCCCTGGTCGGGGGCCACGACCCCGACACCTCGACGGTCGGCATCGCGCTCGCCTGCACGTCGCTCGTGATCATGCCGTTCCTGTCCTGGGCGCAGCGTCGCACCGGCCGGGCGCTCGGTTCGAACGCCGTCGTCGCCGACTCCGCCCAGACGCTGCTGTGCTCCTACCTCTCGGCGGTGCTCCTCGCCGGCCTGGTCCTGAACGCGACGCTGGGCTGGTCCTGGGCGGACCCGGTTGCCGGCCTGGTCATCGCCGCGGTCGCGGTCCGCGAGGGCGTCGAGGCCTGGCGGGGCGACGGCTGCGCCTGCGGACCCGCCGCCGGCGCCGCCGCCGCCCCGTCGTCGGGGCCTACCCGGTCACCCTGACCGAGTCGCTCCTGGTGGCGCTGCCGCCCGGGCCGGTCGCGGTGGCGACGATCTTCACGGCGCCCCTCCGCACCTTCGCGGTACGGAGCGAGACCGTGCCGCCCCGGGGTCCGGTCTTCGCGGTGTCGAGGGTCCGGGAGCCTCGGACGAGCCTCACGGTGACCCGGGTGGCGCCGGACGCGGCGACCGCGACCCTCAGCCCCTTCGTGGCGAGGGCCTTGGCCGAGATGCGGGACGTGCCGGCGACCACGGACACCGCGGGCTTCTGCGGTGTCGGCTCACCCGCACCGGGGAGCGTGCTCGGCGTGCGGCCCAGCAGCGTGCGGAAGAGATCGGTCTGGTCGATCACGCCGGTGACGTTGGCCGCCTGCGGACCGGAGGCCGCGACCCGGATCTGGGCGCCGGTGTGGTCCGAGCCGACGTCGCTGGTGGAGTAGGCCACGGTCATCGGGTCGCCGTCCGCGGTCTTGACGGTCGCGGTCTGCTTGCCGTCGGTGGGGCCGCCCACGATCTGGGTGGAGTGGGCATGGTCGCCGGTGACGATGACGAGCGTGTCCGGGTGGTCCTCCTGGTACTCCAGGGCCACCGCGACCGTCTCGTCGAGCTCCTTCAGGTCGCCGATCGCGCCGCAGATGTCGGAGGAGTGCTCCTGCTTGTCGATCATCGCGCTCTCGGCTTGCAGGAAGAACCCCTGCGGGTTGTCCAGCAGGTCGATCGTCTTCTCCGTCATGGCGGAGAGGTCGGGCTGGGACCCGCGGCCGGCCGGCGTGCAGGTGACCTCGGGGCCGCCGGCGCCCGCCGCGGTCGCGACGAGGGGCTGGTACATCGGGGTCATGTTCCCGGAGGCGAACAGGCCGAGGACCGGCCCGTCGTCGAGGGAGGTGAGCCCGGCGAGGTCGGCGGAGTCGTCGAGGAGGCGGTAGCCGTGGGTGTCCTCGGCGTAGTCCAGGACGGTCGGGCCGGCGTCGGTGGCCTGGGTGTAGCGGCTCATGCCGCCGCCCATGAGCACGTCGACCTCGTTGTCGACGAGCTGCTCGGCGATGGAGCCCTTGCCGCCGTTGGCCTTGCGGGCCGGCGCGCAGTCGGCCATGTTGGCCGGGCCCTGGCAGGCGCGGGCGTTGATGTGGGCGGCCGCTGCCGCCGGGGTGGCGTCGGTGATCTCGGAGGTGGTGATGTTGCCGACGAGCTTGCCCTGCTCCTGGTACTTCTCCAGGACGGTCTCGTAGTCCTCGCCCGGGACCGTGAGCGCCGTGCTCGGGCCCTGGGAGACGCGGCTGTCGATGGTCTTCTTGCCGGTCGACCAACCGCTCGCGGTCGGAGCGGAGTCGGAGACGTAGGCGACCGGGTAGTCCGGGCCGGCTCCGGCCCGGAGGCCGTAGGTCGTCATCGCGCCGGTGAAGGGGAGCGCGTCGAGGGCCGGGAACCGGCCGCCGGCGCCGTGCTCGTAGTTGCGCGCTGCGGTGATCATCGAGTCGTCCATGCCGTCCCCGATGATCAGGATGACGTTGCGCGGCTTGCTCGGGTCGACCTGGGCGGCGAGCTCCGCCGAGCGGTCCTGGGTGAATCCCTCGTCCGTGGGGGCGGGGATGGCGGCGGTGGCGGCCGCCGTTCCGATGGCGACGAGCCCGGCGAGGGCTCCCATCGCGGCGGCAGTGCGCTTCGTGACCAGCACGGTGCGGTCCTTTCGGTAGGTGGGCACGCGCAGGCTGGCGCGGCCAGACGACCGACAGGCGCGCACCGGCCGACTCCGAGGTGACCAGCAGACGACGAACGTCCGGCCGCGCCCTCGCGGGCAGCGCTGGTCTCAGGCGATCTCGCTGCGGCGCTCGAGCAGGACGGTGTCGCGCCACACGCCGTCGAGCCGGGCGATCCGGGTGCGTACGGCGAGGGTGCGGTAGCCGGCGGAGCGGTGCAGGGCCAGGCTGGCGCGGTTCTCGGGGAAGACCGAGGCCTGCAGCGTCCAGAGACCCGCCTCGTCGCACTGCGTCACCTGGGTGAAGAGCAGTGCCTTGCCGACCCCGCGGCCGCGAGCGGCCTCGGCGACGTAGACGGCGGTCTCGCCCACACCGGCGTAGCACTCCCGCGCGGACGTCGGTGTGACGGCGGTCCAGCCGACGACCCGGCCGTCGAGCTCGGCGACCCACGCCAGGCCCGGCAGCCACCGGGCGCGCAGCTCCGCGGCGGTCGGCACCCGGGTCTCGAAGGTCGCGGTGCGGGTGGCCAGGCCCTCGGCGTAGATGTCGAGCACGGCAGGCAGGTCGCCGTCGGCCACCGGGCGCGTGGTGACGTCGGCCGGCAGGTCCTCGGGGCAGCACGGCGGGGCCGACAGCGTCCCCATGATGACGTCCGCGGCGTGGGGGAGTCCCGTGCAGCAGGCCGCGTTGACCGAGACCATGCTCGCGGTGCCGACCTTGTCGACCGCCACGAAGCCGACCTTCCGCAGCAGCTCGACGTGGTGGGAGCAGGTGGACTGGCTGACGCCCAGCGCGGCGGCGAGGTCCCCCACGCGCATCGCCCCGGCCGCGGAGGTGGACAGCGTGTGCAGCAGCCGCACCCGGGTGGCGTCGGCGAGGACGGCGAACCACTCCGCGTACCCCTCCGCCTCGGACCTCCCCATCTCCGGGCGGGCCCGATCCGACGTGGACAGGGGCACGCGCGTGGTCATGACGCCAGCCTATCTTTGCCTTCATCGACACCCATCGATAGATTGGCGCGATGCAGCACCCAGTCGTCATCATCGGAGCGGGCCCGATCGGGCTGGCCGCCGCCGCCCACGCCGCCGAGCGCGGGATGGACTTCGTCGTCCTCGAGGCCGGTGCCGAGGCGGGCGCCGCCGTCGGGGAGTGGGCGCACGTGCGCCTGTTCTCGGCGTGGTCCGAGCTCGTCGACCCGGCTGCCCGCCGCCTTCTCGACGCTGCCGGCACCTGGACGGCCCCCGACGACGCCGCCTACCCCACCGGCGGGGAGTGGCGCACGACGTACCTGCAGCCGCTCGCCGACCTCCTGGACGGCACGGCCGGCGGCTCGGTCCGGTACGGCGCCCGCGTGGTCGGGGTGGCCCGCGCCGGCCGCGACCTCGTGGTCGACTCCGGACGGGAGGACGAGCCGTTCGCCGTCCACGTCGAGGGGCCCGCGGGCCGCGAGCGGCTGCTCGGCAGCGCGGTCGTGGACGCGTCGGGCACCTGGACGCAGCCGAACCCGCTCGGCGCCGACGGCTACCCCGCCCTCGGCGAGACCGAGAACGCCGGGCGCATCACCTACGGGATCCCCGACCTCGACGACCCGGCCGTCGCGTCCCGCTACGCCGGCCGGCACGTCGCGGTCGCCGGCCGGGGTGCGTCCGCCCAAGGCGTGCTCGTCGGGCTGGCCCGGATCGCCCGGGCGGACCCCGCGACCCGGGTGTCCTGGCTGCTGCGCCGCCCGTCGGCCGGTGACGCCTTCGGTGGCGGCGACAACGACCAGCTCGAGGAGCGCGGCCGGCTCGGCCAGGCCGCGCAGGCGGCGGCCACCGGGGGCGCCGTCACCCAGGTGACCAGGTTCCGCACCGAGTCGGTCACCGCCGAGAGCGACGGCACCCTGACCCTCACCTCCGTGGACGGCCAGCAGGTGACCGGCGTCGACGAGGTCATCGTCGTCACCGGCTTCCGGCCCGACCTCGGGTTCCTCTCCGAGGTGCGCCTCGACCTCGACCCCGCCCTCGGCGCGGCCCGCGTCCTCGCCGCGCAGATCCATCCGGACCACCACAGCTGCGGCGACGTGGCGCCGCACGGCTACCGCGAGCTCGCCCAGCCCGAGCCGGGCCTGTACCTGGTCGGGATGAAGTCCTACGGGCGGGCCCCGTCGTTCCTCGCGATGACCGGGTTCGAGCAGGTCCGCTCCGTCGTGGCCGCCCTGGACGGCGACCTCGAGGCCGCCGGCCGGGTCGACCTGGTGCTGCCCGAGACCGGGGTGTGCGGCGGCGCCGCGGCCTTCGACGCCCCCGATGCCGCCGGCGGGTGCTGCGGAGCGGCCTAGCGGCTCAGGACCGAGGGCGGCAGCTCGAGGTCGGGGACGAGCTCGCCGACCAGTCGGCGCACCCGCTCGTCGAGGTCGGCGACGACCGCGCGGACGGTCTCCGCGTCCTGTCCGCCGGGATCGGCGACCGGCCAGTCGACGTACCTGACACCGGGGACGTAGGGGCACTCCTCGCCGCACCCCAGCGTGATGGCCAGGTCGCTGGCGGCGACGGTCTCCCGGGTGAGCAGCGTCGGTCGTTCGCGGGAGGTGTCGAGCCCGAGCTGCTCGAGGACGTCGGCGACCTCCGGGTGGATGTGCTCGCCGGGCTGGGTGCCGGCGGACAGGGCGCGGACCCGCCCGCCGGCGTAGTGCTCGGTGAGGACGCGGCTGATGACCGAGCGGCCGCCGTTGCGCACGCAGGCGAAGACCACCTGCGGGACGGGGCTGTTCGCGGTGCCGGTCATCGGGGCGCTCCTGGGGTGGTGTCGGTGAAGAACCTGCGGGCCCAGAGGCTGACGTAGACCAGGGCGACCAGGACCGGCACCTCGATGAGCGGGCCGACGACACCCGCGAGGGCCTGGCCGGAGGAGACGCCGAAGACGCCGATGGCGACGGCGATGGCGAGCTCGAAGTTGTTGCCGGCCGCGGTGAAGGACACCGCGGTGGCCCGCTGGTAGTCGAAGCCGAGGAGCCTGGTCAGCAGCATCGAGCCGCCCCACATCAGCAGGAAGTAGACGAGCAGCGGCAGCGCGATCCGGGCCACGTCGAGGGGCTGGTGGGTGATGGTGTCGCCCTGGAGGGCGAAGAGCAGCACGATGGTGAACAGCAGGCCGTAGAGGGCGGCGGGGCCGATGCGGGGCAGGAAGGTCGTCTCGTACCAGTCGCGGCCCCGGGCGCGCTCGCCCAGGGTGCGGGTCAGGAACCCGGCGAGCAGCGGGATGCCGAGGAAGACCAGCACCGACCGCGCGATCTCCCACATGGAGACGTCGAGCTCGGCCTGCTCCAGGCCGAGCCACCCCGGGAGGACCTCGAGGTAGAAGTAGCCGAGCACGGCGAAGGCGACGATCTGGAACACGGCGTTGAGCGCGACCAGGATGGCGGCGGCCTCGCGGTCCCCGCAGGCGAGCTCGTTCCAGATCAGCACCATGGCGATGCAGCGGGCGAGGCCGACGATGATCAGCCCGGTGCGGTACTCCGGCAGGTCCGGGAGCAGCAACCACGCCAGCGCGAACATCAGCGCCGGGCCCAGGACCCAGTTCAGGACGATCGAGGTGCCGAGCAGCCGGCGGTCGCCGGTGACGTGGCCGAGCTCGTCGTACCGCACCTTGGCCAGGACCGGGTACATCATCACCAGCAGCCCGATCGCGATCGGCAGGGACACCGATCCGACCTCGACCGCGGCGAGGGCGTCGTCGAGCCCGGTGACGACCCGGCCGAGCACCAGGCCGGCGACCATGGCCACACCGATCCAGACCGGGAGGAAGCGGTCGAGGGTGGAGAGCCGGCGCAGGACCGGGTCGTCCGCGCCGGCGGCGGGGGTCTCGCGGACGGTGTCGCTCACGTGCCGGCTCCCGCGAGGGAGGGGGCCGGGCGCTCCAGGGTGAACAGGGTGCCGAGCGCGGCGATCGCCTCGGGCCGGGCGAGGTAGTACACCCAGGTCCCGCGCTTCTCCCGGTCCAGCAGCCCGGCGTCGTGCAGCACCTTGAGGTGGTGGCTGATCGTGGGCTGGGAGAGGTCGAAGTGGGGGAGCAGGTCGCACACGCAGGCCTCGCTGCCCTCGTGGGAGAGGACCAGCGACAGCAGTCTCAGCCGGGTGGGGTCCGCGATCGCGCGGAGCAGGGGGACGACGCCCGCCGCCTGGTCCACGGTCAGCGGCTCGCGGGCCAACGGCACGCAGCGCGGGAGGTTCGACATGGGTCGATATTGACAGACGTCGATGCTTGATACCACCCCGAGGGGTGAGTCCGCCCCTCCTGGTGGGTACGGATCACTGCCATGGGGCCGGACAGACCAGAGGGGCCGAACAACCGCCGCCCGGGCAGCCACGGCGCGCGGGAATCCGGCGCGGCGAGCCGTGCCCGCGCCGCCGAGGACCGGTCCCTGCGCTCCGACGCCCAGGACGACGCGGCCGACGACCGGGAGCGGGCGGCGGACGCCCGCGACGCCGAGCAGGACGTCCGGGAGCTCGAGCAGGACGCCCGGGAGCGGGGGATGGACGACCGGGAGGCCCAGGACGCCCGGGACCGGGTCGGGGCCGCCGCGCACCTCGACGCCCTGCCGCCTCGCCAGCGCGAGATCATCGAGATGATCGCCGACGGCATGTCGAACAAGGCCATCGCCGATCGGCTCTTCATCTCCCCCGACACCGTGAAGACCCACATCCGAGCCCTGTACGCCAGGATCGGCGTCGTCTCCCGCACCCAGGCCGTGCACTGGTACGAGCACGGCCCACGTCGATCGGACTGACGCGGCCCTCGGGAGTCCCTATGCTCGCCGCATGGGTGTGGCCGACGACCTCGACTACCGGTTCCGGCGGGCCAACCCCGTGCAGCGGACCCTCCAGGCGCTGGTGGCCTCCCGCGGCGGGGCGTGGGCCTTCTCCCGCGTCCTCCCGACCCTGGACACCGGGGTGCAGCGGCTCACCCGCGGCCGGCACACGGTGCCGAGCCTGCTCGCCGGCCTGCCCGTCGTCGACCTGACCACCACCGGGCGGCGGACCGGCGCCCCGCGGACCGCCCACCTGATCGGCATCCCGTACGACGGGACCCTGGCGCTGCTCGGCACCAACTTCGGGCAGCCGTCGACCCCGGCCTGGGTGCTGAACCTGGAGGCGGACCCGGCCGCGCGGGTGGGCTACCGCGGCACCACGCTCGACGTGACTGCCCGGCCCGCGAGCCCCGCCGAGCAGGAGGCGGTGCTGGCACGCTCGGAGGAGCTCTACGTCGGCTACCGCCGCTACCAGTCGCGGATCAGCGGCCGGCGGCTCCGCGTGTTCCTCCTGGAGTCCGCGGGACCGGCTGCCTAGCCGAGGGCCAGCTGCAGCGCGATCGCGAGCATCGTGAGCCCGATCAGCACGTCGAGCACCTGCCACGCCCGCGGGCGGGCGAGGAGCGGCGAGAGCAGCCGCCCGCCGAAGCCCAGGGCGGAGAACCACAGCAGGCTGGCCGCGCAGGCGCCGAGCGCGAACCACCACCGGCCGTCGGGCCCGTGGGTGTTGGCGATCGACCCGACGAGCAGGACGGTGTCGAGGTAGACGTGCGGGTTGAGCCAGGTGAGCGCGACGGCGCGGATCGTCGCCGACCGCAGCGAGAGCGAGCGGCCGCCGTCCGCCGCGAGCCCGGAGGCGTGCCGCGCCCGCGCGAGCGTCGCGACGCCGTACCAGGTCAGGAAGGCGACGCCGAGCCACCGCACGACGTCGATCACGATCGGGGCCTCCTCGACGACGGTGCCGATCCCGGCGACGCCGGCGAGGATCAGCACCAGGTCGGAGACGGCGCAGACGGCGACGACGACCGCCACGTGCTCGCGGGCGAGCCCCTGGCGCAGCACGAAGGCGTTCTGCGCGCCGATGGCGACGATGAGGGTCAGTCCGGTCAGCAGGCCGGTGGCGATGGAGTCGAGCACGAGACGACGCTACGGTCGCGGCGTCGTGAAGGCCAACGAAAGATTGTGCACGTTCATTAGCATTGCTTCATGAGGCCGCCTCCCGACCAGCTCGCCGCGCTCGTGGCGATCGCCGACCACGGCACGTTCGAGGCCGCCGCGCGGCACCTGCACGTCAGCCCGAGCGCGGTGAGCCAGCGGATCCGTGCGCTGGAGTCGGCCGCCGGCCAGGTCGTCGTACGCCGGGGCACGCCGTGCCGGCCGACCGCCGCGGGGGAGACGCTGCTGCGGCTGGCCCGCCAGACCGAGCTGCTGTACGACGAGGCGCGCGCCGCGCTGGGCGACGACGCCGCGGGCCGCACCACGCTGGCCCTGGCCGTGAACGCCGACACCCTGGCCACCTGGTTCCGCGACGTCGTGGCCGAGGTCGCCGGGTGGGAGGGCGTGGCCCTGCGGCTCGTGGTGGAGGACCAGGCTTACTCCGGCCGGCTGCTGCGCAGCGGCGACTGCCTGGCCGCGGTGACCGGCGACCCGGTCCCGGTGCAGGGCTGCTCCTCGGAGCGGCTCGGCGTGCTGCGCTACCGGCCCGCCGCGAGCCCGGCGTTCGCGGAGCGCTGGAGCACCGGTCGCGGCCACGACTGGGCGCGGATGCCGATGGTGGTCTTCAACGAGCAGGACGCGCTCCAGCACGACGTGCTGCGCGACCGCGGCGTCGACCGGCCGCCGGTGGTGCACCGGGTGCCGACCAGCGCGGACTTCCACGAGGCGGTCCGGCTGGGGCTGGGCTGGGGCGTGCTGCCCGAGCCGCAGCTGCTCCCGGACGTGGAGGCGGGGCGGGTGGTCACCCTGGGCGGGCGCACCCACGTCGACGTCGACCTGCACTGGCAGCGCTGGCGGATCGACTCCCCGCTCCTGATGCGCCTCACCGACGCAGTCCGCCGCGCGGCACGCGGCGGACTGCGTCGGTGAGGTGAGCAGAGGTGGGCGGAGACCCTAGAAGGCAGCCTCGTCGAGGTCCATCAGCGAGAGGTCGGTCGCCTCGGCGATCGCCCGCTCGGCGCTGACCCGCGGCAGGTTGAGCTGCGCGAAGAACTGCGCCGCCGCGACCTTGCCCTCGTAGAAGGCCCGGTCCTTGCCGGGGTCGCCGGCGAGCTTCTCCAGGGCCACCTCGGCCTGGCGCAGCAGCAGCCAGGCGCACACGACGTCGCCGAGCGCCATCAGCAGGCGGCTGGTGTTCAGGCCGACCTTGTAGATGTTGCGGACGTCGTCCTGGGCGGACATCAGGTCGTTGATCATGTGGCCGACCAGCGCGTTGGCGTCGTCCAGCGCGGTGCCGAGCAGCTGGCGCTCGTTCTTGAGCAGCCCGTTGCCGGACTCGGCGTCGACGAACGCCTGGATCTGCGCGGCCAGGTGCCCCAGCGCCTTGCCCTGGTCCTTGACGATCTTGCGGAAGAAGAAGTCCTGGCCCTGGATCGCCGTCGTGCCCTCGTAGAGGGTGTCGATCTTGGCGTCGCGGACGTACTGCTCGATCGGGTACTCCTGCAGGAAGCCGGAGCCGCCGAAGGTCTGCAGCGACTCGGTGCCCAGCAGCGTCCAGGAGCGCTCGGAGCCGTAGCCCTTGACGATCGGGAGCAGCAGGTC
This sequence comes from Nocardioides dongkuii, assembly GCF_014127485.1. NCBI lineage: Bacteria > Bacillati > Actinomycetota > Actinomycetes > Propionibacteriales > Nocardioidaceae > Nocardioides > Nocardioides dongkuii. The sequence goes on along the minus strand of NZ_CP059903.1, from coordinate 3,988,689 downwards.
GTTGACCGCGTTGGCGAGGCGGAACTCGTCGGAGTCGGTCCGGCCGGCGGCCTCCGCCAGCATCACGTCGTCCTGGTACGTCGCGGTGTAGAGCACCAGCGAGCGCATCGCCTCGGAGAAGGACTTCTGCACCATCAGCGAGCGGCGGACGTCGGGGTGGTGGGTGATCGTCACCCGCGGCGCCGTCTTGTCGCCGGACTGGGTGAGGTCGGCGCCCTGGACGCGCGACTTGGCGTACTCGAGCGCGTTGAGGTAGCCGGTCGAGAGGGTCGCGATGGCCTTGGTGCCCACGAGCATCCGGGCGTTCTCGATGACCTGGAACATCTGCGCGATGCCGTCGTGCACCTCGCCGAGCAGCCAGCCGACGGCCGGCTCGCCGCCGCCGACCGAGGAGTCGCCGAAGGTCAGCTCGCAGGTGTTGGAGACCTTGATGCCCATCTTGTGCTCGACGTTGGTGACGTAGACGCCGTTCCGCACGCCGGTGGACTCACCGGTCTCGAGGTCGAAGTGGTACTTCGGGACGAGGAAGAGGGAGAGGCCCTTGGTGCCCGGGCCGCCCACGCCCTCGACGCCCACGGGGCGCGCGAGGGTGAGGTGCATGATGTTCTCGCTCATGTCGTGCTCGCCCGAGGTGATGAAGCGCTTGACGCCCTCGATGTTCCACGAGCCGTCCTCGTTGCGGGTGGCCTTGGTGCGGCCGGCGCCGACGTCGGAGCCCGCGTCGGGCTCGGTGAGGACCATGGTGGCGCCCCACTGGCGCTCGATCATGTGCGTGGCGATCTTCTTGTCGCGCTCGTTGCCGTTGCGGTGCACGATGTCGGCGAACGACGGGCCGGCGGCGTACATCCACACCGGCGCGTTCGAGCCGAGCACCATCTCGCCGAGGGCCCAGACCAGGCTCGAGGGGGCGGGGGTGCCGCCGAGCTCCTCGTTGATCTGGAGGCGCCAGTACTCGGAGTCCATCCAGGCCTGGTAGCTCTTCTTGAACGACTCGGGGATCGGCGCGGTGTTGGTCGTCGGGTCGAAGACCGGCGGGTTGCGGTCGCTGTCCTCGTACGACGCCGCCAGGTCCTCGCGGGCGAGCCGGTCGACCTCGCCGAGGATCGCGCGGGCGGTCTCGCCGTCGACCTCGGCGAACGGGCCGGTGCCGAGGACCTCGTCGCGGCCGAGCACCTCGAAGAGGTTGAACTCGATGTCGCGGAGGTTGCTCTTGTAGTGGCTCACTGCTTCTCCAGAGTCGTCGGTTGGCCGGTGACGTACTTCTACTGGCCAGTAACTTGATGGTAGGTCCACTCCGACCGCCTCGCAACACAGGCGACCCGGTGTGGCAGGAGCCACGCCGCGCCACGCCGGGGGTCCAGACCAATCTCGTCAAAGACGACTAGTTCGGGTATGTTACGTGTCAGACCTGTTTCATGGTTGTTCTCATTCGGTGCCGGTGCAGGCACCGAACGACAGAAGGTGCAGGCCACGGCATGCGCAAGCTCATCGTCCTCGGCTTCGTGGGCCTCCTCGCCCAGCTCATCGACGGCTCCCTCGGCATGGCGTACGGGGTCACGTCCTCGACCCTGCTGATCGCCGTGGGGATCGCCCCGGCGGCCGCGTCCGCCGCGGTGCACTTCTCGGAGATCGGCACCTCGCTCGTCTCCGGGTTCTCCCACCACAAGCTGGGCAACGTCGACTGGCGCACCGTCTCGATCCTCGCCGTGCCGGGCTTCATCGGCGCCTTCGCCGGCGCGACGTTCCTCGCGAGCCTCGACGGTGACGTCGCCAAGCCGTGGGTGGCCGGCATCCTGCTGTGCCTGGGCCTCTACGTGATCTGGCGCTTCCTGGTCCTCGGCGGCCGGCGCCCGACGTTCAAGAGCCGCCCGAGCGCCCGGATGCTCGCGCCGATGGGGCTCGTCGGCGGCGCGCTCGACGCGATCGGCGGCGGCGGGTGGGGGCCGGTCGGCACCACGACGCTGCTCTCCTCGGGACGCCTCGAGCCCCGCAAGGTGATCGGCTCGATCGACACCTCGGAGTTCGTGGTCGCGGTCGGCGGCTCGATCGGCTTCATCCTCGCGCTCGGCTCGCAGGGCATCCCGTGGTCGTACGCCGGCGCGCTGCTCGCCGGCGGCGTGATCGCCGCCCCGGTCGCGGCGTGGCTGGTCCGCAAGCTTCCGGCCCGGGTGCTGGGCGTGGCGGCCGGCGGCCTGATCGTGCTCACGAACACCAAGACGATCGCGGAGACGCTCGGCGCCCCGGGCAGCGCGGTGATCGCGATCGCCTCGGTCGTGGGCGTGCTGTGGATCTCCGGCATCGTCTGGGCCGTCCGGCAGGAGCGCCGGGCGCGCCGGGCCGAGCCCGTCGAGCAGGAGCTCCTGCCGGCCTGACCCCCCTTGGTCGACTGTGTGGATGGACATTTCTGACACACTGGACCTGTGCGAGTCTCCGCGAAGTCTGACTACGCCCTCCGGGCGCTGATCGAGATGGCGACGCGGGCGGACGGCCGCGCGGTGAGCGCCGAGGAGCTCGGGCGGTTGCAGGAGATCCCCCACGGGTTCCTGCAGGCGATCCTCGCCGACCTCCGCCGCGCCGGCGTCGTGATCTCCCAGCGCGGCCAGTCCGGCGGGTGGCGGATGGGGCGTCCGGCCAGCGAGGTCTCGGTCGCCGACGTGATCCGGGCCGTCGACGGGCCGCTGGTCTCCGTCTACGGGCTCCGGCCGGAGGCGGTCAGCTACAACGAGTCCGCCGACGTCCTCCAGCACGTGTGGATCGCGGCCCGCCACTCGCTGCGCGACGTCTTCGAGCAGGTCTCCATCCAGCAGCTCGCGGACCACCAGCTGCCCGAGGCGGTCACCTCGCGCACGGCCGACGAGGACGCCTGGCAGCCCCACTAGTCCACTAGAACGTGTTCTACGTTCGGTCTACGCTGCGGCCATGATCTCGTCCGACGCCATCACCTGGAACGCCCCGAACGACGACCACCCGGCGCGCGCCGCCTCGCAGCGCTCCTACTCCGCGGTCGCCAAGGGCGACCTGGCCGAGTGGCTGACCGTGTACGCCGAGGACGCCGTCCTCGAGGACCCGGTCGGTCCCTCGATGTTCGACCCCGAGGGCCGCGGCCACCGCGGGCACGAGGGCATCGCGGCGTTCTGGAAGCAGGCGATCGAGCCGATCGAGTCCTTCGCCTTCGAGATCACCGACTCCTTCGCCAACCCCGGCAGCAACACCTGCGCCAACGTCGGCCGGATCCGCACGACGTTCGCCGACGGCAGCCACTCCACGACCGACCTGGTGATGGTCTACGTCGTCCACGACGACGGCCGGGTCGCCTCCATGCGGGCGTTCTGGGAGCCGGAGCGCACGATGGCGTCGTTCACCAAGGGCTGAGCCGCCCGCTCAGCCGGTGTGCCGGGCGACCCACTCCACCAGGGGTCGCAGCACGCGCCAGTCCTCGCGGACCAGGTCGAGCAGCTCCGGGGTGTGCACGACCGGGCCGAACCCGAGGTCGTGGTGCGCGGTCAGCGAGCGGTGCCGCAGCAGCTCGATGCGCGGGTGGTCGCGGTCGTACCCGCGCGGCGTGGTCTTGAGCCGGTCGCCGCCGATGACGAAGCCGCGCCCCTCCAGGTCGCGCAGCAGCGCCTCGAGCCCGGGACCCGTGCGGTCGTCGTCGATCGCCGCGCGGATGCGGGCGAGGACCGGTGCCTCGGCGCGGTAGAACCCGGCGTCGGTGCTGATGCCGCGGGGCGAGACCTGGACGTACCAGCCGGTCGCGTCCCCGACCTGGACGAACGCGCCCTGGTGGGTCTTGTACGGCGTCTTGTCCTTGGCGAAGCGGACGTCGCGGTAGGGCCGGAAGATCTTCGCGGGGCCGAACTCAGGGGCCAGCGCCTCGCAGAGGGCGGTCATCGGCGCCTTGACCGCCTCGGCGTACACGCTCTTGTGCTTCTCCCAGAACGTCCGGGTGTTGTCCACCTCGAGGTCGTCGTAGAAGTCGAGGGCGGCGGCCGGGAAACCGGTGAAGGCACTCACCGGTCCAGCCTACGGAGCCGCCTCCGGGTCAGCCGACGGTGGCCGTGACCTGCTCGTCCCCGCCCTCGGCGTACGCCGTCACGGTGAGCACGTCGCCCCCGCAGCGGGGGGTGTCCAGGAACGCCGGGCCCGCCGGCGACTCGTAGACGGTCTCGGCCGTGGTGCCGTCCCAGCGCACCAGGCGGGCGGGCTCGCGGGGGCCCTGCGGGTCGCGGACGACGTACGCCGCGTCGCCGCACGCCACGAGGGTCCCGGACGTGCCGGGGCCGAGCTCGACGGGGTCGCCCCCGTCGGGGCCGGTCGCGAACAGGTCGACCCGCTCCACGTCGTTCTCCTTGCGGACCACCGACCAGACCTGGCCGGAGTCGAGCACCAGGCCGTCCCAGGCGGTGCAGTCGGGCGCGTCGGGGAAGGGGACGAGCTCGGTGCCCTCGACGGTCGCGACCGTGCGGCACGAGGGCCGGGAGTCGTCGAAGGTCTGCAGGGTCGTGCCGGCAGCGGTGATCCGGGCGTCGGTGAACCCGTGCCGCCGCGGCGCGCACCAGCCGCGGGTCGCCTCGCCGGTGGCGAGGTCCACGGTGGCCAGGCAGTACGCGCGGCCCGGCCCGACGGTCGCGTGCACCAGGGTGTCGGGACCGAGCGCCCAGGTGCCGCCGGTGGTGGTCGGGACCTCGGAGCCGCCGTCCAGCACGGTCTCCTCGCCGGTCGCGAGCTCGGTGAGGACCGCGCGCGCCGGCTCCATCTCCTCGGGGTCCTGGTGGACGACGAGGGCGTGGGTGTCGGTGAGCAGCGCGTCGCTGACCAGGCCGCTCCCGCCGGACGCCGAGCCGCTGTCGGCGGACTCGAGGGTCGCCTCCCGGCGGTCCTCGGAGACGGTGAGCGTCCAGGTGCCGTTGGACGTGACGCTGTCCTCGACCGGGCCGGGGACCGGCTGCCAGTCGATGGTCGCGGGGTCGCTGGTCTGGCTGGGCTCGGCGGGCTCGCTGGACTCGCTGGACGGGGCCGGGGCCGGGGCCGGCTCCTCCTCGGTCGCGTCCCCGCCGCAGCCGGCGGCGACCAGGAGCACGAGCGCGGCGGCCGCGGCGCCGGCGTACCGGGCCGGCATCAGACGCCGATGTTGTGCTGGTGGTGGGCGAGGTTGCCGCGGTAGCTCTTGTACGCCGCCCGCCACTGGACGCGCTCGATGTAGGGCTCGGAGGGGTCGAAGCGCTGCTGGTTCCACGGCTCGAAGTAGGAGATCTTCACCGGCTTGCCCGGCCGCCGGGTGTAGCCGCGACCGACCTGGAAGTGGCCCGAGGCGTCGTCGTCGAGGTAGGGGTAGAAGCGCTCGAGGAGGATGGGGTGCAGCACGACCGGCGCCCGGTAGTCGGCGAGGTGCCGCATCAGCAGCGTCTTCCACTCGCGGTAGGACCAGTCGCCGATGTCGAGCACGACGTACGGACCGGCGTGGCTCTTCCGGTCCCAGCCGGTGCTCTCGTTGGTGACGCGGACCATGTCCCAGATCGAGCTGCCGCTGGTCGTGGTGCCCAGCTTGCGCGCCCAGCCGCCCTGGCTGGACTTCGTGCCGGTCCAGCCCCAGGCGATCATCTGCATCGAGGTCGGGCCGCACCAGTAGGTGCGGTTCTGGGAGGAGACCCGGCCGGGCCTCATGATGACGGCCTTCTCGGGGTAGTCCGCCGGCCCGGACTGGCGCCCGACGGCGGCGGTGCGCGCGGTCGTGGCGGGCGTGCCGTCGGCCTGGGCCTCGGGGTGCCGCTCCAGGAAGCCGTCGGGGAGCGGCTCGCCCTGGATCTCGTGCCGCAGCAGCCAGACCTTGGCGACCGAGCGGGCCGCCATCGTCAGCTCGGCGCGCTCGAGCTCGGCGCGCTCGGCGGCGGGGAGGGCCGCCGTACGTTCCAGCAGGGCGGCGGCGTCGAGGTCGCCGGTCTGCTCGACCGGCACCCGGCGCCCGGTCGTGGTCGCGGCGCGGGCGCTCGCGGCGACCCGCGCCTGCACCTCGGCGGGCGTGTCCTGCGTCCAGCCGGAGCCCAGGCAGTAGCGCTGACCCTCGAACTCCGCGCATCGCGCCAGGCCCGCGGCGAGCGCCTCGGGGGAGCGGCGGGCCGAGGTCGAGGCGGACACCGAGGCGCCCTGGGCGAGCACCCGGTCGATCTCGGCCTGCGCCTCGGGAGTGAGCGTGCCGAACCCGGCGGTCGCCGCGGGTCGGGCCGCGGCCTGGCCGGACGGGGTGATCGCGCCGTTGTCGTCGTCCCCGCCGCGGGGGACGAACGGCGTGGCGCAGAGGATCAGGGCGAGGGCGCCGAGGGCGAGCGTGCGGGGACGGGGGCGGGACATCCGGGACTCCGAGACAGCTGGGGAAGCGCCGGACGGGGAAGGGAACCGGCTCGTCCACTGTCCACAACTGTCACAGGAGTTGTCAATCGCCCCATGAGTCACACGCGTCACCGGCGGTGCCGGGCGTGCGCGGGGGGTGGTGCCGTGGAGCGGATGACGAGACTCGAACTCGCGACATCGACCTTGGGAAGGTCGCGCTCTACCAACTGAGCTACATCCGCAGTGCCGGCTGGACCGGCGGGAGGATGCTACCCCAGGTCGGGGCGGCCGAGGACGGGGTACCGCGGGTCGAGGCCATCGCCGGAGGACCGCCCGGTGAGCCGCCGGTGCACCCACGGCCCGGCGGACTCGCGCACCCAGGCACGGTGGGCCTGCCAGGCCTCGGTGCGGCTGAGCGGCACGATCTCGCGCAGCGGCAGCGGCTCGAGCGCGTGCGGGACGCCGAGGGCGTCGAGCACCGCGACCGCCATCCGCTGGTGGCCGGCCGGACCCATGTGCATCCGGTCCTCGTCCCAGTAGCGCCAGTCGCGGTACTCCTTCATCCGCCAGAAGTCGACGATCGTGGCGCCGTGGCCCTCGGCCGCCTCGCGGACCAGCTCGTTGTAGAGCGCGAACCGGCCGCGGACGGCGCGGTAGAGCGGCGTCCCGCCCGGGTCGAACGCGGTCCACACCAGCAGACGGGCGCCGGTGGCGGCCAGCTTGCCGAGCGCCGCGTCGTACCGCTCCACCAGGGCGTCGAGGTCGACCCGGGGGCGGAGGATGTCGTTGGCGCCGGCGTAGATCGTCACCAGGTCGGGCCGGAGCGCGACGGCGGGCTCGAGCTGCTCGGCGAGGATGCCGTCGAGCTTGCGGCCGCGGATCGCGAGGTTGGCGTAGCCGAAGTCGGGGTCGTTCGCGGCGAGCACCTCGGCGACCCGGTCGGCCCAGCCGCGCAGGCCGTTGGGACGGCGCGGGTCGGGGTCGCCGACCCCCTCGGTGAAGGAGTCGCCGAGCGCGACGTACCGGTGGAAAGCCATGGCGTCATTGTGCCGCGGGCGAGAAGGTGGGTCCGTGCGGTGGTGGCTGGCAGGGACGCTCCTCGTGGCGGCGCTCACGGCGTGCAGCAGCAGCCCGCCGTCCGCCGAGCCCTGCGCGCCGCCGGCCGACCTGCGCGAGCAGGGCGACCTGGCCGAGCGGGTCGGGGGGTACGCCGGGGACGGCTACCGCGTGCGGTGGGCGGCGAGCAGCGCCGTGGGCCTGGTGGCGCTCGTCGAGGGGGACGTCGACCGCGCCCGGACCGAGCTGGAGGCACGCGGCGTCGCGCTGGTCGAGGAGTGGGACGAGAAGGTCGCGGCGTTCGCGCAGGTCGAGCGGGTCCTGGAGGCGGCGGGGTGCCGGTAGGTTGAGCGCGTGCTGCTGTCTGACCGCGACATCCTGGCCCAGATCGACGACGGCCGGGTCGCCCTCGATCCCTGGGACCCGGCGATGCTGCAGCCGTCCTCGATCGACGTGCGGCTCGACCGGTACTTCCGCGTCTTCGAGAACCACCGCTACCCGCACATCGACCCCGCGGCCGACCAGAGCGACCTGACCCGGGTCGTCGAGCCGGAGGGCGACGAGCCGTTCATCCTGCACCCGGGCGAGTTCGTGCTCGGCTCGACGTACGAGGTCGTGACGCTGCCCGACGACGTCGCCGCGCGCGTCGAGGGCAAGTCGTCCCTGGGCCGGCTCGGCCTGCTCACCCACGCGACCGCCGGCTTCGTCGACCCGGGCTTCTCCGGGCACGTCACGCTGGAGCTCGCGAACGTCGCGACGCTGCCGATCAAGCTCTACCCGGGCATGAAGATCGGGCAGTTCTGCTTCTTCCGGCTCTCCTCGCCCTCGGAGCACCCGTACGGCGCGGAGAAGTACGGCTCGCGCTACCAGGGCCAGCGCGGACCCACCCCGTCGCGGTCGTTCCAGAACTTCCATCGCACCTCGATCTGAGTCGTAGTCAGGTAAGGTCAGCCTTACCTGATTCCGACGCTCGAGGACCTGATGACCACGCTCGCCGCACCCGCCTTGCCGATGCTCCTCGAGGAGGTCGAGGTACGGCGGGTCGACCGGCTCTCCCCGAGCTACGTGCGCATCGAGCTGGGATCGCCCGCCCTCGCCGAGTTCGGCGTCGACTCCGGCCCGCTCCTCGACCAGCGGATCAAGCTGATCTTCCCGGCGGCCGGGCGGCCGCTGCCGTCCTTCGTGGGCGCCGACGAGACGGCGATGGCGTCGTGGTTCGCGCGGCCCGCCGAGGAGCGCGGCCACATGCGCACCTACACCGTGCGTGACGTCCTCGGCGAGGGCGAGGACACCCGCCTGGTCGTCGACTTCGTGCTGCACGGCGTCGAGGGCCACGGCGAGGCCGGCCCCGGCTCGACCTGGGCGGCCGCCGCGGCCGTCGGTGACCGGCTGGTGACCATGGCGCCGCGGCGCGGCGCGGTGTACGGCGGCATCGAGTTCACCCCCGGTACGGCGGGCCGGCTGCTGCTGGTCGGCGACGAGACCGCGGTGCCGGCCGTGGCGGCGATCCTGGGCGCGCTCCCGGCCGACGCGCGCGGCGCGGCGTACCTCGAGGTGCCGCTGTCGGCCGACGTGCAGACCCTCCGGCACCCCGAGGGGGTCGCGGTCACCTGGGTGCCGCGCGACGGCGCCCCGCGGGCGGAGCGGCTGCACGCGCTCGTCCTCGAGCACCTCGGGACCAGCCTCGCGCCGCTGGCCGTGGACCTGGCCGTCGGCGACGACGAGGTCGACCCCGACCTGTGGGAGACGCCGTCGTACTCCTCCTCCGGCGAGGACGTCGAGGCCGCGCCGGTGACGACCGACCCCGACCTCGCCGACCTCTACGCGTGGATCGCGGGGGAGTCGAAGCTGGTGACCGGGCTGCGCCGGGCGCTGGTGCAGGGGCTCGGCGTCGACCGCCGGCAGGTGTCGTTCATGGGCTACTGGCGCGAGGGCGTCGCGATGCGCTCCTGACCCGGGCGGACCTCGGTCGCGCCGTCGACGCCGTCGACGCCGCCGGTGCTGTCGTTTGCCGCGGGGGGTATCGGGGAACGGCTCCTCCATGAGTCCGCTCGCCAGCGACACGCTGATCTCTGCGAACGCCGTCGACTACCTGATCATCGGCCTCTACTTCGTGGTGGTCCTCGGCATCGGGATCATGGCCCGTCGCCAGGTGTCCGACTCCGTCGACTTCTTCCTCTCCGGCCGCTCGCTGCCCGCCTGGGTGACCGGCCTGGCGTTCATCTCCGCCAACCTCGGCGCCGTCGAGATCATGGGCATGTCGGCGTCCGGCGCGGAGTTCGGCCTCCCGACCGTGCACTACTTCTGGGTCGGCGCGATCCCGGCGATGCTGTTCCTCGGCGTCGTGATGATGCCGTTCTACTACGGCTCCAAGGTGCGCTCGGTCCCCGAGTTCATGTTCCGCCGCTTCGGCACCGGCGCCCACCTGGTCAACTCGTTCTCGTTCGCGATCGCGCAGCTGCTGATCGCCGGCATCAACCTCTACCTGCTCGGCACGATCATCCAGGCGCTGCTCGGCTGGCCGCTCTTCGTCGCGCTCCTGATCGCGGCGATCGTGGTGCTCTCCTACATCACGCTCGGCGGGCTCTCGGCGGCGATCTACAACGAGGTCCTGCAGTTCTTCGTCATCGTCGCGGCGCTGCTCCCGCTGACCCTCATCGGCCTCAACAAGGTCGGCGGGTACGGCGGCCTCAAGGACAAGATCACCGAGGCCGCGGACGGCAACCCCGCCGTCGCGCCCGCCGACCAGCAGCTCAACTCCTGGCCGGGTGAGGCGCTCACGGGCTTCGACTCGCCGGTGCTCTCGGTGATCGGCATCGTCTTCGGCCTCGGGTTCGTGCTCTCCTTCGGCTACTGGACGACGAACTTCGTCGAGGTCCAGCGCGCGATGGCCTCCGACTCGATCTCCTCGGCCCGCAAGACGCCGATCATCGGCGCCTTCCCGAAGATGTTCGTCCCGTTCATCACGATCCTGCCCGGCATGATCGCCGCGGTCCTCGTCAGCGAGATCGCCGAGACCAAGGCCGGCGAGGAGGTCTCCGGAGGCACCGGCGGCACGGTCGAGTACAACGACGCGCTGCTGTACCTGATGCGCGACCTGCTGCCCAACGGCCTGCTCGGCGTCGCGATCGCGGGTCTGCTCGCCGCCTTCATGGCCGGCATGGCCGCCAACATCTCGGCGTTCAACACGGTCTTCAGCTACGACCTCTGGCAGCGGTACGCCGTCAAGGACCGCGAGGACTCCTACTACCTGCTGATCGGCCGGATCGCGACGGTCGCGGCGACGGTGATCGCGATCGGCACGGCGTACCTCGCCACGAACTTCTCGAACATCATGGACTACCTCCAGGTGCTGTTCGGGTTCTTCAACGCCCCGCTGTTCGCGACGTTCATCCTCGGCATGTTCTGGAAGCGGATGACGCCCACCGCCGGCTGGGTCGGCCTCGTGGCCGGCACCGTGTCGGCGGTCGCGGTGGCCTTCCTCAGCGAGGACGCCTTCGGCTCGCTCAGCCTCGGCATCATCCCGCTCGGCGGCCAGGGCGCGGCGTTCGTCGCCGCGGCGACGGCGTTCGTCGTCGACATCGTGCTCAGCGTCGCCGTCTCGCTCGTGACCACGCCCAAGCCGGTCGAGGAGCTCAAGGGTCTCGTCTACTCCGAGACCCCCCGCGAGGACCTGGTGGACGCCAACGAGGCGTCCTACCCCTGGTACCGCCGCACGATGCCGCTCGCCGGCATCGCGCTCGCCATGGTCATCGTCCTGAACCTGCTCTTCTGACCCTCCCGAGGAGGACCGCATGCCTTCCCAGCCCCCCGCCGCCGGCCAGGCGGAGCCGCGCCGTCACCAGGCCGGCCTGCTCGACATCCGCAACATCATCGGTCTGCTGCTCACGGCGTACGGCGTGATCCTGACGCTGATGGGCCTCTTCGGCGACACCGAGACCGAGAAGACCGGCGGCGTCAACGCCAACCTCTGGGCCGGGATCGGCCTGCTCGTCGTCGGCCTCGCGTTCATGGGCTGGGCGCGGCTGCGCCCCATCCTCGTGCCCGAGCACACCGACAAGGACGAGGTCGCCAAGGCGCCGTAGGTCTTCTCCACAGATCGGTCCGCGCGGCCCCACAGGCCGCTCCGCCGGGCCAGCCTGGGGCGGTGGACGCCCTCGCGCTGTTGCTCGCCGACCAGGGCGGCGTGGTCTCGCGCCGGCAGGCGCTGGCGGCGGGGCTGACCAGGTCCGACATCGAGCGGAAGCTCCGCCGCCGCGAGTGGGCCGTCGCCCATCCGGGCGTGTACGTCGATCACACCGGGCCGCTGACCTGGGAGCAGCAGGCCTGGGCTGCGGTGCAGCACGCCTGGCCGGCGGCGCTGAGCCACGGGTCCGCCCTCCGGGCGGTCGCCGGCCTCGGTCGGCTCGGGCACGACGATCGGGTGGTCCACGTCGCCGTCGCACGTGGACGTCACCTCGTCGCGCCGGCCGGGGTGGTCCTGCACCGCACGAGCGGGTTCCGAGAGCGCGTCCAGTGGAACGCCTCCCCTCCCCGGATGCGCGTGGAGGAGGCGGCGCTCGACTGTGCGGTCGAGGCGCGGACCGACCTCGACGCCATCGCCGTCCTCAGACGTGTGCGCGAGTCGGCGTACCACCGCTGCGCGGGTCAGCCAGGCGCTGAGCTCCCGGGCTCGCGTGCCGCGCCGGGCGGTCCTGGCCGGGGTCCTCGAGGACGTCGCGACGGGGACCTGCTCGGTCCTGGAGCACGGCTACCTGACCCTCGTCGAGCGGCCGCACGGACTCCCGCGCGGGGAGCGCCAGGCCGAGGAGCGTGACCAGGACGGGCGGCGCATGTTCCGGGACGTCCGCTACCCGGATGGCTCGGTGGTGGAGCTGGACGGTCGGCTCCACCACGACTCGGTGGTCGCCCGGGATCGTGACCTCGATCGCGATCTCGACGTGGCGGTGTCGGGTCGGCGCACCGTGCGGCTGGGCTACGGACAAGTGTTCGGCCGTCCCTGTCGGACCGCCGCTCGCCTGGCAGTGATCCTCGGCGCGGGTGGCCCCTGCGCACAGTGCGGTTGATCGGTCGCACCTGCTGCGACCAATCAACCGCACTGTGGGGAATCGACTCAGAGGTCGAAGAGCGAGCTGCTCTCGTTGATGTCGACGCCGGTCTTGGGCTGGTGAGCGGCGCCGTTCGAGGTGGGCTTCGGCTTCTCCTCGGGCTCGGGCTCGGGCTCGGGCTCGGGCTCGGGCTCGGGCTCGGGCTCGGGCTCCGGCTCCTCGGTGGCCTCCGGCTCCGGCTCCGGCTCCGGCTCCGGCTCGGGGTCCGAGCTCGCGGCGGCCGTGGCCGCCGCGCTCACCGCGGCGCCGCCGCTGGCGGGCTGCTCCTGCTCCTGCTCCGGCTCCGGCTCCTCAGTGGACTCGGCCTCGGCCGGCGGGGCCGGGGTGGACGCCGCCGGGGTGGACGCCGCCGGGGTGGACGCCGCCGGGGCCTCGATGTCGAAGAGCGAACCGAGGTCGTCGAAGTCCACGTCGGTCTTCGGCGTCGCGGCGGCTCCCGACGAGGTCGGCTGCGGCGCCGGCTCGGCCTTCGCCACGGGCTCCGGCTCCGGCTCCGGCGTCGGCTCGGCCTTCGTCGCGGGCGCCGGGGCGGCAGCGGGCGGTGCGGCGATGTCGAAGAGCGAGCCGCCCGAACCGAGGTCGGCGGTGGGCTTGGCAGGCGCGGCCTCGGGCTCGGCCGGGGCCTCCTCCTCGACCACCGGGGCGGCGGACGTCTCGGCGGACTCCGCCGCGGGCGACGACTCGACCACGTCGGCCTCGATGTCGAACAGCGAGCCGCCCGACCCCAGGTCGGCAGCCGGCTTCGCCGGCTCGACCGGCTTCTCGACCGGCTCCTCGGCGACCGGCTTCTGGACCGGCGCGGCCTCCGGCTCGGCCTCGTCGCCACCCAGGTCGAACAGCGAGCCGCCCGACCCGAGGTCGGCGTCGGCCTTCGCCGGCTTCGCGGGGGCCGGCTCGGCCTTGACCTCGGTCTTGGCCTCGGCCGGGGCCTCCGCCTCGTCGCCACCGAGGTCGAACAGCGAGCCGCCGCTCTTCGTCGGTGCGGCCTCGGCGACCTTCGCCTCCTCGGCGGCGGACTTGTCCGGATCGGCGGTCTCGGCCGGCGCCTTCGCCTCGGGGGTGTCGAACAGCGAGGAGCCGCCGGAGGCCTTGGCCAGCGGGCCGGCGTCCTCGGTGGCGACGACGGTGTCCTCGGTGACGGTCTCGTCGCCGGCCTCGGGCTCCGCCTTCGTCGCGACGGCCTGGCCGCCGGCCGAGCCAGCCGAGCCGGGCGCCTGCTTGGTGGCCATCTCGCCCTTGACCGAGGCGAGCAGCATCTGCGCGACGTCGAGGACCTCGACCTCCTCGCGGGCCTCGCCCTTGGCCTGCTCGGCGGTCAGGCCGTCGGAGAGCATCACGCGGCAGAACGGGCAGCCGACCGCGATCTGGTCGGCGCCGGTGCCGACGGCCTCCTTGGTGCGGTTGACGTTGATCCGCTCGCCGATGTTCTCCTCCATCCACATGCGGGCGCCACCGGCGCCGCAGCAGAAGGACCGCTCGGAGTTGCGCTCCATCTCGACGTACTCGGCGCCGGGCAGCACCTGGAGCAGCTCGCGCGGCGGGGAGTAGACGCCGTTGTGGCGGCCGACGTAGCAGGGGTCGTGGTAGGTGATCGAGCGCTTGTGGGCGCCGGCGCCGTCGTTGACCGGGGTCAGCTTGCCCTCGCGCACGAGGCGGTTGAGCAGCTGGGTGTGGTGGACGACCTCGAGCTCGACGCCGAACTCGCGGTACTCGTTCTTGAGCGTGTTGAAGCAGTGGGCGCAGGTCGAGACGACCTTCTTGACCTGGTGCGCCTTGAACGTCTCGGCGTTCTGCTGGGCCAGGCCCTGGAAGACGAACTCGTTGCCGGCCCGGCGCGCGGGGTCACCGCTGCAGGTCTCGCCGTTGCCGAGGACGCCGAAGCTCACACCGGCGATGTCGAGCAGCTCGGCGACCGCGCGGGTGGTCTTCTTGGCGCGGTCCTCGTAGGCGCCGGCGCAGCCGACCCAGAACAGCCAGTCGACCTCGTCGAGGGACTCGATCGTCTCGCCGACGACCTTGACCTCGAAGTCGAGCCCCTTGGCCCAGTCCATGCGCGCGTTCGGCGACATGTTCCACGGGTTGCCCTTGTTCTCCAGGCCCTTGAACAGGCCGTTGAGCTCGGCGGGGAAGTTCGACTCGACCAGGATCTGGTGGCGGCGCATGTCCATGATGTGGTCGACGTGCTCGATGTCGACGGGGCACTGCTGGACGCACGCGCCGCAGGAGGTGCAGGACCAGAGGACGTCGGGGTCGATGACCGCGGCGCCGTTCTCCGGCATGTAGAACCAGTCGTCGCCGGTGTCGCCGACCAGCGGCCGCTCGACCTCGCGGGTCAGGGTGTCGTTGCCCTCGAGCAGCGCGGTCGCCGCCTCGCTGCCCTCGCCACCGGCCTGCACGTACGGCGCCTTCGCGTACGCGTGGTCGCGCAGCGCGGTGATCAGCAGCTTGGGCGACAGCGGCTTCTCGGTGTTCCAGGCGGGGCACTGCGACTGGCAGCGGCCGCACTCGGTGCAGGTCGTGAAGTCGAGGATCCCCTTCCAGCTGAAGTCCTCGATCTTGCCGACGCCGAGCGCGGTGTCCTCGTCGAGGTCCTCGATGTCGTCGAGGCTGATCGTCTGGCCGCCGCTGGTGAGCGGCTTCATCGCGCCGAGCGCGGTCGTGCCGTCGGCCTCGCGCTTGAACCAGATGTTGAACCAGGCGGTGAAGCGGTGCCAGGCGACGCCCATGGTGATGTTGCGGCTGATCACGATCAGCCAGGTCATCGAGACGAGGATCTTCACCATCGCCAGGGCGTAGATGAGGTTCTCGAGCGCCGAGAGCGACAGGCCGCTCCAGAGCTCGCCGATCCACGCGGTGGTGGGGAAGTGCGCGAGGCCGTTGTGGTCGGCCGCCTCCGGGTGGTCGCGGAGGTACTCGGCGTTGTTGAGGACGGCGTACTCGATCGTGCGCAGGGTGATGCCGAGCAGCACGACGCTGAGGATGATCGCCTCGACGAAGTAGGCCTGCCAGAAGTTGGAGCCGAAGAAGCGCGAGCGGCGGCCCTGGTGGCGCGGGTGGTCCTTCTGGCGGCGGTAGATCAGGTACAGGATGCCGACCAGCGTGAGCCAGCTCAGCAGCTCGACGGGGTACTCGTAGACGATCCAGTTGCCGATGACCGGGAACGCCTGGTGGGCGTCGAAGATCAGCAGGTAGGCGCCGAAGACCAGCGAGGACAGGAAGATGAACCCGGCCGCCACGAACCAGTGCATGATGCCGATCCAGGTCCACTGGAGCATCCGGGTGTGGCCGAGCGTCTCCTTGGCCATGTTCGCCCAGCGGCGACCCGGCTGGTCGGTGCGGCCGAGGGCGGGCTGTCCCATCCGGACGACGGCGAGCATCCGCCGTACCGCCACGGCGGCCAGGCCGACCGCGACCGCGGTGATGGCCAGGGAGACAACGATGGCGACAATCTGCATGGACCAGGGCTCCTCGTCATGGGGCGCGGCGCGCGCGACCGTGAGCCTAGAGGCCCACGCACCCTTCGTCAGTGGCCGGAGGGCGTGACACGTATCGTACCCGCCGGTAACTTCAGCCGCGGACCTGCACGGCCCGCACCCGGCCCGCCTTCGTGAACGAGATCGTCACCGGCACCTTCTTGTCGCCCTTGGCCCGCGCGCAGGTGCCGTACGACGTGCCGAGGCGCGTGTAGGGCTGCCCGACGGCGCGCAGCACCTGCTGGGTGGTCATCCCCCGGCGCACCAGGGAGCGCACCTTGCCGACCGGCTTGCGGAGCCCGGGGTTGCGGCAGGCGTCGGGGCGCACGCCCTCGGCCCGCTCCCAGGTCTGCAGGTACGCCTCCGCGCCGCGGGCCATGTCGTCGACGATGTCGGCGCCGTCCGCGCCGCCGGCGACCTGGCGCAGGTCCTCGACCCAGTCGGGGTAGAGGCCGTACTGCGCGACGCCGTCGACGTTGATGTCGTAGACGCGCTGGCCGGCCCGCTGCTTCTGCACCCGGACGCCGCCGAGACCCCGGAAGGGGTAGCGGACGGGGTTGCGCACGTCGGCGCCGCGCGGGTCGCCCTGGGCGCCGAGGCCATTGATGTCGGCGCCGAACCCGAGGCCCCAGTAGTAGCGCTTGTCGGCCCAGCCGACGTGCCGGCGCCACTTGCCCACGAAGCCGGTCGAGTCGCCGGCGTACGGCGCGATGAAGCCGCCGGACCTGTAGATCCGCGGGTAGGTGTCGGGGGTGGACCAGGAGTGGCTCGACAGCACGCCGGAGTAGTCGAGCTCCTCGATGGTGTCCATCGAGGACCGGCGGGCCTTGACGCTCATGTGGTCGGGGTCGAAGAGCATGTGCCGCTTCGCCAGGGCCTTGATGGTGTGCTCGCCGAGCGTCGTGAGGCCGCGGCTGTTGCAGTGGTCCGGGGGCGGGTAGAGCGGCAGGGCCAGGTCGGGCAGCAGGCCGAGGGAGTCGACGAGCTGGCCGACCGCGCCGAACAGCGCGTCCTGCTGCCCCGCGCTGATGTCCGGGATGGCCGCCTGGTTGTTGTCGTGGGACTCGCCGTCCGCGGGCTCGCAGTGCTTCATGTCCCAGAACGACCCGGTCTCCAGGAAGTTGCCGAGGTTGACCACCGGCCCGATCGCGCCGGTGTCGCCCGCGACGCCGGACAGCGCGTTGTCGAACTTGTTGACCAGCTCCATCTGCCGCACGCCCATCTTGTGCACGGCGTCGAGCTGTCGGTCGATCTCGGCGGTGCTGCACTGCGGGACGTCGAGCTTCACCGTGCAGCCGAACGGCACCGAGGTCTCGATGCCCATCACCACCGCCATCTTGCCGGCGTTGACGACGCGGCGGGCCTGCCACGGGGACGTCACGATCCGGTAGAAGCCCTTGCCGGGCCCCCCGAACTGGGCGTCGATGTAGTCCTGCATCTCGTACATGTCCCGGGCCTGGCGCCGGACCGAGACCATGTCGTCGCAGGCGGCGTACTCGAGGCTCTTCTTGACCGGGTAGAGCATGCACAGCTGGTTGTTCTCGACCAGCAGGTTGACGAAGATCCGCTGCCCGCCGCGCCAGGCGCGCTCCAGCCAGCGGTAGTAGGTGCCCTCGTGGGTCAGCGACTCCGGGGCGGGCCAGTCCTTGAACGTCGGCCAGCCGACCGGGTCGTGGTTGGCCTCGCCGGACAGCAGCGACTCGAGAAGGGCGCCGTACCCGCCGGTGGTGGTGTGGTCGGGGCAGTCGACGAGCGCGTACGCGACGCCGTACCTGTCCCACGGCTTGCCGCAGTGGGCGCCGCCGCCGAGGAACTCGAAGGCCATGCCGTGGGTGTGCGCGTCGACGTACCCCCGCACCTCCTGGTACGACGTGGCGCCGCCGTACGGCTTGCCGCGGACGCTGATCTGCGACTCGGGGTACGCCGCGCAGCCCTTCGCCGTCCGCAGCCGGAACGTCGACTCGCGGCCGATCCGCAGCGGGCCGGTGCCGTTGCGGAAGGCCATCCGCTTCCCGGACTTCGTGGCCCGCCACTCCGCCGCCGGCGAGGGCGAGGCGACCCGCTCGCCGCCGTCGAGGATGAACCGCCGGTCGTCGTCGTAGAGCAGGTAGGTGCCGAGGGCGGTGGGCTTGAAGAACACCGGCCCGCCCGCCATCCGGTAGCACCCGTTGGCCATCGCGTAGCGGTCCTGCGGGTGGGTGCGCCGCTTGGCGGTGACCGGCACCCGGGTCAACCGCGGGTCCTTCATCCGGCGCTGCTTCTCGACGTACCTCGCGGCCGAGCGCTTCTGGGCGGCCGTGGTCGGGTCCTGGGTCTCGGCGCTGACCTCGGAGGCGCGGGACAGCGCGTTCTTGGTCGCCGGGTCGTCGTGGGTGTGCGCGGGGGTGCCGGGAGGGTCGGTGTGCGGCAGGCCCTGGGCGGCCTTCTCGGCGTTGAAGTCCGCGGCGAGGGTGCCCTCCCGTCCGGGCCCGGGGCCGGTGAGTGCGATGGCGCTGCCGACGAGGGCGAGGGCGGTCACGCCCGAGACGAGCAGGCGGGTGACGGGGCGGGACGGGCGCAACCTGGACCTCCGGGACGACGAGTCCCCGAAACCTGACACCTTTTCATGTCGCTGTCGAGGGTCTGTCCGCCGCGACGCCGCCGAGCCGGCGGGTGAGCAGGTCGGCGGTGCGCCGGACCTCCCGCGCGAGCCGGTCGGGGTCGGCGTCCTGGTAGGTCACGGCGACGGCGGCCACCGGGTGCGCGTTGTGGTCGAGGACCGCGGCGGCGACGCTGGCGAGCCCCGGCGTGACCTCCCCGTCCTCGACCGCCCAGCCGCGGGCGCGCGCGTCGCGGAGCACCGCCCGGAGCTCGCCGGGGGTCGCGGGGCCGATGCCGTGCCGGTCGGTGAACGCCGAGCCGTCGGGGTAGAGCGCCCGCACCTGCGCGGCCGGCAGCCGGGCCAGGATCGCGCGGCCGCTCGCGGTCAGGTGCGCGGGCAGCCGCACCCCGACGTCGGTGACGAGCGGGGGACGCCCGGACGCGCGCTCCTCCACGACGTACAGGACGTCGCGGCCGTGCAGCACCGCGAGGTGGGTGCTCTCGCCGACCCGGTCGGTCAGCGCGGCGAGGGTGCGCCGGGCGATCCGCTGGAGCGGCTCCTGGCGGGCGTAGCCGCTGCCGACCTCGAACGCCGCGAGCCCCAGGCCGAAGCGGTGCTCCTCGACGAGGTGGGTGGCGAAGCCCTCGTCGACCATCGCGCGCAGCAGGTGGTACGCCGTGCTGCGCGGCAGTCCGCAGGAGCGGGCGATCTGGTCCAGCGGCACCGGCTCGGGCTGCGCGGCGAGGTAGCGCAGGACCCGCAGCGTGCGGGTCGCCGCAGGGACCTGGGCCATGCGCGGAGGCTACCGGTGCGGCAGCCCCCGCGCAGGCGCGATCAGGCGTCGGTCAGACGTCCCGGTGGCGGCCCGGGACGTCGGTCTCCGCGGCGCCGCTGGTGCTGCCCGTGGTGCTGCCGGTGCTCGTCGTGCCCGTGCTCGTCGTGCCGGTGCTCGTCGTGCCCGTGCCCTCGGCCGGGGTGACCGGCGTGTAGCCCTCGGACCGGTGGTCGACGCGCGGGTCGATGCTGTCGGCCTGGCGGACGACGTCCTCCTGCCGGGCCTCAGTGACGGCCGAGGCCTGGCGGGCCTCGGCGGCCCGGCGCTCGGCGCGCTCCGCCTCGGTGCGGGCGAGCTCGGCCTCGGCCTCGGCCTTGCGGGCGTCGAGCTGCGACTCGGTCACCTCGGGCTGGTGGGTGAGGGCCTGCCGGCGCAGCTGCTCGGCGTGGGCGTGGTCGCGTTCCTGGTCGCGCTGCTTCTTGCGCTTGCTCAGCACGTACGCGAGCGCGGCCAGCAGGGCGAGCACGACGACGGCGATGACGATCCAGACGATGACGTCGTTGTCCATGTGGTGCCTCCTCGGTCGGTAGCCCGTCCGGTACCCGGCCACAAACCAGGGCAACGTCCTGGCTACCCGGACGGACCAGCCCCGGACGCACGACGACGCCGGTCGCCCCACAGCGGGGCGGCCGGCGTCGTCAGGAGGGTGCGGTCAGCGCCCGCTGGGGCGGATCTTCAGGTACGCCTGGCCCAGGTCGACCACGGCGCCGGTGCCGTCGAGGAGGGTCAGCCGGAGCGCGGTGATCCGGCCGCCGTTCTTGACCTTCTCCTTCACCAGGGTCTCGACCTTGGCGATACCCGGGATCTCGATGCCGTCGAGCTCGGGGAGCGAGTAGCGCTCGCCGTCGACGGTGATGCCGCCGATGGTCGAGCCGGCGTAGCTCACGCGGGCCTTCTTGCCCTTGGCCTTGACGACCCGGACGCGGCCCATGATCGCGTCGACCTTCAGCGCGCCGTCGCCGAGGTTCAGGCTGGCCACCGAGGCCTCCTCGAAGCCGAGCGCGCGCCGCTTGCCCTGCTTGCCCATCTGCCGCGAGGAGACCGCGCCGAGGTCGAGCAGGCCGGGGATGCTCACCTTCGCCGCGGCGTTGGTCTGCACCTTGCCGTCGGTGCCCTGGCAGGGCATGGTCAGCGACTGGGTGCGGCCGAGGCGGACGTTGCCGGCCAGCAGCTCGGCCCTCGTCGCGGCGGAGGAGCCGTTGAAGAGGCCGGTGCGGATGCCGCGGGTCATGTAGGCGACGGTGCGGCCGACGACGACCCGGGTCTGGGTCGGGAGCAGCGCGATCTTCAGGCCGTTGGCCCGGGCGTGGGCGAAGTCGGCGCCCTTGCGCTCACGGATGTCCCCGATGCTGACCCGCAGCAGGCCGGGGACCTCGATCGGCCGGTTGAGCGTCGGCAGCCTCAGCTCGCGGGGCTCGCCGCCGGTCGGGGTGAAGACCAGGCGGGCCAGCGTGGTCTCGGCGTCGGTGCTGTAGCCGGACCGGCCGGCGCTGGCGGTGGCCATCGAGGTGATGCCCTGGATGGAGAGCCGGCCGAAGGACGACTCGGCGAGGACGATCTGGGCGACGCTGTGCTCGGAGACCGACGACACCCCGGTCTTGGTCTTCACCGTGGAGATGTCGGTGCGGACGCCCGAGATCCGGCCGAGCCCCGGCAGCTGCACGTCGGCGACCTCGTTGTGCTTCCGGATGCCGGTGCGGTTGGTGCAGCCGAGGGAGGCCAGCGCGGTGGCGCCGGACACCGACGGGAGGTCGCCGCCCTTGATGCGGGTGCCGTAGCCGTGGGCGCGGAACGCGTAGGGCGTGGGCTTCTTGGCCTTGCCGGCCTTCGGCTTCGCGGCGTACGACGTGGCGGCGGCGCTCGGCGCGGTCGCCGAGCTCGCGGTGGTGGGCGCGACCAGCACTGCGGCTGCGAGCGCGAGTGCGGTGCCGACGGGAATGAACCGGCGCATGTGGGTCTCCTCATGAGGTATCGCCGGCCGCACGGTTCCCCCCGCGTCGCGGCCGACGGCGTATCCAGGCTCAACGTGCCCGGTGCGAAGAAGTTACACGTGTGCACCGAGATCGAAACCTGCGAGCGGCAGACGTCTCGGATCCCAGACGGTCGGCCGCCGCCGGTGCTGGCGCGAGGGGCGGCGCCGGGATTGTGATGGCTGCATGACTCTCCCCGTGACCGTCGAGGTCGGACCGCTGTCCTTCGCCGACGTGGTCGCGGTCGCCCGGCACGACGCGCCGGTGGTGCTGTCCGCCGCGGCGCGGGAGGCCGTCGTCCGGTCGCGGGAGGTGGTCGACGCGCTGGCCGCGGCGCCCACCCCGACGTACGGCGTGTCCACCGGGTTCGGGGCGCTCGCGACGCGGCACGTCCCCGTCGAGAGCCGTGCCCGGCTGCAGCGCTCGCTGGTGCGCTCGCACGCCGCCGGGTCCGGGCCGGAGGTCGAGCGGGAGGTGACCCGGGCGCTGATGCTGCTGCGGCTCTCGACGCTCGCCACCGGGCGCACCGGCGTCCGGCCGGAGACGGCGGAGCTGCTCGTCGCGCTGCTGGCCCGCGGGATCACCCCGGTCGTCCACGAGCACGGCTCCCTCGGGTGCTCCGGCGACCTCGCGCCGCTCGCCCACTGCGCGCTGGCGCTGATCGGCGAAGGGCAGGTGCGCGACCCCGAGGGGCGCCTGGTGCCGGCGGCCGAGGCGCTGGCCGCCGCCGGGCTGTCGCCGGTCGAGCTCGGCGCCAAGGAGGGGCTGGCGCTGGTCAACGGCACCGACGGGATGCTCGGGATGCTGGTGCTGGCGCTCGAGGACCTCCGGATGCTGCTGCGCACCGCCGACGTCGCCGCGGCGATGTCGGTCGAGGCGCAGCTCGGCACCGACCGGGTCTTCGCCGCCGACCTCCAGGCGCTCCGGCCGCACCCGGGCCAGGCGCGCTCGGCCGCCAACCTGGTCGCGCTGCTGCGCGACTCCGGCGTGGTGGCCTCGCACCGCGGCGGGGACTGCCACCGGGTGCAGGACGCCTACTCGCTGCGCTGCTCGCCCCAGGTCCACGGCGCGGCCCGCGACACCGTAGAGCACGCCGCGACCGTCGCCACCCGCGAGCTCGCCTCGGCGATCGACAACCCGGTGGTGATGGGCGACCGGGTCGAGTCCAACGGCAACTTCCACGGCGCCCCGCTGGCCTACGTCCTGGACTTCCTGGGGATCGTCGCGGCCGACGTCGCCTCGATGAGCGAGCGCCGCTCGGACCGGTTCCTCGACCGGGCCCGCAACCACGGGCTGCCGCCGTTCCTCGCCGATGACCCGGGCGTCGACAGCGGCCTGATGATCGCGCAGTACACCCAGGCGGCGATCGTCTCCGAGCTCAAGCGGCTGGCGGCGCCCGCCTCGGTCGACTCGATCCCGTCGAGCGCGATGCAGGAGGACCACGTCTCGATGGGCTGGTCGGCGGCCCGCAAGCTGCGCCGGTCGGTCGACGGCCTCACCCGGGTCGTGGCGATCGAGGTGCTGACCGCGGCCCGCGCGCTCGACCTCCGGGCGCCGTTGAACCCTGCGCCGGCGACGGGCGCCGTCGTACGCCGGCTGCGGGAGGCGGGCGTCGAGGGCCCCGGGCCGGACCGCCACCTGGCGCCGGAGATCGAGACCGCCGTCGGGCTGGTCCGCGACGGTGCCGTCGTCCACGCCGCCGAAGCAGTGATCGGAGAGCTGGCATGAGCCACCACGCACCCGTCCGCGCCGCGCGCGGCACCGCGCTGACCGCCCGGTCCTGGCAGACCGAGGCGCCGCTGCGGATGCTGATGAACAACCTCGACCCCGACGTCGCGGAGGACCCCGACGAGCTGGTCGTCTACGGCGGCACGGGCAAGGCGGCCCGCAGCTGGGCGGCGTACGACGCGATCGTGGCCGCGCTGCGCGACCTCGCCGACGACGAGACGCTGCTGGTGCAGAGCGGCAAGCCGGTGGGCGTGATGCGCACGCACGCGTGGGCGCCGCGGGTGCTGATCGCCAACGCCAACCTGGTCGGCGACTGGGCCAGCTGGGAGGAGTTCCGGCGGCTGGAGGACCTCGGCCTGACGATGTACGGCCAGATGACCGCCGGGTCGTGGATCTACATCGGCACCCAGGGGATCCTGCAGGGCACCTTCGAGACCTTCGCCGCGGTCGCCGACACGCGGTTCGGCGGCACCCTCGCCGGCACCATCACCGTGACCGCGGGGCTGGGCGGGATGGGCGGTGCGCAGCCGCTCGCGGTGACGATGAACGACGGGGTCGCGATCTGCATCGAGTGCGACCCGGCCCGGATCCAGCGGCGGATCGACCACCGCTACCTCGACGTGCGGGCGCCGTCGCTCGAGGAGGCGGTGCGGAGGGCGGTCGAGGCGCGGGACGCCCGACGGCCGCTGTCGATCGGCGTCCTCGGCAACGCGGCGGAGCTGCTGCCGGCGCTGCTGGAGATGGACGCGCCGGTCGACATCGTCACCGACCAGACCTCCGCCCACGACCCGCTCGCCTACCTGCCGGCCGGTGTCCCCGTCGAGGAGTGGGAGGCGCGGCGGACCGCCGACCCCGAGGGGTTCACGAAGGAGGCGCGGGCCTCGATGGCCGCGCACGTGCGGGCGATGGTCGAGCTCCAGGACCGCGGCGCCGAGGTCTTCGACTACGGCAACTCGATCCGCGACGAGGCGCGCAAGGGCGGCTACGACCGGGCGTTCGCGTTCCCCGGCTTCGTGCCGGCCTACATCCGGCCGCTGTTCTGCGAGGGCAAGGGACCCTTCCGCTGGGCGGCGCTCTCCGGCGACCCCGCCGACATCGCCGCGACCGACCGGGCCGTGCTCGAGCTCTTCCCCGAGGACCAGAAGCTGCGGCGCTGGATCACGCTGGCCCAGGAGCGGGTGCGGTTCCAGGGGCTGCCGGCGCGCATCTGCTGGCTGGGGTACGGCGAGCGGCACCGCGCCGGGCTGCGGTTCAACGAGATGGTCGCCAGCGGCGAGCTCTCGGCGCCGGTCGTGATCGGCCGCGACCACCTCGACTGCGGGTCGGTCGCCTCGCCGTACCGCGAGACCGAGGCGATGCTGGACGGCTCCGACGCGATCGCCGACTGGGCGCTGCTCAATGCGCTGGTCACCACCGCGTCGGGGGCCACCTGGGTCTCGATCCACCACGGTGGCGGCGTCGGCATCGGGCGCTCGATCCACGCCGGGCAGGTCTGCGTCGCCGACGGCACGCCGCTGGCCGCGGAGAAGATCGCCCGGGTGCTCACCAACGACCCCGCCACGGGCGTGGTGCGCCACGTCGACGCGGGCTACGACCGGGCCGCGGAGGTCGCCGCGGAGCGCGGCGTACGGGTCCCGATGGCGTTCCGGTCGCGGGAGAGCTGAGCGACGGCCCCGGAGGGACGCACGTCACGGTGACCCGGGCCCGCTGGCGGGCTAAGAGGGCGGGTGGCGGGTAGTGGGAAGTCATGGACGAGAAGACGCCCCGGCAGCGCCCGTTCCGCGAGCGATGGTCCGTCATCCTGTTCCTGGTGATCGGCCTCGCGATCTGCGTCGCCCTCATCGTGTGGCAGCTCTCCGACGTCGAGGTCGACGAGACCCCCGAGGGCCCCGGGACGGGCACCGGCACCGGCAGCGCGCCGGCGTTCGTGGGTGCGCCGTGACCGCCACGCAGGCCGACGCCTGGGGCCTCCAGCAGGACTGGGTGGACGCCGACGACCGGCCGCAGCGGGTCGCCGACGAGACCATCAAGCGGCTGCGCGAGGTGATCGGGCGGCCACCGGAGGACCTCGACGAGCGCCGCCCGGTGGTGACCCGGCCCGGCCGGCGGCTCGGCCTGGGACCGGTCACCGTGGTCTGCGAGGACGGCACCGAGCGGCAGGTCGGCGACGTGCTGCCGGAGGACTTCCCGCTCGGCTACCACCGGGTGCAGGTGGGCGGTCGCGACCGGCTGCTGGTGGTCTCACCGGGCCGGTGCGCCGTGCCGACCGAGCAGCGGTGGGGCTGGACGGTGCAGCTGTACGGCGCCCGCTCGCGGCGCAGCTGGGGCATCGGCGACCTCGGCGACCTGCGCACGCTGCGCGAGTGGACCGAGCGGCTCGGCGGCGGGTTCCTGCTGGTCAACCCGCTGCACGCGGTCGCCCCGACGCTGCCGCAGGAGACCAGCCCCTACCTGCCCGCGACGCGGCGGTTCCGCAACCCGGTCTACCTCCGGGTCGAGGACGTGCCGGGCTTCGACCCGGCGCTGCTGTCCGGTCACGAGGCCGACCTCGCCGCGCTGCGGTCCGGCGGGCCGGTCGACCGCGACGGCGCCTGGGCGCTCAAGCGCCGGGTGCTCCGGGCCGTCTTCGAGGCGCGCTCCGGCGCGGACGAGGACGAGCAGCGGTGGCGGGCCGAGGTCGGGGGGCCGCTGGAGGAGTGGGGGGCGTGGTGCGCCCTCGCCGACGAGCACGGTCCCGACTCGCGGGCCTGGCCCGACGACGTACGAGGGCCGGACGCGCCGGGGGTCGCGGCGTACGTCGCGGCGCACCGCGCCGACGTCGACTTCCACGTCTGGCTGCAGTGGCTGGTCGACCGGCAGCTGCGGGACGCGGCCGGCGACCTGACCGTGCTGCAGGACCTGCCGATCGGCGTCTCCGGCGCCGGGGCGGATGCGTGGGCCTGGCAGGACGTGCTGGCGGCGGGCGTCAGCGTCGGCGCGCCGCCGGACCTGCTGAACTCCTCCGGCCAGGACTGGGGCTCCCCGCCGCTGGTGCCGTGGCGGCTCCAGCTGGCGGAGTACGCGCCGTTCATCCAGTCGGTGCGTAGCACCATCTCCGGCGCCGGCGGGCTCCGGATCGACCACGTGATGGGGCTGTTCCGGCTCTGGTGGGTCCCGGAGGGCGAGGGGCCGACCGAGGGCGCCTACGTCCGCTACCCGGCCGAGGACCTGCTCGACATCGTCGCGCTGGAGTCGCACCGCGCGGGCGCGGTCGTGGTCGGCGAGGACCTCGGCACCGTCGAGCCGGGCGTGCGCGAGGCGCTCGCGGAGCGCGGGATCCTGTCCTACAAGGTGCTGTGGTTCGAGGACGAGGACCCCGCGGACTGGCCCCCGCAGGCGATGGCCGCGGTCACCACCCACGACCTGCCGACCGTCGCCGGCCTGTGGAGCGGGACGGACGTCGACGAGCAGCTCGCGACCACCGACATGGCCGAGGAGGACGTGCGCTCGGGGCGCAAGGACCTGCTGGCGCGGCTCGCCCGCGGGGGCCTCGACGAGGACGCGGGACCCGACGAGGCCGTGGCGTCGGCGTACGCCCAGCTCGCGGCGGCGCCGTCCCTGCTGCTCTCGGTGGCGCTCGAGGACGCGGTGAGCGAGGAGCGCCGTCCCAACGTGCCCGGCACCGTGGAGCGCGACAACTGGTGCATCCCGCTGCCGGTGCCGCTGGAGGACCTGGTCGAGGACCCGCGGCCCGCGCGCCTGGTCGAGATGTTCGCGGACGGGGCGCGGGGCTCCGTGCCAGAGTGACCGCGTGACCACGACCCCCGCCCGCGGGCGCACCGTCCTGCGCGACATCAGCTCCCGTGCCTGGGAGCACCCTGCCGACCGCGGCGCCCTGGTGGCGCTGCGCAAGCTGAAGGGGTTCGACTCGGTGCTCAAGGCCGTGTCCGGGCTCTTCAACGAGCGGGCCGTGCGCCTGGTCTTCCTGGGGTCGGCGGTGCGCGCCGACGAGCGCCAGTTCCCGGTGCTGCACCGGTTGCTGGGCGAGGTCGCGCAGACCCTGGACGCCCCGGACCTGCCGACGCTGCCGGAGCTGTACGTCGTGGCGAACCCGGTGCCGAACGCGCACACGCTCGGCATGAACGAGCCGTTCATCGTGCTCACCTCCGGGCTGGTCGACCTGCTCGACGAGGACGAGCTGCGGTTCGTGGTCGGCCACGAGCTCGGGCACGCGATCAGCGGCCACGCGGTCTACCAGACCCTGCTGCAGCGGCTGATCCAGCTCTCCGGCCTGCTCTCGACGATCCCGATCGGCGGGCTCGGCGTCCGCGCGATCATGGCGGCGCTGCACGAGTGGTCGCGCAAGGCCGAGCTGTCCGCCGACCGGGCGGGGCTGCTGGCCACCCAGGACCCGGCCACGGCGTTCCGGGTGCACATGAAGCTCGCGAGCGGCGGCCACCTCGACGACCTCGACACGGCGTCGTTCTTCGCCCAGGGGCAGGAGTACCTCGCCGCCGGCGACCTGCGCGACTCGGTGCTCAAGCTGCTGCTGATCGAGAACCAGACGCACCCGTTCGCCGTCGTCCGCGCCGCCGAGCTGCGGCGCTGGGTCGACTCCGGCGAGTACACGGCCGTCGTCGCCGGCGGCTATCCCCGCCGTGGTGACGACGACGGCGCCACCGTCAGCGACGCCGCCCGGGAGGCGGCGCGCAGCTACTCCGAGACCTTCCAGCAGAGCCAGGACGCGGTCGGCCGGCTCGTGCACGACATGGCGGGGTTCCTCGGCACCGCCAAGGTGTGGCTCGACGAGACCTTCCGCCGCACCCGGGAGTGACCTCGCCGGCGGCGCTGTTCGACCGGCTCCCGGAGGGGTGGTCCGAGGTCGACTTCGCCGGCCGCCGGTACGGCGTGACCCGCACCGTCCGCCTCGGCGGCCGCGTGCAGAGCGTGTACGCCGAGGAGCTCGGCGGCACCGACGTGATCAGCGCGAACCTCTACCTGCCCGCCGACGGCGAGGAGCGGTTCCGCCCCTGCGAGATGCCCGCCGAGAAGGTCCTGGCGTTCCTCGCCGGGGCGGCGTTGGTCGAGTAGCGAGCGCCGGTTTTCGTTGGTCGAGTAGCGAGCGTATCGAGACCCGCCGGTGTGTGGTCTCGATACGCCCGCTCGTACCTCGCGGGCTACTCGACCAACGAGGTTGAGGGCTACCCGAGCGCCTGGATCGCCTCGTGGATGCTCAGCGTGCGGCGGGCGGACTCGACGTGCAGGTTCTCCACCATCTTCCCCTGGTAGGTGACGACGCCGGCGCCCTGGCCGTCCTCCCAGGCCTGGATCAGGCCGCGGGCGTCCTCGACGGCCCGCTCGGAGGGGGCGAAGGCGGCGTTCGCGCCCTCGACCTGGCCGGGGTGGATCAGCGTCTTGCCGTCGAAGCCCATCTGCCGGCCCTGCTCGCACTCGGCGAGGAAGCCCTCGGTGTCCTTCACGTCGTTGTAGACGCCGTCGATGATCGCGATGCCGGCGGCGCGCGCGGCGAGGAGCGCGGTGTGCAGCGACGGCAGGATCGGGGCGCGGCCGGGCACGTGCTCGGCGTACAGCTCCTTGACCAGGTCGTTGGTGCCCATCACGAGCGCCGAGAGCCGGTCGGAGGCGCGGGCGATCGCGAGCGCGTCGAGGATCGCGACCGGGGTCTCGACCATCGCCCACAGCGTGGTGTGGTCGGGGGCGCCGGCGCGCTCGAGGGCGTCCACGAGCTGCTGGACCTCGGCGGCGCTGCCCACCTTCGGGACCACCACCGCGGCCGGGCCGGCCTGGGCGGCAGCGGTGAGGTCGGCGTCGTGCCACTCGGTGCCGATGCCGTTGACCCGGATGGTGACGGTACGGCGCCCGTACTCACCGGAGGACGCCGCGGCGCAGGCCGCCTCGCGGGCGGCCGGCTTCGCGTCGGGGGCGACGGCGTCCTCGAGGTCGAGGATCAGCCCGTCGCAGGGGATCGACTTGGCCTTCTCGAGGGCGCGCTCGTTGGAGCTCGGCATGTAGAGGACCGAGCGGAGCGGGGTGAAGTCGGACATCTCAGGCCTCCTCGAGGGTGATCGCGTCGTACTGCTTCTTCAGCTCCGGGTCGATGGCGGCCAGCTCCTCGGCCAGCGCCACCATCACCTGGCACTGCTTGACCGAGGCGTCGTCCTCCATCTTCCCGTCGAGCATCACCGCGCCGGTGCCGTCGCCCATCGCGGCGATCACGCGGCGCGCGTGGGCGACGTCCTCGACACTGGGGGAGAAGACCTTGTTGGCGATCGCGATCTGCTTGGGGTGCAGGCTCCAGGCGCCCACGCAGCCGAGCAGGAAGGCGTTGCGGAACTGGTCCTCACAGGCCACGGTGTCGGCGATGTCGCCGAACGGGCCGTAGTAGGGGTAGATGCCGTGCATCGCGCAGGCGTCGACCATCCGGGCGATCGTGTAGTGCCACAGGTCCTGCTGGTACGTCGTGCGCTCGGCGTCGTACTGCGTCTCGCCGCCGGCGCGCGGCGGGTCCTGGCGGACCAGGTAGCCGGGGTGGCCGCCGCCGACCCGGGTGGTCTTCATCCGCCGGTCCGCGGCCAGGTCGGCCGGGCCGAGCGAGAGCCCCTGCATCCGCGGGGAGGCCGCGCAGATCTCCTCGACGTTCGCGACGCCGCGGGCGGTCTCGAGGATCGCGTGCACCAGGATCGGGCGGGAGAGGCCGGCCTTGGCCTCGAGCTGGGCGAGGATCCGGTCGACGTAGTGGATGTCCTCGGCGCCCTGCACCTTCGGGACCATGATCACGTCGAGCTTGTCGCCGATCGCCGGGACCAGCGTGGTCAGGTCGTCGAGCGCCCAGGGGCTGTCCAGGGAGTTGATCCGCGTCCAGAACTGGGTCGGGCCGAAGTCGGTCGCGCGGCCGATGTCGACCAGCCCCTGCCGGGAGCGCTCCTTGTTCTCCGCCTTGACCGCGTCCTCGAGGTTGCCCAGGAGCACGTCGACCTTGCCGACCATGTCGGGCACCTTGGCGGCCATCTTGGCGTTGCCCGGGTCGAAGAAGTGGATGGCCCGGCTCGGCCGGGCGGGGATCTCGCGCACGGGCGCGGGCGCGCCGACGGCGAGGGGGGCGAAGAAGTCCTTGGCGCTGCGGGAGCCGGTCATGGGGCGGAACGTAGCAGCGGTTGGTTACTCGCCGGTATGAGCAATCTCTCGGGCCAGCACGACCTCGTCGAGCGCGGTCCGGAACGACGGCAGCTGCTCGGTCAGGCGGCGGACCGCCTCGTCGGTGAGGTGGATGAGATCGAGGGGCGTGAGCGCCACCAGGGTCGCCGTGCGGAGGGTGTGGTTGACGATCGCGGTCTCGCCCATGATGTCGCCGGCGCCGAGCCGGGCGATCTCCTCGCGGCCGTGCCGGACCGAGACCTCGCCGGCCAGGATGATGTAGGCCTTGTCGGCCGGGGTGGACTCCCAGATCGGCGACCACCCCTGGGGGAGCCGGACGCGCGTGCCGGCCGCGCTGATCCGCGCGACCTCCTGGGGCGTGAACGCCTCGAAGAACGAAACTGCCATGGTCACATACTGCCGGTACGGAAGCAGATGCACAGCCCCCGAGGGCGGTGATCATGGGCACAACGGGTCCACAGCGGGTCAGCGGCGGCGCTGCCACCACCGGCGCCGCGGCGGCTCGGGCGCCGGGGCGGCCGCCGTACGCCGGCGCTCGGCGCGGCGGGTCCGCCAGGCCTCCAGGGTCTCCTCGAGGTCGCGCGGCATGGTCACCAGCGGCGGCCCCTCGGGCAGCCGGTAGCGGGCCGCGACCACCCGCTGGTTGAAGTCCTCGACCGCGGCCCGGACCTCGCGCTCGGCGTGCAGCCGGTCCAGCCGGTCGTCGAGCTCGGCGTCCTCCTTGCGCAGCGCCACGCTCGGCGGCAGCACGACGAGCCGCTCCCGCTCCACCAGCTTCTTGAGCCACCACTCCGGGTCGTGCTGGGTGCCGAGGTCGCCGAGCGGCTTGCCGGCGCCGGGCAGGTCGTCGAAGTCGCCGCGCTCCATCGCCACCCGGATCTGGTGGTCGACCCAGGTCTGCTGGTGCTGGATCCGCGCCCCGGCGGCATCGCGATCCTTGCGCTTGCCTTCGCGCTCCTCCATGCCCTCCGAGGATAGTCAGGCGGGCAGCGCGAAGTCCTCCCGCTCCTCCGGGGCGGTCGCCGGCATCAGCAGCAGGACGGCGGCGGCGACCAGCGCGGCGCCGGCGCAGACCGCCCAGACGGTGAGGTAGCCGGAGAGCGGCGCCTGGCCCTCGTCCGGGCCGTCCAGCGAGCCGGTGGCGGTGAGCGCGATCGCGAAGATCGAGGAGGCGATCGCGCCGCCGACGGTCTTGGTCGCGTTGGTCATGCCGGTGGCGAAGCCGGTGCGGTCGGGCGGGGCGGCGGCCGCCGCGGTCGCCGGCAGGGCGGCGACGAGCGCCCCCGAGCCCAGTCCGGCGACGGCCATGTTGACCAGGGCCTGGCCGGTCGTGTCGTGCAGCACCAGCCACATCGCGTAGCCCAGCGCGACCAGCAGCGCGGAGGCGACCAGTGCCCCGCGCGGGCCGAGCAGCCGCGAGGTCAGCGGCAGCGTGAACGCGCCGATGGCGAGGAACACGACGTACACGCCGATCAGCGTGGAGACGAAGCCGGCGCTGGCGCCGAGGCCGTAGCCGGCCACGTCGGGGTCGGTCTGGGCGAAGGTGGACAGCGGGATCTGCGCGCCGAGCACCGACATGCCGAAGAGGAACGCGGTCAGCTGCACCGGCCACTGGGCGCGCGTGGCGAGCAGGCGTACGTCGATGAGCGGTTGCTCGAGGCGGTTCTCGTAGCGGGCGAACGGCACCAGCGTGGCGAGACCCGCGAGGACCAGCAGCCAGGCCCAGACGCTGTCCGGCCCGTCGAGGCGGATCACGACCAGCCCGGCCATCACCAGCCCGAGCGCAAGCGTGATCAGCCCGAGGCCGCCGTAGTCGATGCCGCCGGTGGACTCACCCGGCACGTCGGCGATGCCCCACCAGATGAGGAAGAAGCAGACGGTCACCACGATCGCGGGCAGGGTCAGCAGCACCGTCATCGAGGTCGCCTCGACGAGTGCGCCGGAGGTGAGCGCCCCGACGATCACGGACAGCTCGAGGGCGCCCACGAGGATCGCCGCGGACCGCCGGGTGAGGCGGGTCTGCTGGCCGGTGCCGGCGGTGCGGCGGTGGATGATCGCGACCTCGAGCGGCAGCCAGACGACGTACGCGCCCTGGATCGCCCACCCGATGAGGAACGTCGTGAAGCCGGGGGCGAAGGCCAGCACCCAGGACCCGAGCGCGGTGACCGCGGTCGAGAGCAGCAGCACCTTCTTGTGGCCGACCAGGTCGCCGAGCCGGGCGAGCAGCGGCACGCACAGCGCCGAGACGATCAGCTGCGCCGCCTCGAACCAGTTGACGTCGCCCTCGGGGATCGAGAGGTGCTCGGCGATGTCGGGGTAGATCGGCGTGTAGTAGCCCTGCAGCACCCCGCTGGCGACCTCCACGCAGACCAGGAAGCCGACGATCGCGAACAGCCCGTGCACGGGCCTCAGCGGGGTCTCG
Source organism: Nocardioides dongkuii (assembly GCF_014127485.1). Classification (NCBI taxonomy): domain Bacteria; kingdom Bacillati; phylum Actinomycetota; class Actinomycetes; order Propionibacteriales; family Nocardioidaceae; genus Nocardioides; species Nocardioides dongkuii. Next base: position 3,956,034 of record NZ_CP059903.1, on the reverse strand, counting down.
GTGCTCATGCGGGCAGCCTCTCGATCAGGTGGCGGTACCAGCGGACGCCGTCGAGGAACGCGTCGACCGCGAGGTGCTCGTCGTAGGAGTGGATGGCCTGGCGCTGGGCCTTGGTCATCCGGAAGGGGGCGAACCGGTAGACGCGCTCGCAGATCGCGGTGAAGTGGCGGGCGTCGGTGGCGGCCATCATCACGTACGGCGCGGGGACGGCGTCGGGGAAGATCTCGCTGATCGAGCGCTCGATCAGCGAGAAGGCGTCGTCGCGGGGGGAGACCGGGCTCGGCTCGTTCTGCTCGACGACCTCGAGCCGCACCGCGTCGTCGTCGACGACCCGGCGGACGTGGTCGAGCACGCCGGCGACGGTGTCGCCGACCATCACCCGGATGTTGACGCCGGCCCGCGCGGTGGCGGCGATGACGTTGATCGCCGGGCTGCCCGACAGCGTGGTGACGGCGAGCGTGGTGCGCGTCATCGCCGCGGTCTCCGGCCCGGCCGCGAGGAGGGCGCGGGTGAGCAGCGGCCGGATCCGGTCGGCGTGGGCCATCAGCGGGCGCAGGGGGAGCGGGGCGTGCGGCGCCAGCCGGCGGAACAGCTCGAGGGTCGGCTCCGGCGTGCTGGCCGGCATCGGCGCGCGCTCCAGGCGGGTGATGGCGCGGGCGATCCGGGCGGTCGGCCCGCCCTTCGCGGGCGTCGAGGCGTGCCCGCCGCGGCCCTCCGCAACCAGCTCGACCGACGTGACGCCCTTCTCGGTGACACCCACGACGCCGACGGGTGCGCCGACGCCCGGGAACGCCTCGCTCGCGATCGCCCCGCCCTCGTCGAGGACGAACCACGGCCGGACGCCGCGGCGTACCAGCTCCGCGACGGCGAGCGGCGCGGCCCGGCCGAAGACCTCCTCGTCGCAGCCGAAGCTCAGCCAGACGTCCTGGGCGGGGGTGAAGCCGTCCTCCAGCAGCACCTCGACCGCCTCGCAGATCGCGACCAGGGAACCCTTGTCGTCGAGCGTGCCCCGGCCCCAGACCTGGCCGTCGACGAGCGCGCCGGAGAACGGCGGGTGCTGCCAGGTGCCCTCGACCGGGACCACGTCGAGGTGCGCCATCAGCACCACCGGGCGCGCCGCGCTGCGCCCGGGCCAGCGGAACAGCAGCCCGTGGGTGTGGATCCGGGTCAGCTCGAGGCGCTCGTGCAGCACCGGGAACTGGCGCGCGAGCTCGACGAGGAAGTCGTCGAACGCGGCGGTGTCGACCAGCGCGGGGTCGCGGTGGCTCACGGTCGGGATCCGCACGAGGGCCTGCAGCTTGGCCACGGCCGGGTCCACGGCCCTGTCGGTCATGCGCGGGACCGTACACACCCCCGGTCGCTCTCGTATCCGAGACCTCCGCGCGGGGCGGCGGCTTGTCGGGACCGGCGTCAGGCGGTCTGCTGGGTCAGTGACCCCAGCCGCCGCGATGGACGACCTCGGTGAGCGGGCGCCGGCGGCGCCGGGCGGGGGAGCCGGCCGCGCCGCCGTCGGCGGGGTGGCCGAGGGTGATCACGCCGACCGGGTCGTGGTCGTCGGGGATGCCGAGCTCCTCGCGCAGCGCGGCGTCCGCGTGCGGCGGCACCCCGAAGAAGCAGCCGCCGAGGCCCGCGTCCACCGCGGTCTGCAGCACCAGCAGGCTCGCCATCGCCGCGTCCATGTGCCAGAACGGCACCGGCCAGCGGGCCTCGTCGCGGTCGGTCCAGCCCTTGTCGGGCTCGGCGTAGCGGTCCAGGTAGGCCGCCTTGCTGCTGCACGGCACCACGACCACGGGGGCGGTCATCATGCCGCGCAGCCAGGAGTCGGGCTCGCGGCCCGGCGCGGCGGGGTCGGCGGTGGCCGCCCAGAACCGGCGTACGTCGTGCGGGGTGTCCAGGACGACGAACGCCCAGCCCTGGCTGAACCCGGCGCTCGGGGCGCGGGTGGCGTTGTGCAGCGCCCGGTCGACGACGGCCGGGTCGACCGGCTCGTCGGTGTAGCGGCGCACCATCCGGCGGCGGCGGACGACGTCCTGGAACTCCATGGAGGACACCATGCCTGACGACTTCGAGCGGATGTGGGCGGACCTGGCCCCGGTGGGGCGCTCGGCGGAGACGGGCGGCTACTTCCGCCAGCCGTTCCTGGCGGCGGAGACCGAGCTGCGGGCCTGGCTCGCCGAGCAGGCGGCCGCGCGCGGGCTCGCGGTGCGCGAGGACGGGTTCGGCAACGTGGTCGCGTGGTGGGGCGGCGTCCCCGGTGATGACGCCCGGGGAGTCCTCACCGGGTCGCACCTCGACTCGGTCCTCGACGGCGGGGCGTACGACGGCCCGCTCGGCGTGGTCTCGGCGCTGGCGGCGGTCGACGGACTCCGGGAGCGGGGCGTGGCGCCGGCCCGGCCGCTGGGGATCGGCGTGTTCGCCGAGGAGGAGGGCTCCCGCTTCGGCGTCGCCTGCCTGGGCTCGCGGCTGGCCACCGGCGCGCTGTCCTGGGACGACGCCCGCGGGCTGCGCGACCGCTCCGGCGTGCCGCTCGGGGACGTCGTGGCCGGCGGGACGTCGGCGCTCCTGGACGGCGTCGGCACGTTCGTCGAGCTGCACGTCGAGCAGGGCCGCGGCCTGGACCAGCTCGACGCGCCCGTCGGCGTCGCGAGCGGGATCTGGTCGCACGGGCGGTGGCGCTACGACTTCCGCGGGGACGCCGACCACGCCGGCACCACCCGGATGGAGGACCGCGCGGACCCGATGCTGACCTACGCGATGACCGCGCTGGCCGCCAACAAGCAGGCGCGGATCGCCGGGCAGCGGGCGACCTTCGGGCGGCTCGAGGTCGCGCCGAACGGCACCAACGCGATCCCGTCGCGGGTCAGCGCCTGGCTCGACGCCCGCGGCGCGACCGACGCCGCGCTCGAGGAGCTGGTCGCCGCGGTGTCCCGGCAGGCGGCCGACCGCGCGGGCCGCGACGGCACCAGGGTCGAGGTCGCCGCCGAGTCGGTCTCGGGCGCGGTCGCCTTCGACCCCGCGCTGGCCGCCGCCCTCGCCGAGCCGCGCGGCTGGCCGGTGCTCGCGACCCAGGCCGGCCACGACGCCGGCGTCCTGCAGGCCGCGGGCATCCCGACCGCGATGCTCTTCGTCCGCAACCCCACCGGCGTCTCGCACTCGCCCGCCGAGTCGGCGCTCGTGTCCGACTGCCTGGCCGGCGTGACCGCCCTGACCGACGTGCTCGAGGACCTGCTGCGGTGACCCGCACGGCGTACCTCCTCGAGCGGGCCTGGGTCGACGGCGCCGTCGCCGACGAGGTGCTGGTGGAGGTCGAGGACGGGCGGTTCGCGGCGGTCGATGTTCTCAGGGAGAACCTGATGTTCTCGGGCATCGCGACGGCCGAGAACATCAGGTTTCCCCGGATCACCGGGGAAACCGTCCGACTCCCCGGCCTCACCCTCCCCGGCCTCGCGAACGCGCACAGCCACGCGTTCCACCGGGCGCTGCGGGGGCGGACGCAGCGCGGGGGCGGGACGTTCTGGACCTGGCGCGAGCAGATGTACGCCGTGGCGGGGCGGCTCGACCCCGACTCCTACCGACGGCTGGCGCGGGCGGTCTACCGCGAGATGGCGGCGGCCGGGATCACCACGGTCGGCGAGTTCCACTACCTGCACCACCAGCCCGGCGGCACGCCGTACGACGACCCGCACGCGATGGGGCTCGCGCTCGTCGAGGCGGCCGCGGAGGCCGGCGTACGGCTGGCGCTGCTGGACGCCTGCTACCTCAGCGCGGGGTTCGGTGCGCCGGTCGAGGGCGCGCAGCTGAGGTACTCGGACGGGTCCGCGGACGCCTGGGCGGCGAGGATCGCGGAGCTGCGCGACACCGTCGGCGCGCGGGCGGTCGTCGGCGCCGCGATCCACTCGGTGCGTGCCGTGCCGCGGGAGGACCTCACGACGGTCGTGGCGGGGGCGGGCGACGGCCCGCTGCACGTGCACCTGAGCGAGCAGGTGCGCGAGAACGACGACTGCCTGGCGGCGTACGGCGTCACGCCGACCGCGCTCCTCGACGAGGCCGGCGCGCTCGGTCCGCGGACGACCGCCGTGCACGCGACCCACCTGACCGCCGACGACATCGGGCGCCTCGGACGCAGCCGCACGAGCGTCTGTCTCTGCCCCACCACCGAGCGCGACCTCGGTGACGGCGTCGGCCCGAGCCGCGCGCTGCACGACGCGGGGGCGCGGCTCGCGCTCGGCAGCGACAGCCACGCGGTGGTCGACCTGTTCGAGGAGATGCGCGCCGTCGAGCTCGACGAGCGGCTGGCGACGCAGCGGCGCGGCCACTGGTCGGCGGCCGAGCTCCTCGAGGCCGCGACCCGCCACGACAGCCTGGGGTACGCCGACGCGGGGCGGATCGCGGTCGGGGCCCGCGCCGACCTGGTCACCGTCGCCACCGACACCCCGACCACGGCCGGCACCGGCGCGGACGAGCAGACCGCGGTCTTCGCCGCGACCGCCGCCGACGTCACCCACGTGGTCGCCGACGGGCGGGTCGTCGCGCGCGCCGGCGACCGCGCCGACATCGGCCGCGAGCTGGCCCACGAGATCGAGAGGCTGTGGGCATGAGCAGCACGCTGTTCACCGGCATCGGCGAGCTGGTCACCAACGATCCGCAGGCCGCCGACCTCCTCGGCGTACGTCACCACGCGGCGCTCGTGGTCGAGCGGGGCCGGGTCGCGTGGGTCGGCAGCGCGGCCGACGCGCCCGCGGCCGACGTGGCGTACGACCTGGGCGGGCGCGCGGTGCTGCCCGGGTTCGTCGACAGCCACAGCCACCTGGTCTTCGCCGGCGACCGGAGCGCCGAGTTCGCCGCCCGGATGGCCGGCGAGCCGTACGCCGCCGGCGGCATCCGCACCACCGTCGCCGCCACCCGCGCCGCGACCGACGAGCAGCTCGCCGCCAATCTCGCCCGGCTGGTCGGGGAGATGCGCCGCCAGGGCACGACCACGGTGGAGGTCAAGAGCGGCTACGGCCTGACCGTCCGCGACGAGGCGCGCAGCCTGGCGATCGCGCGGCAGGTCACCGACGAGACCACGTTCCTCGGCGCGCACGTCGTCCCCGACGGCGACCCGGCGGCGTACGTCGCGCTGGTCACCGGCCCGATGCTGGAGGCGGCCCGCAAGCACGCCCGCTGGATCGACGTCTTCTGCGAGCGCGGCGCGTTCGACGCCGACCAGGCGCGCACCATCCTGCAGGCCGGCGCGGCGGCCGGGCTCCGCGGCCGGCTGCACGCCAACCAGCTCGGCCCGGGACCCGGCGTACGACTCGCGGCGGAGCTCGGGCTGGTCGCGGTCGACCACTGCACCCACCTCGACGACGCGGACGTCGACGCGCTGCGCGACAGCGGCACCATCGCGACCCTGCTGCCCGGGGTCGAGTTCTCGACCCGCCAGCCCTACCCCGACGCCCGCCGGCTGCTGGACGCCGGCGTGCGGGTCGCGCTCGCGAGCGACTGCAACCCCGGGTCGTCGTACACGAGCAGCCTGCCGTTCTGCATCGCCGTCGCGGTCCGCGACCTCGGGATGACCCCCGCCGAGGCCGTGCACGCCGCGACCGCGGGCGGCGCCGCCGCGCTGGACCGTGACGACGTGGGCCGGCTGGTTCCGGGCGCGCGGGCGGACTTCCTCGCGATCGACGCCCCGAGCCACGTCCACCTCGCCTACCGTCCGGGCGTCCCGCTCGTCGCCGGCACCTGGGTCGGTGGCCGGGCGGTCGCTACCGCCTGAGGTAGCAGCGCGCCGCCCGCTCCCGGAGATAGGGCATCCGCCCGATGTGCGGGCCTACCTCAGCGGACGAGTCTCGGGTCATCGAGAAGCCCTGAGACCGAGGAGCAGCACCATGTTCGAGAGCAACGTCTACGCCAAGTCCGAGATGGACTACCGCAGCAGCCGGATCCGCGCCGGCGTCCGCAGCCGCCGCCACGGGCACGGCCGGGCCCCGCGGGTGCGCCGGGTGCGCCGCCCGTCCGTGCCGGTCGAGGACGCCCGCTGAGCAATTCCGAGCAGACCGTCCCGCTTCGCGGGATCATGGAGCACGTGGCCCACCCCGACCGGAGCACCCCGACCCCGATGGTCGGGCGGGACGCCGAGCTGACCGAGATCGCCGCGGCGCTCGGCGTCGGCACGTCCGCGGGCGGGAGCCGTCCCGGCGGCGTGGTGCTGCTCTCCGGCGACGCCGGCGTCGGGAAGACCCGGCTGCTCACCGAGCTGCGCGACCTCGCGGTCGCCGACGGCTGGCAGGTCTGCGCCGGGCACTGCCTCGACTTCGGCGACAGCGCGCTGCCGTACCTGCCGTTCTCCGAGGTGCTCGGGTGGCTCGCCGCCGACCTCCCCGACGTCGTCGACCGGGTCGCGGCGGCCCAGCCCGCGCTCGCCCGCCTCCAGCCGGGACGGCGGGTGCTCACCGCGCCCGACGACGGGAGGACCGCCGCGCTCGACCGCGGCGACCTGTTCGAGGCGGTCCACGCGCTGCTGGAGGCCGCGGCCGACAAGGCGCCGCTGCTCCTGGTCGTCGAGGACACCCACTGGGCCGACCGGTCGACCCGGGACATGCTCAGCTTCCTGTTCACCCGCCCGTTCGCCGGGCCGGTCGCAGTGGTCGCGTCGTACCGCGCCGACGACCTGCACCGCCGGCACCCCCTGCGCGCCCAGGTCGCGGAGTGGTCGCGGCTGCGCGGGGTCGACCGGATCGCGCTGAGCCCGCTGCCCGACGAGGCGGTGCGCGCGCTCGTCGCCCAGCTCGCGCCCGCGGGGCTCTCGCACAAGGAGCTCGCCGCCGTCGTCGAGGACATCGTCGACCGCGCCGACGGCAACGCGTTCTTCGTCGAGGAGCTCGCGAGCGCCGCGTCCGGCGGCGGCAGCTGGGTGCCCGCGGACCTCGCCGACCTCCTGCTGGTCCGGGTCGACCGGCTCGACGACACCGCGCGCCAGGTGGTCCGGGCGGCGTGCGTCGCCGGGCGCAAGGTCGCCCACGACGTGCTGGAGGCGGTCGCCGGGCTGGACGCCGCCGCCCTCGAGACCGGCCTGCGAAGCGCCGTGGAGATGAACGTCCTGGTCACCGAGGGCGGCCGCTACGCGTTCCGGCACGCGCTGCTCGGCGAGGCGGTGTACGACGACCTGCTGCCCGGCGAGCGGGTCCGCCTGCACGCGACGTACGCCGCGGCGCTGCGCGACGGCCGCGCGCGCGGCACGGCCGCGGAGCTGGCGCGGCACGCCCGGCTCGCGATGGACCTCGAGACGGCGCTCGACGCCAGCATCCGCGCCGGCCACGAGGCGTCGGCGGTGGGCGGCCCGGGCGAGGCGGCCTACCACTACCAGCAGGCGCTGGAGCTGTTCGCCGACTCGCGTCGGACGGCCGGGGACGTCGGCCTCTCGACGCTGGTCGTCCAGGCCGCCGACGCGCTGACGGCCAGCGGCGACCCCGAGCGGGCGGTCGCGCTGATCGCCGAGCACCTCGGCCGGCAGGGCGAGGGCGGCACCGACGCGGAGCGGGCCCGGATGCTCATCGCCCAGGCCGGCGCGCTCTACCTCATCGAGACCGCCGGCGACCCCGTCCAGCTGTCCGCCGAGGCCGTCGCGCTCGCGCCGGACGGCGAGAGCCCGCTGCGGGCGCGCGCCCTGACCGTGCACGCGCGGATCCTGGCCGCCTCCGGCGACTACGAGGAGGCGACCGCGGTCGGCCAGGACGCGCTGGCACTGGCCGAGCGGCTCGACCTCCACGAGCTCGTCGCTGACGCGGTCACCACGCTCAGCGGCCTGAAGAAGGCCGGGCCCAAGGAGGGGCTGCGCGCGGCCCTCCGGGATGCCGTCGAGCACGCGGAGCGCACCGGTGCGGTGCTCAGCGAGCTGCGCGGCCGGTTCCTGCTCGGCCGCTCCTACCAGGACTGGGCCGAGCTCGACGAGGCCGTGGCGTGGTTCCGCAGCGCGATCGACCGGGCGGCGGCGGCCGGGCTCCCGTGGGCGCCGTACAGCTTCGAGGCGCGGTGGCAGCTGGCGCTGGTGCTGCATGTCCGCGGCGAGTGGGACGACGTGCTGGCCCTCACCGAGGTCGTCGACCTGCACGCGCCGATCATCCCGCGGGCGCTCCTGGACTCGGTGCGGCTGCTGGTGCTTCAGGCCCGCGGGGCCGACGTGGCCCGCGAGGTCGAGGGGCTGCGCCGGTACTGGGAGCGCGAGGGCGGCGTCGCCATCCACGCCGCCGAGCTCGGCATCGTGGCCGCCGGACGCTCCGGGGACGTCGCCGCGGTCCTCGGGGCGTACGACGACGCGGCGGTCGAGATGACCCGCATCTGGCACGCGTGGTTCAGTGCCCGGGTCCGGCTGGCGGCCGTGACCGTCGCGACCCTGGCCCCGCTCCTGCCCCGCCTCAGCGCCGCCGAGCGGGAGCGGCTCGCCGTGGACGTCGCGCGGCTGCACACCGACGGGCACACCGTGCTGCTGCGCTACACCGATCCCTCGGGCCACTGGGGCCCGGAGGGGCGCGCCTGGGTCGCGCGGCTGGACGCGGAGACGCTGCGGGTGCGCTGGCTCATCGGCGTCGACGCGCCTCCCCAGGACGTGCTGGTGCAGGCGTGGCGCGAGGCGGAGGCCCGGTACGACGAGCTCGGCCACGCCCACGAGCTCGCCCGGGTGCGGGCCGGGCTGGCCGGCATCCTGCGCGCCACCGGCGACGTCGCGGACGCCCGCGAGGCCGCCGACCTGGCGCGCGCGACCGCCCGTCGCCTCGGCGCGCAGCCGCTGCTCGAGGAGCTGCGCGCGCTGGGCACCGCCCCCGGCCGCGCCGAGCCGGCCGCCGGCTCGCTCACCGCGCGCGAGACCGAGATCCTCGCGCTGGTCGCCGAGGGCCGCAGCAACGGCGAGATCGCGCGCCGGCTCTTCATCAGCGCCAAGACGGTCTCGGTGCACGTCTCCAACATCCTGGCCAAGCTGGGCGCCGCCGGCCGCACGGAGGCCGCCGCGATCGCCCGCCGCCGGGGCCTGCTCGGGTAGCGACGTGACGCAGGACTCCGCATGAAGTGGTGACGCAGCGGTTACCTGACCAGGGTGCCGCGACCGCGGCAACCCTGAAGGAGGCACGACATGGAGATCATCGGCGTCATCATCGCTGGCATCATCATCGGGCTGCTCGGTAAGTTCGTCGCCCCGGGCGACAAGGACAACATTCCGATCTGGCTCACCATTCTCTGCGGCATCGGGGGTGTCATCCTCGGTTGGTTCGTGTACTCGGCCTTCGGTGGAGACGGCTCGAACGGCATCGACTGGGTGCGGTGGATCGTCGCGATCGTCTGCGCCGCCGTGCTGGTGATCATCGCGTCGACCGTGACCGGCCGCAATGCCGGCAGCGGTCGCACTCGCGCCAACCACTGACACCTCACACCACGTCGCGCCACACGACTGCCCGCCACCGCACGGTGGCGGGCAGTCGTGCGTCCGGGCCCGGCGACCACGGATCCGGCGCGTCTGTTGACGCGTGTCAACTCCTGCCCTAGCGTCGCGGCCATGGCTGCACCCACCCTTCCGCGGACCGCCGTCATCGGCGCCGGTATCAGCGGGCTCACGGCCGGCAAGATGCTCCACGACTACGGCGTGCCGTACACCTGCTTCGAGTCCTCGGACCGGGTCGGCGGCAACTGGGCGTTCGGCAACCCCAACGGCCACAGCAGCGCCTACCAGTCGCTGCACATCGACACCTCGAAGCACCAGCTGTCGTTCCGGGACTTCCCGATGCCCGACGACTACCCGGACTTCCCGCACCACACCCTGATCAAGGACTACCTCGACGCCTACGCCGACACGTTCGGCCTGCGCGAGCACATCGAGTTCGAGAACGGCGTGCAGCACGCGGAGCGGCTGCCCGGCGGGGGCTGGGAGCTGACCGACCACGCCGGCGACGTACGCCGCTTCGACCTGCTGGTCGTCGCCAACGGCCACCACTGGGACCCGCGCACCGCGGAGTTCCCGGGCGAGTTCACCGGCCAGTCGATCCACTCCCACCACTACATCGACCCGTGGAACCCGCTGGACCTGATGGACAAGCGGATCCTCGTGGTCGGGCTCGGCAACAGCGCCGCCGACATCACCGTCGAGCTCTCCCAGCGGTCGCTGCGCAACACGGTGACGCTGTCGACGCGCAGCAGCGCCTGGATCGTGCCGAAGCTGATGTACGGCAAGGCCGCCGACATGAACTACCGCACCAACCCGCACCTGCCGCTGAGCTGGCAGCGCAAGGTCGCCCAGTGGGGCCAGCGGTTCACCGCCTCCGACCCGACGCTCTACGGGCTGCCGAAGCCCAACCACAAGTTCTTCGAGGCCCACCCCACCCAGTCCGGCGAGCTGCCGCTGCGCCTGAAGTCCGGCGACGTGACGCCGAAGGGCGACGTGGCCCGGCTCGACGGCGAGACCGTGCACTTCGAGGACGGCACCAGCGCCGACTTCGACGTGATCATCTACGCCACCGGCTACAACATCACCTTCCCGTTCTTCGACCCCGGCTTCATCAGCGCCCCGGAGAACAACATCCGGCTCTACAAGCGGATGTTCAAGCCCGGCATGGAGGACCTGGTGTTCATGGGGTTCGCCCAGGCGACGCCCACGCTCTTCCCCTTCGTGGAGAGCCAGGCCCGACTCCTGGGTGCCTACGCCATCGGCCGCTACGCACCGCCGGACGCCGCAGAGATGGAGCGGGTGATCGACGCCGACATGGAGCTCTACACCGGGCACATGCTGCACCGGCCGCGGCACACCCACCAGCTCGACTACTTCGTCTACGAGCACGACCTGCGCACCCGCGAGATCCCCGCGGGCCGGGCCCGGGCCGAGCGCCAGGGCGCCCCGGTGCTGGCGCACCGCGCATGAGCGTCACGCGCGGCGACCGGCGCCGTTCGGCCCTGCTCGCCGCGCTCGACGAGCAGCTCCGCGAGGCCGGGCCGGCGGCGCGGCTGGAGGACATCAACGTCGCCGACCTCTCCCGTCGCGCCGGCGTGACCCGCTCGGCGTTCTACTTCTACTTCGACAACAAGGCCGCCGCCGTGGCCGCGCTGATGGACGACATGTACGACGAGGCGTGGGGCGCCGCCGACCTGCTCGGCGGCGAGGGGTCGATGCGCGACCGCACCGCGACCGCCATCCGCTCGGTCTTCGAGGGCTGGAGCAGCCGGCCGCACGTCTACCGCGCGATGCTTGAGGCGCGGGCGACCAGCGCCGCGGCCCGCGAGCGGTGGAACACCCACATCGCGAGGTTCATCGAGGTCGTCGCGGCGGTGATCGACGCCGAGCGCGTCGCGCACCAGCAGTCCGACGGCCCGCCCGCGCTGGCGATCGCGACCGCGCTGATGGACGTCAACGACCGGGCCCTCGAGCGGCTGGTCCGCGCTCCGGGCGACCGCGACGACTTCGACTGGGAGACCCACGTCGACGCCGTCGTGCACCTCTGGCTGAGCAGCATCTACGGGAGCACCTCATGACCTACGAGTCCGTCACCTTCACCTCCGGCGACGCCACGTGCGACGCCTGGCACTTCTCCGGCGCCGGCGACGAGCTCGCCACCGAGGCGGGCCGTCCTGTCGTCGTGATGGCGCACGGGCTGGCCGGCACCAAGGACTCCGGGCTGGAGCCGTTCGCGGTCGGCCTGGCCAAGGCGGGCCTCGACGTGCTCGCCTTCGACTACCGCGGCTTCGGCGCGTCCGGCGGCTCGCCCCGCCAGGTGGTGTCGATGGCCGGGCAGCTCGAGGACTACCGCGCGGCCATGACCACCGCCGCCCGCCTCCCCGGCGTCGACCCCCAGCGGCTGGTCCTGTGGGGCGTCTCGCTCGCCGGCGGGCACGTGCTCGCCGCGGCCGCCCACCGCGACGACGTCGCCGCGGTCGTCTCGCTGACCCCGCTCGTCGACGGGCTGGCCGCCGGCCGGCACGCGATGGCGCACCACAAGCCCTCCGCGATGCTGCGCTCCACCCTGGCCGGCGTCCGCAGCCGGGTCGCCTCGCCGGTGATGATGCCGGTCGTCGCCCGCCCCGGGGAGCTCGGCGCGCTGACGCTCGAGGGCTGCCTCGAGGACTACCTCGCCATCGCCGGGCCGACCTGGCGCAACGAGATCGACGCGGCGGTCGGGCTCGAGCTCGGCGGCCACCGCCCGGCCAAGCAGGCCGCGCACGTCCGGGCCCCGATGCTGGTGCAGATCGCCGACTTCGACCGCAGCGCGCCGCCGCACGCCGCCGCCAAGGCCGCCTTCGACGCGCGCGCCGAGGTGCGCCACTACCCCTGCGACCACTTCGACGTCTATCCCGGCAAGGACTGGTTCGAGCCGGCCCTGACCCACCAGGTCGACTTCCTCACCCGGCACCTCGGCGGCGGCCGCCCGCAGCTGTAACGCGGTGTCCAGCGCTGTTCCGCGGTGCTGCGACGCCGCAGAACAGTCGCGGACACCGCGTTACAGCTGACGCGCCGCCCACGGACGCTGGCCTGGTCGCCGATCAGACCAGCGTGGCGGCCCAGGCGAGGCAGCCGACCGACGCGGTCGAGGTGAGCGCGCGCACGACGTTCCACCGCCGCCAGGGCGCCTCGAAGCCCCGGCGCACGTCGGCGAGGTCGGCGGCCTCGTGGACCGGTCCGGCCGCGTCGAGGGCGTTGTTCAGCGGGATGTTGCGCGCGCCGGTGACCACGACCGTCGCAGCGGCCAGGGCGGCGCCGGCGGCGACCCACGCGCGCGCCGTGCCCGTCGTCGCCGGGACGGCGAGCGCGGCCACCACCGGGGCGCCGACGAAGCTCGCCAGGAAGACCGGGTTCACGATCGCGACGTTGACCTGCTGCATCGCGTGCACGAACGTGCGGTCGTCGACCCGCGCCAGTCCGGGCATCACCCCGCTGGCCCAGGTGTAGTAGGTGCCGGCCTGCAGGGCGCCGAGGACGACGGCCGCCGTCAGCAGGAGGTCGCGCAGGGGCTCGAGCGTGTCGGTCATGGCTCCACCCTGGCGTGGACCGCCGTCGTCCGCGACCGGGCAGCCGTGCAGGTCAGCCGTGCAGGGCCCGGTGGGCGGTGCGGTGGGAGATCGGGTGCACCCGGCCGCGGCGGTCGGCGGCGAAGGAGTGCCCCCGCCCGTTGCCGCGGTGGCGGGCGTCCCAGACGCAGAGGCGGGAGTCCTCGTAGCGGCACGGCCGGGCGTTGCCGGGCTGGAGCATCTCGCGCCAGCCGCCGTACGCCGCGGCGGGCGCGGCCGGCACGGCGGCGAGCAGCGAGAGGGCGAGGGCGGCGGCCGCGGCGAGGGCCGGCGCGCGCATCAGGCGGCCCTCGGGTCGGGCTCGAGCGTGGCCGCGACCGCCTCGAAGACCTCGCACCAGTCGGCGTAGTCCTCCCGCGCCACCGTGCCGGTGAGGGTCAGCCCGGTCGTGCCGAGCAGCCAGGACCACTGCTCGCTGATCAGCGCCGCGAGGCCGTGGCGGTGCGAGAACCGGGCGTAGTGCACCGGCCGGCCCTCGAGCTCGAAGGCGTCCTCGTCCTCCAGGTCGAAGTCGTCCAGCCGCTTCCGCAGCTCGTCGAGCGCGGTGGCGCGCCACGCGTCGAGGTCGCCGTCGACGACCGTGCACCGCAGCACCAGCTCGGGGCGGGTGCCGCTGGGGGGCGTGCCGGGGGCACGCGCCTGGAGGAGCAGCCCGTGGTCGGGGTCGGAGCGGCGTCGCCAGCGCGGGGGCAGGCTGATGGTCAGGTCGCGGAGTCTCGTCATGGGTCCAGTCATCACCCGAGGACCCCCGCGCGGCACCGGTCGGCGGTCCGCCTGTGGACGAGGGTCGCCCGGGGGCGACCGGTGGACGACTACCGGTCGAAGGCGGCGCGCACCTGGTCCTCGGTGAGGCCGTAGTCCTCCAGGGAGTACCGGTGCGAGGGCGCGGCCTTGCCCTCCTTGGACTCGCGGTCGATCTCGGCGACCGCGGCCTGCGCCTCGGGGTTCCAGTCCAGCCCGAACTGCTCGTAGATCCCGCGGGTGACGCCGATCGGGTCGGCGCGCAGGTCGGAGAAGGCAACGTCGGCGAACTGCGCCGCGTCGTACGCCGGCCGCGCGTCGTGGAAGGAGTGGTAGGCCCGCGACCACAGGTCGAGCTGGGTCTGCCCGATCACGCCGCCGACGTACGTCGTGCTGTGGCCGTCGGTGGTCTCGGCCGACAGCGAGCAGGACGAGGCGATGCAGACGACCGGGTCGCGGTGCGTGTAGACGACCAGCGCGTCGGGGTAGACCGCCATCAGCGCGTCCAGCGCGGTCATGTGCGAGGGGTTCTTCAGCACCCAGCGCTTCTCGGGGTCGTTCATGCCGATCAGCTGCAGGTTGCGGCGGTGCCGCTCGTAGGCGTCGGTCCAGTCCTGCCGGGCGAGCCACTCGGTGTAGCGCGGCACGTGGGCCAGCGACTCGTAGGAGTTGGACTTGCCGGTCTGGCGCAGCACCCGCCAGCACTCCTCGACGGTGGTGGCGTCCATGTAGTGGATCCCCATGAACTCCGGGCTCTCCACGTGGTGCGCGGCGAACCCCTGCTGCATCGCCTGGAAGATCGGGTCCGCCTCCCAGGTCTCGCGCGGCGGCCGCGGCTGCGGCAGCTGGGTCAGCCACATCTCCAGCCCCTGCGCCATCGGGTCGGCGTGCAGCAGCCGGTGCAGCGCGGTGGTGCCGGTGCGGGGCAGGCCCATCACGAACACCGGCCGCTCGATGGGCACGTCGAGGTGCTGCGGCAGCTCGTCGAAGCGCGCCTGGGTGAGCAGCCGGCCCACCAGCGCGCTCTTGACCTCCGAGCGCTGGAAGTAGTTGCCGCGCGGGGTCAGGCCGGCCTCCGGGGAGGCGAGGTCCTCGACCAGGGTGCGCAGCCCCTCCTCGTGCTCGGTGCCGCCCATCTCGGTCAGGCCGGTGGTGCGGACGGCGGCCGCGGCGATGTCGTCGTACGACCCGACGTCGGCGCGCTCGCGCACCATGATGTTGTCGCTCATGGGAGGTCCCGTCAGGAGTGGAACTCGCCGCAGTCGACGTTGAGCATCTGGCCGCTCACGGCGGAGGCGAGGTCGGAGGCGAAGAAGAGGGTCGCGCGCGCGACCTCCTCGGAGGACGCGAGCCGCTTGAGGTCGGTCGGCGCCGCCTTGGCGGCGTACACCTCGTCGTGGGTCTTGCCCTCGACGGCGGCGAGGTAGTCGAAGTAGCCGCGGTTGACGTCCTCGTAGATGTAGGACGGGGCGACGCTGTTGACCCGGATCCCGCGGGGGCCGAGCTCGGTGGCGAGCGAGGAGGCGAGGTGCTCGAGCGCGCCCTTGGAGAGCTTGTAGCCGGCGAACTCCGGCAGGCTGCTGTAGGAGACGCAGGAGTTCAGCATGATCACCGAGCCGCGGCTCGCGGCGAGCGCGTCGGCGAAGTGCGTGGCGAGGCGCAGCGGCGCGAAGACGTTGGTCTCGTTGGCGCGGCGCAGCTCCTCCAGCGGGATCTGCGAGATCGGGTCCATCGGCGGGATCGCGAAGGCGTTGTTGAGCAGGCAGTCGACCTTGCCGAACTCGGCGAGCGCCCGCTCGACCAGCGCGGCCCGGGAGTCCTCGTCGGTGATGTCGGTGGGGACGACGAGCGCCCGGCGGCCGTGGGAGCGGACGACCTCGGCCATCTTCTCCAGGCGGCTCTCGGTGCGGCTGACCAGCACCAGGTCGGCGCCCATCCGGGCCGCCTCCTCGCCGAGCGAGCGCCCGAGACCGGGACCGACTCCGGACAGCACGATCACCTTGTCCTGCAGCAGCGGGACCGGGGTGTAGCGCTCCTCGATGGAGGTGTCGTGCGCGGCAGCGAGGCCGAGAGGCGTACGGCTCAACTGATCATCCTTCGGGCAACGGAGCGCTGTCGGGCGGCGATCCGCGCGGCGTACTCCTCGGTGGTGAGCGGGGTGAGGTGGGGGAGCCGGTCGGGAACCTCGTCGATCCGGCAGATCTCGATCTGCGGGCCGTCCTCGGGGCCGAGGTCGCGCTCCAGGCGCTGCCAGCGCAGCATCATCGCGCCGGTGCGGTGGCCGGTCGTCTCCAGCCAGTTCGCGATCGGCCGGTCCGCGCCGCCGGGCGGGCGCTCGGAGACGACGAAACGCATCATCCCGTCGGGGTCGGTGACCGCCTGCGCCTTGGTGAGCGAGGTCTGGTGGGTCTCGTAGTCGGTCGAGGCGTACCAGTCCGACCCGATCTGGATCGCCTGGTAGGAGCAGTCGTGGCACTCGGGAACGGTGACGATCATCGCCTCGTCCTCGGCGAGCTCGTAGTGGCCGATCGAGGAGCGCTGCGAGGCGAGCCCGCCCGGCGTCGACTGCGGCGCGGTCAGGGTGTTGACCGGCTCCTTGTACTGGAAGAACTGGGGGAAGGCGAACCACGTCTGGATCGACCCGACCAGCGAGCGGGCGGCCACCTCGTACTTGCGGCGCAGCAGGTCCTCGGTGAGGGTGCGGGCCGGCTTGCCCAGGGTGTCGGGGCGCTCGATCGTGAGCGTGCCGCGCTCCTCGGTGTCCCAGTCGTTGAAGACCTCGCGGACGATCAGCGTCTTCGCGCCCGGCTCGGCGACGTAGGTGAACTCGAAGGTGCCGTCGTCGGCGATCTCCAGCTCGCGGTCGTCGAAGGCCATCAGCGAGGTCGCGGCGGAGTCGGCGGTGTACGCGCCGCCCATCACCTGGAAGGACAGGTCGGCGCTCGTCCCGCGGCGCCCGCGCACGACGTACTCGACCCCCTCGCGGAGGTAGGCGTTGAAGTAGATCGCGTCGGGGTTGTCCAGGCCCTGCCGGGAGAACTGGTGGGTCGGGTTGATCAGCAGCGGCCGGTCCAGGTCGTGGTCGAAGGCCATCTGCATGGCCATCCGGATCCGGCCGGCCAGGTAGTCGTACCCCTCGAGCCGGTCGGCCTCGGTGCGGATGAACGGCGCGTTCGCGACCAGCTCCTCGGCCTCCGCGATCGCGTCCTGCAGGACCCGGGTCAGCCCCAGGCTCGCGCTCACCCGTTGACCTTGGCGATGATGTTCTCGGCGTACTTCTCGAGGTGCCGGACCTTGGTGTCCAGCGGCTCGGTGTCGGGGCCCTTCACGTAGGGCACGCGGAAGCCGACGATGCAGTCGGTGACGCCCTTGTCCTCCAGGCGCTTGATCCCGTCGGGGTCGTAGGCGTCGTAGGAGATCACGTGCACCTCGAAGTCGTCGCGGGTGTCGCCCTCCTCGGCGCGGATCTCGGCGAGCCGCTTCAGCAGCCGGTCGAGCTCCTCGCCGTCGCCGCCGGCGTGCATCCACCCGTCGCCCCGGCGTACGGCGCGGCGCAGCGCGGCGTCCGCGTGCCCGCCGACGAGCAGCGGGATCTTCTCGGTCGGGGCGGGGGACTGCTTGAGCGAGTCGACCTCGTAGAACTCCCCGGAGTAGGAGAAGAACTCGCCGGTGGTCAGGCCGCGCACGATGTCGATGCACTCGTCCATGCGCTTGCCGCGCTTCTCCCACGGGACGCCGAGGTTGGCGAAGTCCTCGGGCCACGGCGAGATGCCGACGCCGAGGCCGAGCCGGTTGCCGGAGAGGAAGGCCAGCGAGGACGCCTGCTTGGCGACCAGCACGGGCGGCCGCACCGGCAGCTTGAGCACGAACGGCGTGAGGCGGAGCGTGGTGGTCTGCGCGAACAGGTGCGCGCAGAGCACCATCGTCTCGATGAACTCCTTGCCGTCGAGGAACTCGCGGTCCCCGGTGTCGGTGTAGGGGTACTTGGAGTCGGAGTCCTCGGGGTAGATCAGGCTGTCGGCCACGGTCATGCTGGTGTAGCCGGCGGACTCGGCGGCCTGGGCGAGCGGGGCGTAGAACGACGCCTGGGTCATCGCCTCGGCGTAGGTGAACCTCATGGGCAGCACAGTAGAACGTGTTCCAGTTTTGTGCCACAGTTCACGCTGTGGACCTGCAGACCCTCTCCGACCGGCTCGAGATCGCCGACGTCCTGACCCGCTACACCCGGGCGATCGACACCGGCGACTGGGACCGGCTGGACACGGTGTTCACGCCCGACGCGCAGATCGACTACGTGCAGTCCGGCGGCATCGCGGCGGCGTACCCGGAGGTCAAGGCGTGGCTCGCCGAGGTGCTCCCGGCGTTCTTCCCCATCCGGATGCACACCCTCGGCCAGGTCGACGTCGCGCTCGACGGCGACGAGGCGACGGTCGCGGCGTACTTCCACAACCCGATGCCGGTCTCCGACGGCCAGGGCGGCGAGAAGATCGTGGAGTTCGGCGGCATCTACCACCACACGATGACCCGGACGGCGGACGGCTGGCGCAGCCGCGCGCTGCACGAGGAGATCGTCTGGAAGCGCGGGATGTAGTGGGCCTCCCCGAGGAGCGGCCCGGCGGGCTGGACTCGCCGTGGACGGTCACGGCGATCAAGTACATGGCGCGCGTCCAGGTCGCGGTCTTCCGGCTCACCAACGGCCGGGTCGGCAACACGTGGCGGGTCGGCGCGGGCTGGCGCGAGCCGGTGCCGACGCTGCTGCTCGACCACGTCGGCCGCCGGTCCGGCACCCGGTTCACCACGCCGCTGCTCTACCTCGAGGACGGGCCGGACCTGGTCGTGGTCGCCTCGCAGGGCGGGCTGCCGAAGAACCCGCAGTGGTACCTCAACCTGCTCGCCCACCCCGACACCGAGGTCCACCTGCCCCGGGAGGTACGCCGGGTGCGCGCCCGCGTGGCGGACCCCGAGGAGCGCGCCGCGCTGTGGCCGCGGCTGGTGGACCTCTACGCCGACTTCGAGAAGTACGCCCGCTGGACCGACCGGGAGATCCCCGTGGTGGTGCTCGAGCCGCGCTGACCCGGCCCGGGTTGGCGCCTGCGCGTCCGTCCCCCGACAATGGGGCGTCCGCAGCTGACCGCACCTGACCGGGAGTGACCGTGGCCGAACCAGAGGGACGTCCCGTCCTCACGGGCCTCGCCGCCCTCGCCGGCGTCGGCCTCGTCGTCGGCCTGGTGCTCGGTGGCGCCGCGCTCGCCGTCACCCAGGTGCTCGGGCTCGACGGCGAGACCAGCTCGGGCCAGGCGTCCTCGGCCGAGTCGATCTACCTCCCCCGGCCCTCGGAGACCGAGGGGGACGACGGCCCGGCGATCACGCTGGCCCCCGGCGAGGACGAGCCCTCCGAGGAGCCCTCGGAGAGCGAGGCGTCGGACGACTCGATCTCGCTCTCGGCCGGTCAGACCGAGGTGAGCCCGATGGAGAACATCGACCTCACCGGTGTCTACCCCGGCGGTGAGGGCGCGATCCTGCAGGTCGAGCGGCTCGCGGACGGCGCGTGGACGGAGTTCCCCGTGACCGCGTCGGTCGGCAACGAGACCTTCACGACCTACGTCCAGACCGGGCAGCTCGGGCCCAACAAGTTCCGCGTGCGCGACACCGACACCGGCGAGGTCTCGAACGCCGTCTCGGTCACGGTCCGCTGACCGCTCGCGCACGGTCGGCCTGTCGGGTCCAGTAGCCGACCCAGACGGTGCCGGCCACCATCAGCAGGCCGACGACGACCGACGCCGTGGCCAGCGGCGCCACCGCCGCGACGGCGCCCACGAGCAGCGGGCCGCCGGTGTTGCCGATGTCCCCGCACAGCCGCCAGCCGCCCAGGAACTGGGCGCGGCCGTGCTCCGGTGCGGCGTCCGCGCCCAGCGTCATCACGATCCCCGACCCCAGGCCGTTGCCGACCGCGATCAGCGCGACGACGGCGGTGACCGACCAGACCTCGTCGGCGAGCGGGAGCAGCAGCGCCGCGACGGCGACGGTCGCCACCACGGGCACCGCGACCACGGTCCGGCCGCGGGTGTCCATCAGCCAGCCGCCCGGGAAGAAGAAGGCGATGTCGACGGCGGCGGCGACCGCGAAGATCAGCGAGGTCGTGGAGGCGGCGATGCCGACGTGGTCGGCCCACAGCGGCAGCAGGCCGTTGCGCACCGACCGGGAGGCGCCGATGACCACGACGGCGACGCCGAGGGTGAGCAGCGTCCTGCGGTGCGCGACCAGCACCGAGCGGACCGTCGCGTGGCCGCGGGATCCGGCCGCCAGCCGCTGCTCCGACCCCAGGTCGGGCATCAGTCGCGCCATCAGCGCCGAGACCACGGACAGCACGGCGGCCAGGACGAAGACCGAGCGCAGGTCGGTGAGGTGGATCAGCGCCGCGCCCAGCAGCGGGCCGAGGAGGATCCCGACCCGGTGCGAGCCGCCGAGGCCCGCGAGCGCCCGGGCCCGGTGGGTGGCCGGGACGGCGTCGATCATGAACCCCTGGCGCGCGAGCAGGAACGCCGTCCAGGTCATCCCGCTGAGCACCACGGCCACGCCCAGGAGCAGGACCGAGCTGCTCAGCGCGGCGGCGACCATCGCGACCGCGTCGACCAGCCCGCCGAGGAAGAGCGTGCGGCGCTCGCCGATCCGGGCCACGAGGGCGCCGGCGGGCAGCGAGGCCAGCAGCATCCCGACGCCGAGGAGGGCGACCACGAGGGCCGCGGTGCTCACGTCGGCGCCGAGCTCGCGGGCACGCAGCGCGAGCACCGGCATCACCGCGCCGTGCCCGGTGGCGTTGACGATCGTCGGCCCGTAGCCGACGAGCGCGACGTCACGCAGGCGGAACGAGCTCGCGCTCCCGCTCTGCTGTCCCGGGCTCGGTCCTGGCGGCACCTGCCCGATTCTGGCGGCGGATCACCGCGGCCACCACAGCGGGCTGGCCCGCGAGCACGCCGACGAGCACCAGCACCAGGCCGGCGGCCTGGGTGCCGCCGAACGTCTCGCCGGCGAGGGTGACCCCGATCAGCAGGCCCGCGACCGGGTTCAGCAGGCCCACCAGCGAGACCGCGGCGGCCGGCAGCTCGCGCAGCCCGCGGAACCACACGGCGTACGCCAGGACGGTGCCGACGAGCCCGAGGAAGGCGAAGCCGCCCAGCGCGCCGGCGTCCAGCGCGGGCGGGGCGCCCTCGACGACGACCGCGACGGGCAGCAGCACCAGGCCGCCCGCGACGAGCTGCCACGCGGTGAGGGTGAGCAGGTCGACGGGAGCGGGCCAGCGCTTGACCAGCACGAACCCGAGCGAGGACATCGCGACCGCGCCGAGCGAGGCGGCCACGCCGACCGGGTCGACCGCGAAGCCGGCGCGCAGGACGAGCAGGGCCACGCCGGCGGCGCCCACCAGGGCGCCCGCGATCGAGGCGACGTGCGGGCGCTCGCGGACGAGCAGCCAGGCGAGCAGCATCACCGCGATCGGCGCGGTGGCGGTCAGGGTGGCGGCCAGGCCGCCGGGGAGGCGGTACGCCGCGACGAAGATCAGCACGAAGAACGCGCCGATGTTCAGCACGCCGAGCACCGTCGCCTTCCACCACCACGACCCGCGGGGGAGGTGCGGCCGGAAGGCGAGGAGGAGCAGGCCGAAGGGCAGGGCGCGCACCGTCGCGCCGAAGAGCGGCCGGTCCGGCGGGAGGAAGGTCTCGGTGACGTAGTAGCCGCTGCCCCACGCGATCGGCGCGATGGCCGCGGCGAGCAGCACCCGCCAATTTGTTTCCATGGAAACTATAATAGCTTCCGCGTCAGATACATTCCTCCGCATGGACGGCGACCCGCGGCTCGACCACGTCGGCCGGATCCTGGCGCAGTGGGCCGCGGAGCGGCCCGACCTCGACGTCGCGCCGATGGGCGTGATCGGCCGGCTGCACCGGCTCGCCGCGCGGCTGACCGAGGAGCTGGTCGCGGTGTACGCCGAGCACGGGCTCGGCGAGGGCGAGTTCGACGTGCTGGCGACGCTGCGCCGCAGCGGCGCGCCGTACGAGCTGGCGCCGGGCGACCTCGCCGCCTCGACCATGGTCACCTCGGGGGCGGTGACCAAGCGGGTGGACCGCTGCGTCGAGCGCGGCTGGGTCACCCGCCGGGTCAGCGACGCCGACGGGCGCGGCCGGGTCGTCGCCCTGACCCCGGCCGGGCGGGAGCTGATCGACCGGGCCTTCGAGGCCCACGTCGCCAACGAGCAGCGGCTGGTCGGCCTGCTCCCCGAACGCGACAGCGCCCGGCTCGCACGCCTGCTCGAGGCGTGGGGCCGGGCGCTGGACGCTTAGCTGCGGATCAGGGGAGGTAGTCGAAGGTGTCCGGGTTGGGGCCGGTGCGACCGTCCTCGCCGCGGTCGAGGGCGGCGATCCGCTCGAGCTCCTCGACGGTGAGGGAGAAGTCGAAGAGGTCGAAGTTCTCCCGCATCCGCTCCTCGTGGGTCGTCTTCGGGAAGACGATGTCGCCGCGGTCGAGGTGCCAGCGCAGCGTCACCTGGGACGGCTTCTTGCCGTACTTCGTGGCGATCTCGCCGATCACCGGGTCGCCGAGCACCGCGCCCTGCGCGATCGGGGACCACGCCTCGACCTCGACGCCGTGCCGGATGGAGGCGGCGCGGGCGGCCTCGTTGGTGAAGTAGGGGTGCACCTCGATCTGGTTCACCACCGGGACCACGCCGGTCTCCTCGACGATCCGGTCGAGGTGGGCGGGCTGGAAGTTCGAGACGCCCACGGACGCCGCGCGGCCGTCGGCCACGAACTCGGCCAGCGTGCGCCAGGTGGAGACGTAGTCGCCGTCGTACAGCGTCGGCAGCGGCCAGTGGATGAGGAACAGGTCGATCTTGTCCAGGCCGAGCCTGGTCAGCGTCTCGTCGAACGCGCGGCGCGCGTCGTCGGGACGGTGGAAGCCGTTGTTGAGCTTGCTGGTGACGTAGAGCTGCTCGCGCGGGATCCCCGAGGTGCGGATCGCCTCGCCCACGCCCTCCTCGTTCTGGTACATCTGCGCGGTGTCGAGGTGGCGGTAGCCGACCTCGAGGGCCGTGGCGGTCACCTTGGCCGTGTCCTCCGGCGGGACCTGGTAGGTGCCGAAGCCGAGCTGCGGGATGGTCGTCTGGTCGTTCAGCGTGATGGTCGGAACGGTCATGTCTATCGGAACCCGTCAGCGGACAGAACATTCCAGAATGCGGCCCGGGGCGAGAATGGTCACTGTGACCGACGCGCCGCACGACCTCCCGCACCGCCTCCCGCACTACACCGAGTACGACACCCGCCTCGGGGCGTACGCCGTGATCCGCGACGAGGAGGGCCGGCTGCTGCTCGCGCTGTGGAACGAGCCGGACCACGCGCAGTGGACGCTGCCCGGCGGGGGCGTCGAGCTCCCCGAGACCGTGGAGGAGGGCGCGGTGCGCGAGGTCCGCGAGGAGACGGGGTACGACGTGCGCCTCGACCGGCTGCTCGCGGTCGACAGTCACGTCGTCCCCGCGGAGCGCCGGCTGCACGGCGGGCCGCCGGGTCGGGCGCTGAAGTCCGTGCGGGTCCTGTTCGCCGCCACCGTCGTCGGGGGGACGCTGACCGCGGAGGTCGACGGCAGCACCGACGAGGCCCGCTGGTTCCCCGTCGAGGAGGTCCCCGGCCTGCAGCACGTGTCCCTGGTCGACGTGGCCCTGCGGCACCTGGGGTGACGGTGCGCCGCCGACCGGCCGCTGGGGCGGGCCTCGCCGCGGCCCTGGTGCTCGCGGCCGCCGCCTGCACCTCGCCGGCCTCCGAGGGCGACCCGGAGCCCGCCCCGGCACCGCGGACGAGGCCCGCAGCGCCCCCCGCGACCGCCGCGCCGGAGCCCGACCTCGCCGTCGTCGGGCACGCGACCCGCCCGCAGCTCGCCCTCACCCGCGCGGCGTACCGCCGTCTCGTCGCGGGCGACCTCGACCGGTGGCGCGGTCGCGAGGTGGTCGCCGGGATCCGGGCGGTCGAGCGCGACCCCGGCGCGATCGCGGTGGTCCCGCTCGACGACGTCGGGCCCACCGTCGTGGCCGCCCGCGTCGGCGGCGTCGACCCGGTCCGCGACGACCCGCGCGCGGTCGACCTGACCGTCGGCGGCGACGTGATGCTGGTGCGCGGCGTCCCCGACGCGGCCGCGGCCCTGGCGCCCCTCTCGCGGCGGCTGCGGTCCGCCGACGTGACCGTCGGCAACCTGGAGAGCACGCTCTCGCTCGAGGGGTCGCCCACCCAGGGCGGCGACTCCTTCGGCGGCACGCCCGCCCTGCTCGGTCCGCTCCGGCGCGCCGGCTTCGACGTGCTGTCCCTGGCCAACAACCACGCGGGCGACTACGGCACCACGGCGATGCTGCGCACCGTGGCCGAGCTGCGGCGGAGCCCGGTCGCCCCCGTCGGGGCCGGGCGCGACCTGGCCGCGGCGAGCCGGCCGGCGTACGTCGTGCGCGGCGGGGTGCGGTTCGGGTTCGTCGCCTTCAACGCCATCGGGGAGACGCCGCAGGCGACCCCGGACGCGCCCGGGGCGCTGTCGGTGCGGATGCCGCCCCGCACCGGGCCCCTGGTGCCGGCCGACCTCGACCACGTGGCCGAGGTGATCCGGCGCGCGACGCAGCGCGCCGACGTCGTGGTCGCGCTGCCGCACTGGGGCACGCAATACACCCACGAGCCCGAGGAGGTGCAGCGCACCGTCGGGCGCCGGCTGGTGCGGGCCGGCGCCGACCTCGTCGTCGGCGGCCACCCGCACTGGGTGCAGGGGATCGACTCCGTCGGGGGCGTGCCGCTGGCTCACTCGCTGGGCAACCTGGTCTTCGACATGGGCCCCAGCAGCGGCTTCCCCGTGGAGACGCGCGAGGGGGTGCTGCTGGAGGCGACGTTCTGGGGCGCGGAGCTCAAGGCGGTGCGGCTGGCGCCGTACCGGATGGACCCGACGTCGTACGCGCCGCGGCCGGTGCCGGGTCCGGAGGTGCTCGCCGACGTCTGGAGCACGAGCACGGGCCCGTACGCCGGGTAGGTTCGACGTGTGATCGAGCTGCACCAGGGCGAGGACTGGACGCTGGCGACCGAGACCGGCGAGCCGGTGACCCGGCTGCGGCTCGGCGTCGGCTGGGACAAGGAGCGGGGCGCGGGCTTCATCGGCTCCGGCGCGCCCGACGTCGACCTGGACGCCTCGGCGGTGCAGTTCGCCGGCGGGAAGCTCTTCGACCTGGCCTTCTACAACCACCTGCGCACCCGCGACGGCTCGGTCGAGCACCAGGGCGACAACCGCACCGGCGACGGCGAGGGGGACGACGAGGTGATCTCGGTCGACCTGGACCGGGTGCACGGCCCCGTCGACACGATCATCTTCCTGGTCAGCAGCTACCAGGGCCACAGCCTGGAGTGGGTCGACCGCGCCTACTGCCGCCTTGTTGACGAGCACGACACCGAGCTCGCCCGGTTCCGGCTGACCGCCGGGGTGCCGCAGACCGGGCTTGCGATGGCCGGGCTCTACCGCGACGGCGACCGCTGGCGGCTGCGCGCGATCGGCGAGGGCGTCGACGTGAAGGTGCCCTCCGACGCGGTCACCGCGCTGCGTCGCTTCGTCTGAGGGCTCCCCATGGGGGACCGGCCGGTGCAGGTCACCGCACCCAGGCCAGCACGACCCGCGCGGTGCGCTCGAGCTGCGCCGGGTCGACGACGGCGGGCAGGTCGCTGGCGTCGTGGTACGCCGCGTACGGCGTGCTGCCGAGGCGCACGCCCGGCATCCCCTCGCGGGCGAACGACCAGTGGTCGCTGGAGACCTGGCCGGTCTCCGGGAGCACGGGGACGCCGGCGCGGCGGGCGGCGGCGAGCACCTCGTCGCGCAGGGGCGACGGCAGGTCCGGGCTGCCGACGGGGACCGCCGCACCGACGCCGACCCGGTCCAGCGAGACCATGCCGCGCAGGCTCCGCCGCTCGGCGGCGGTGAGCGACGCGACGTACGCGCGGGAGCCGTAGTGGTGGTGGGCGTCGCCGGTGCCGCGTGGCTCCTCGGAGCCGAAGGCGACGAGCACGACCGGGAGCCGGGTACGCCGCCCGGCCAGCGCCTCGGCGACCGCGAGCAGCACCCCGACCCCCGAGGCGTTGTCCTCCGCCCCGGGCGCGCGCGGGACGGTGTCGAGGTGCGCGCCGACGGCCAGCCAGGGGCGGCCGGGCCGGACGTCGCCGCGGGTGGCGATCACGTTGACCGACGGCCCCGCTGGCACCGGGGCGACCCAGGAGAAACCGGCCGGGGTCGGGAACCGCTGCCGCTCGACCTCCCAGCCCAGGTCGGTGAACCGCCGCTCCACCCACGCGGCCGCCCGGAAGTACGCCGGGGAGGTGCCGGGCCGCGGGCCGATCTCGCCCGCGAGGTGGCGGACGGCGGCCGTCGCCGTACGGACCCGGACGTCCTCGGGCGACACGCGCGGGGCGGGGGGTGGCTGCTCCGGAACGACAGCCGGGGTGCTGGTGACCGAGCTCGGCGGGGCAGTCGCCGTCGGGCTCCCGGGGGCCGACGGCTCGGCCGTGCAGCCCACGAGCAGGGCGGGGAGGGCGAGGGCGAGCACGAGGAGACGGGGTCTCGAGGCTCGCGTCGCTCGCACCTCCACCACCGTAGGGCCACGGCAGGTCCGCGTCAGAGGTACGGCGTGGCCGCGTCGCTCAGCCAGGCCGCCAGGTGCCGGGCGAAGGCGGCGCGCACGTAGAGCCGCAGCGCGTCCGGCCCGACCCGGCCGATCGCGACCTGGGCGCCGGCGAGCGTGCCCTGGACACAGCCGCCGACCGGCACGACGGAGAGGTCGATCGGGCAGCCGTGGGCGACCACGGTCGCGGCGTGCTCGCCGGTCAGCACGATCGTCGTCCGGTGGGCCGAGACGTCGGTCGTCGCGGCGCCCGGACCGCGCAGCTGCGCGGCGAGCGGCACCTCGAGCGCGGGTGCGGGCGGCGGCGGGCCGTCGGCCAGCCACCAGTCCGGACCGAGTCGCCAGACGTGCCCGGTCGAGGGAGAGACGTCCGGCGCGACGTCGGAACGCACCTCGACCAGCGAGCGGAACGGCGCCTCGGCCATCGTCAGCCCGGGGCCGCCGACACCGAAGCCGGTCCCCTCCAGCGGCGAGCGCCGCAGCGCGAGGACGTCATCCGTCACGGCGGGCCCCCTCCTCGTCGTACGACACCGGTCCGGTGACGCGCACCGGCACCGGCACCAGGTCGTCGACGGCGTCGAGCACCTCGCCGATCCGGTCCCGGCCGCCGTCGAGCAGCGCGAGCGCGAACGGGCGCCCGTCGTGCCCGGCGGGGTAGGCGCTGGTGACGTGCCCGGCCATGGGCACGGGGTACGCCATCAGGTCGGCGCCGTGCGCGACCAGCTGGGCCCCCTCGACGATCCGCGAGGTGCCGTCGACGGGCCTCAGGCCGACCAGGTGCCGCCGGTCCGGGCGCTGGGCGTCGGCCCGGGCCAGCGAGCGCTTGCCGACGAAGTCGGCCCTCTTCCTCGAGACCGCCCACCCCAGGCCGAGGTCGTACGGCGTCACGGTGCCGTCGGTGTCCTGGCCCACGATCGGGAAGCCCTTCTCGGCGCGGAGCACGTGCATCGTCTCGGTGCCGTACGGCGTGATGCCGTACGCCGCCCCGGCCTGCGCGACCGCGTCCCACAGCGCCGCGCCCCACCAGCTCGGGACATTCAGCTCGAAGGCCAGCTCGCCCGAGAACGAGATCCGCATGACCCGCGCCGGGATCCCGGCCACGTGGGTGGAGCGCCACTCCATGAAGCCGAACGCCTCGGCCGAGCAGTCCAGCCCGGGCGCGAGCGCGGCGACCACCTCGCGCGAGCGCGGGCCGGCCACGGCGACCACCGACCACTGGTCGGTCACCGACGTCATCGTCACGTCGAGCTCGGGCCACTCGGTCTGGTGCCACTCCTCGAGCGCGTCGAGGACCGTGGCCGCGTTGCCGGTGGTGGTCGACATCAGCCACTCCGTCTCCGAGAGCCGGGCCGTGGTGCCGTCGTCGATCACCATGCCGTCGGGGCCGCACATCACGCCGTACCGCACCTTGCCGGTCTTCAGCGTCGAGAACAGGTTGGTGTAGACCCGGTCGAGCAGCACGCCGACGTCGGTGCCCTGCAGCAGGATCTTGCCGAGCGTCGAGGCGTCCATCATCCCGACGCCGGTGCGCACGGCCCGCACCTCGCGGGCGACCGCGTCGTCGAGCGTCTCCTCCGCCGCGGGGAAGAACCACGGCCGCTTCCACTGCCCGACGTTCTCCATCGGCGCGTGCGCCACCCGGTCGTGCAGCTGCGAGAGCCGGACCGGGTCGGAGAGCTCGCCGCGGTTGCGGCCCGCGAGCAGCCCGAAGGAGAGCGGGAGGTACGGCGGCCGGTACGTCGTCGTCCCGACCTCGCCCACCGGGAGGCCGAGCTCCTGCGCGAGCACCCCCACGCTCAGCACCCCGGAGCCGCGGCCCTGGTCCGCGCCGGTGCCGATGGTCGTGAACCGCTTGACGTGCTCGACGCTGGTCAGCCCGGCGGTGTGCGCGCGGCGCAGGTCGTGCAGGGTCGCGTCGCGGTGCGGGTCGAGGAAGACCCGCTCGGGGTCGCCGACCGAGGAGCGGAAGTGCGTCGCGGGAGCGAGGTACGTCGGCCGCGGGCCCCCGAGCTCGCCCGCGGCCGCGCCGACGATGCTCACCCGGCCCTCGGGGCCGGGCAGCGGCACGAAGCCCGCCACCTCGTCGGACCACCGGGTCCGCCCACCGGCGTGGCTCCACAGCTGGACCGCCGGGTCCGCGCCGCCGCTGACCGCGAGCAGGTCGGCGTCGTACGAGCCAGCGCTGGTGTGCACGCGGTTGAGCCGGCCGTCGTCGGTGCCGTCGGTGCCGGTCACCTCCGCGCCCAGGTGGACCGGGATCCCGCGGGCGGCGAACGCCGCGGCGAGCGGCTCGCCCATCTCGTCGCGGACGTCGAGCACGGCCAGCACCTCGACGCCCCCGTCGGCCAGCTCGATGGCGGCGTGCAGGCCGGGGTCGTGGGCGGCCCAGACGACCGCGCGCTCGCCGGGCAGGACGGCGTACCGGCGCAGGTGGTCGGCCGCCGCGCAGGCCAGCATCACCCCGGGGCGGTCACCGTCCTCGAGGGCCAGCGGGCGCTCCTGGCTGCCGGTGGCGAGCACGACCCGCCCGGCCTGGAGGTGGTGCAGTCGGGCCCCGCCGATCTGCCCGGTCGCGGGAAGCCGCTCGACGGCGACCAGGCGGCCGTGGCCGTAGAGCCCGGTGACGGTGGTGCGGGCCAGCACGGTGACGCCGTCGAGGTGCTCGAGGGCGGGCTGGTCGTCGACGAGCAGCACCCGCCCCGCGCCCGCCGCCGCGGCCTGGGCCGCCGCGCGCCGCCCGGCCGCCCCGCCGCCGACCACCACGACCTCCCAGTGCGAGAACAGCGTGTCGTGGCGGTCGCTCTCCGGATCGAGGGGCAGGCGGCCCCGGCCCGCGAGCCGCTCGACCGCGAGGCCGTCGTACACCTCCAGCAGCGTGGCCTGCACCATCGGCTCGCCGCCGCCCGAGAGCACCTGCACCCAGGCGTGGGGTTCCTCGGCGCCGACGCCGACGATGCCGCGAGGACGGCCGGAGTAGATGCCGCGGGCGACCAGCGGCAGGTCGGCGGCGAGCATCGCGGAGGCCAGGGTGTCGCCGGCGTACGCCGCGAGCTCCTGGCCGTCGACGGTCACGCGCACCGGGCGGGAGCGGTCGATCCGGGTGCCGCCATGGTCGAGACGCCGGCTCACGAGGGACTCCTGATCTCGTCGGTGACGGTGTGCCGCTCCACGGTCAGCCAGCGCCGGCAGCCGGCGCCGTGGAACCAGCGCTCCCGCAGCCAGCCCCGCGGGTTGCTCCGCACGAAGAGGTACGACGACCACGCGACGTCGTCGAGCGCGCTCGGGTCCGCGGGGTAGGCCACCCCGGCCTGGCCGCCGTAGTGGAACTCGGTCTCGTCGCGCTCGCCGCAGTGCGGGCAGGGGACCCGGATCATCGCGGTGCCTTCATCAGTGCGCCACCGCGGCCGCGCCGTGCTCGTCGATCAGCCGGCCGGTGACGAAGCGGTCCAGCGCGAACGGCTCGGCCAGCGGGTGGGGGTGCTCGCGGGCGACCGTGGCGGCGTACACCGACCCGACCCCGGGCGTGGCCTTGAAGCCGCCGGTGCCCCAGCCGCAGTTGAGGTAGGCGTTCGCCCACCCGTCCAGGTGCCCGATGATCGGCGAGGCGTCGGGGGTGACGTCGACGATGCCGGCCCAGGTGCGCAGCACGTGGGCGCGCGCGAAGATCGGGAACAGCTCGACGGCCGCGGCCATCTGGTCCTGGATCACGTGGAAGGACCCGCGCTGGCCGTAGCCGACCTGCGGGTCCACGCCGGCGCCCATCACCAGCTCGCCCTTGTGCGCCTGGGAGACGTAGACGTGCACGGCGTTCGACATCACGACCGTGTCCAGCACCGGCTCCAGCAGCTCGGAGACCAGCGCCTGCAGCGGGTGGCTCTGCACGGGGAGCCGGACGCCGAGCAGGTCGGCCAGCACGGAGGAGTGCCCGGCCGCGCACAGGGCGAGCCGGCCCAGCCCGATCCGGCCGCGGGAGGTCTCGACGGCGGTGACCCGGTCGCCGTCGGTCACGAAGCCGCCGACCTCGCAGCCCTGGATGATGTCGACGCCGAGCGCGTGCGCGGCCCGGGCGTAGCCCCAGGCGACGTGGTCGTGCTTGGCGATGCCGGCGCGCGGCTGGAAGGTGCCGCCGAG
This sequence comes from Nocardioides dongkuii, assembly GCF_014127485.1. NCBI lineage: Bacteria > Bacillati > Actinomycetota > Actinomycetes > Propionibacteriales > Nocardioidaceae > Nocardioides > Nocardioides dongkuii. The sequence goes on along the minus strand of NZ_CP059903.1, from coordinate 3,925,463 downwards.
CACCGGGTGCCGCGGCCGGTCGGTGACGTCGAGGATCGGGACGAGCCGGCCGATCTCCTCCGGCGTCAGCCACTGCGCGTCCAGGCCGTTGAGCTGGTTGGCGTTGACCCGGCGCTTTCCCTCGCGGATGTCGGGGAGGCTGTGGGCGAGGTTGAGCACGCCGCGCTGGCTGAACAGCACCGACGTCCCGAGCTCCTCCTCCAGCGTCTCCCACAGCCTCAGGGAGTGCTCGTAGATGCCGGCGCTCTCGTCCCAGAGGTAGTTGGAGCGGATGATCGTGGTGTTGCGGGCCATGTTGCCGCCGGCCAGCCAGCCCTTCTCCAGGACCGCCACGTCGGTGATGCCGTGGTCCTTGGCGAGGTGGTACGCCGTCGCCAGGCCGTGCCCGCCACCGCCGACGACCACGACGTCGTAGGCCTTCTTCGGCGGGGCGTCCGACCAGAGGAAGTCGGGATGCTCGGGGAGCCGAGGGGCGGGCCTCATCCGCGCAGCCTGGTCATCGCCGGGTCGAAGAGCGGCTCCTCGGTGACGACGTACGGCAGCCGCTGGTCGAAGTAGCCGACCTCGACCTCGGTGCCGGGCGTGCTCAGCCCGGCCGGCACCCACGCGTAGGCGATCGCCCGCTCGACGGTGAAGCCCCAGGCGGCGCTGGTGACGTGGCCGACCGGCTCGCCCCCGTGGAGGACCGGCTCCTTGCCCATCACGACCGCCTGCGGGTCGGGGGAGGTGAGGCAGACCAGCTTCCTCGTGGGCTCGCCCAGCGCCGCCAGCGCGGACTTGCCGACGAACGCCTCCTTGGCCGTCTTGACCGCGAACGACAGCCCGGCCTCGGCGGGCGTGTGGTCCCACGTCATGTCGGCGCCGAAGGAGCGGTACCCCTTCTCCAGCCTCAGGCTGGTGAACGCGGCCCGGCCGCCCGCGACGATCCCGTGCTCCTGCCCGGCCGCCCAGAGGGTGTCCCAGAGCTTCTGGCCCAGGTCGGCGGTCGTGTAGAGCTCCCAGCCGAGCTCGCCGACGTAGGAGAGCCGCAGCGCGGTCACCGGCACCATCCCGACGTGCGCCTCGATGCCGCGGAAGTACTTCACGCCGTCGTTCGACCAGTCGTCGGTGGACACGCTCTGGACCACCTCGCGCGCCCGCGGGCCCCACAGCCCGACGCAGCAGGTGCCGGGCGTGAGGTCGTGGACGAACACGTCGGCCGGCGCCCGCTCCTGGAGGTAGGCGAGGTCGAGGTTGCCGTTCGCGCCCACCTGGTAGCGCTGCTGGCCGGGCGGCGCGCTCAGCCGGGCCACCGTCACGTCGCTGCGGATCCGGCCGCGCGGGTCGAGCAGCAGGCAGTACGTCACGCTGCCGACCGAGGTCGCCACGTTGCCGGTCACCAGGCCCTGCAGGAAGTCGGTCGCGCCGCGGCCGGCCACCTCGATCCGCTTCAGCGCGGTCATGTCGTACATCGCCACCCGCTCGCGGGTCGCGAGCGCCTCCGCGCCGGCGATCGGGGACCAGTAGCGGCTCGCCCAGTCGCCGGGGGTGGGGACGGTGTACTCGTCCAGCAGCGAGGCGTTGGCGGCGTACCACTGCGGTCGCTCCCAGCCGTTCGCCTCGAGGAAGTAGGCGCCGAGCTCCTCCTGGCGGCGGTGGAACGGCGAGAGCCGCAGCGGTCGCGGCGACGCCATCGGCTGGAGCGGGTGCAGGACGTCGTACACCTCGGCGAAGTTCTGCTGGTCGCGCTCGAGGACGTACGCCGGCCCGCGCTGGTGTGCCTCGAAGCGGCCCAGGGCCGCCTCGTGCAGGTCGGTGGTCGGGACGCCGTCGACCAGCAGCTCGGCCACCGCGCGCCCGACGCCGGCGGAGTGGGTCACCCAGACCGCCTCGGCGACCCAGAAGCCCGCGACGTCCGGGCTCTCGCCGATCAGCGGGGCGCCGTCGGTGGTGAAGGAGAACATCCCGTTGATGCCCGACTCGACGCCCGACTCGGCCAGGGCCGGCAGCAGCGCCTGCGAGTCCTTCCACGGGCCCTCGAAGTCGTCGGGGGTGAACGGCCGGACGCTGGGCATCACGGGTCCGCCCCAGTCGTCGAAGTCCGCGACCGCGACCGGGATCGGGCGGTGCGCGTAGGAGCCGATCACCTGGCGGTCGTGGTCGTCGCGGTAGTAGAGGTCCGCGCCCTGGTGGCGCAGGATCGGCCGGCGTACCTCCTCGGTCTGGCCGGCCAGCGCCGGCACCGGGGTGGTGCGCACCAGCTGGTGCTCCAGCGGGGTCAGCGGCAGGTCGAGGCCGACCATGGCGGCGATCTTCTGCCCCCAGATTCCGGCGCAGCAGACCACGACCTCGGCGTCGATGTGGCCTGCGCTCGTCTCGACCCCGACGACCCGACCGTCCTCGACGAGCACGTCCAGCACCTCGGTGCCGGGGCGCAGCGTCGCGCCCCGCTCGGCCGCCCGGCGGGTCTGCGCGTCGACCGCGCGGACCGCCTTGGCGAGCCCGTCGGTGGGGGTGAGCAGGCCGCCGAGCACGACCGCCGGGTCGAGCAGGTCGTGCTGCGCGACGCACTCCGCGGGGGTCAGGATCCGGGCAGGTACGCCGTGGGCGGCCAGCCAGCCGGCTCGCCGGTGCAGCTCCCGGAGCCGGTCGGGGCTGGTGGCGACCTCGAGGCCGCCGACCTGGAGGAAGCACGGCCCCTCGTCGGTGGACAGCGAGACCAGCTTCTCGACCGTGTACGTCGCCAGCTCGGTCATCATCCGCGATCCGTTGGTCTGGAAGACCAGCCCGGGCGCATGGGTCGAGGAGCCTCCGGTGTGCGGGATCGGGCCCGCGTCGACCACCGTCACGTCGGTCCACCCGCGCTCGGTGAGCTCGTCGGCCAGCGCCGCCCCCACCACGCCGGCCCCGATCACGACGACCTTGGGTCCGCCCACGACGCCCTCCGATCAGTTGCGCTGTGCGCAACCAAGATCACGATGTGCAACAAGCCTACCGGTGGTCGAGCAGGTTGCGCTAGCACCGGTACTGGCGGTTGAGCAGGTTGCGCTAGCAACCGTGTCGAAACCCCCGCAGCCCGACGTCGCACGTGGGCTACGGGGGTTTCGACAACGCTCAGGACTTCGTCCTTCGCTGCTCAACCACCGGCACCGGTGGTTGAGCAGGTTGCGCTAGCAACCGTGTCGAAACCCCCGTAGCCCGACATCGCGGGTGGGCTGCGGGGGTTTCGACAACGCTCAGGACTTCGTCCTTCGCTGCTCAACCAGCGAGGGCGTGAGCTCAGGCCAGCCAGGCCTCGACCTTGTCGGGGTTGTCCTCGACCCACTTGGCGGCGGCGTCCTCGGCGGACATGCCGTCCTGGGAGATGTACTTCGCGACCAGGTTCTGGTCGTCGTTGGTCCACTGGAAGTTCTGGACCAGGCCGACCGCCGGGCTGTCCTCCTCCACCCACGAGGTGGAGACGATCTTCTTCAGCTCGGTCTCGGGGTAGTCGCAGGCGACCTTCGCCGGGTCGTCCTGGCAGCCCTCCTCGTACGGCGGCAGCGCGACCTTGGCGAGGTCCACCTCGGCGAAGAGCCACTGCGGCTCGTAGAAGTAGCCGATCAGGAACTCCTTGTTCTTCTCGGCCTGCTGGAACGCCGTGATGCTGGCGGCCTCGCTGCCGGAGAAGACGACCTTGAAGTCGAGGTCGAGGTTGCTGGCGATCGCCTCGTCGAACTGCACGAACGACGGGTCGGCGCCGAGGAACTGGCCCTGGTCGCCGGACTCGGAGGTGGCGAACTCCTCGGCGTACTTGTTGAGGTTCTCCCACTCCAGGATGTCGGGGTGCTCCTCGGCGAGCCACGCCGGGACGTACCAGCCGATGACGCCGACGTTGCCGGTCGGGCCGAAGTCGGTCGCGCTGCCGTCGCCGGTCCCCTCGAAGAACTTCTTCTCGAGGTCCGGGTGGCCCCAGTCCTCGATGACCACGTCGACCTGCCCGGTCCCGAAGCCCTGCCAGGAGACGTCCTCCTTCAGCTCGCGGTAGTTGACCTTGCAGCCCAGCTCGGCCTCCGCGACGTGCCCGACGACGTAGGCGTCGGCCTCGAAGCCGACCCACGGGTTGACCGCGAGGTTGAGGTCCCCGCAGTCACCGCCGTCGGGCTGTGACTCGTTGGCCTTCGTCTCGTCGTCGATCGAGCTGCCGCCGCAGCCGGCGAGGGTGAGGGTCACGCACGCGGCAACCGAGGCGAGGCCGGCCACCCGCTTTCCTGACTTCCGCAATTTCTTCTCCTTGCTGGGTTGGTGTCGCGTGGTCACGTCTCTCCCGAGTGACTGGGTATGACTAGACGTCGCGGGCCGAGGCCCGGGCGATCCGGTCGATCATGATCCCGAGCAGCACGATGCTGAGCCCGGCGGCCGCGCCCTTCCCCCACTCCTCGGAGCGGGAGAAGCCGAGGACGACGTCGTAGCCGAGGGCCTGGGCGCCGACGAGGCCGCCGATGACGACCATGGCCAGCACGTAGAGCAGGCCCTGGTTGGCGGCAAGCACGAGGGAGCCGCGCGCCATCGGCAGCTGCACCTTGGTGATCTCCTGCCAGGTCGTCGCGCCCGTCGACCGCGACGCCTCGAGGGTGGTCGGCGAGACGGCCTTGACCCCGTCGGCGACGAGCTTGACGGCGACCGGGGCGGCGTACACGACGCCCGCCACGATCGCGGTGAAGCGGGAGGTCCCGAAGAGCGCCAGCACCGGGATCAGGTAGACGAACGGGGGGATGGTCTGGCCGGCGTCGAGCAGCGGTCGCAGGGCCACGTCGACCCGGTGGCTGCGGGCCATCCAGACCCCCAGCACCACGGCCAGGACGACGACCAGCAGGGTGCCGACCAGGGTCATCGTCAAGGTGAGCATGGTGTCGTGCCACAGGTCGAGGAACCGGATGCCGGCCAGGCAGAGCACGGTCGGGAGCAGGGCGCGCCGGCCACCGAAGACGGCAGCCAGGGCGAGGATCGCGGCGCCGGCGAGCCACCACGGCGACTCGCCGAGGAGCGCCTGCAGCGGGTTCAGCAGGACGGTGCTGATCGCGTCCTTGAAGGCCTGCGTCGCACCGCCGAAGGTGTCGAGGAACCAGGTGAAGAAGCGGTCGACGCCGTCGGCGACGGTGCGGCCCCACGTCAGCTCGGGGAACTCCGCGGCCGAGGGGAAGTAGCGCGAGGCCCACACGGCGACGGCGGCACCGACCGCCGCGACGGCGAGCACGATGCGCCGCAGGCGCGGGTCGGCGCCCGCCCGGGCGAGCTTCTCGGGGCGCTCGCTGGCCGCGGTGGTGGTGCGGTCGAGCATCACGGCCATCACCACGATCAGCATCCCGGGCACGAACGCGCCACCGACGTCGAGGCGGGTGAGTGCCGAGAGCACCGGCTGCCCGAGCCCGGGCCCGTCGACGTACGACGCGATGGTCGCCATCGAGAGCGCCGCCATGATCGTCTGGTTGAGGCCGACGACGATGGTCGCGCGGGCCATCGGGAGCTGGACCTTGGTGAGCCGCTGCCACCGGGTCTGGCCGACGGAGTCGGTCGCCTCGATCGTGGTCCCGGAGACCGACCGGATCCCGTGGCCCGCGATCCGGATGATGGGCGGCAGGGCGTAGACCAGCGTGCACACCACCGCCCCGGCGGCGCCGATGCCGAAGAACAGCACGACCGGCAGCAGGTAGACGAAGGTGGGCATCGTCTGCATCGCGTCCAGGACGCCGGTGATGACCGCCCGGACCGACCGCCCGCCGGTGCCGTAGAGCACCGCGAGCGGGAGCCCGATCAGCACCGAGGCCGCGACGGCGACGAACGTGACGATGAGCAGGTCGAGCGCGTCGGACCAGTAGCCGAAGGCGCCGAAGGACAGGAACGACGCGGCCACCAGGACCGCGATCCGCCAGCCGCCGAGCGCCAGCCCGACCCAGGCCGCCAGGGCGGTCACGCCGAGCCAGCCGAGCTGCGGGACCGGGCGCGGGTAGTCGGGGATCGAGACCAGCCGCTGGGCCCGGTCGACCACCGAGGTGAACCAGTCGCCCAGCTGGTAGGTCAGCTGGATCAGCGGGTTGGTGTCGCGGCTGGCGAGCACGGTGTCGCGGAAGTCGGTGAGCGAGTCGTGGAGGTCGGTGTGCTCGCGACCCGGCAGCGAGAGCGTGTCCTGACCCTGGGTGAACGCCCAGACGACCAGCCAGACGCCGAGCACCCCGAGCGCCCAGACCCAGCGCGGCACGGAGCGCCGCTCGGTCGGAGCGGGCGGCGCGGTGCGCGGGGGAGCGGGTCGCTCGAGCGTGGAGGTCATGCGGTGACGGCCTCCTCCGCGACGACGACCCGCAGGATCGCGTCGTCGTCGACGATGCCGACCAGCTCGCCGTCGCGCACCACCTGGACGGGATGCTCCGAGGCCAGCGCGGCGCGCGCCGCCTGTCGTACGACGACGTCGGGGGCCATCACCGGGCCCTCGAGCGAGTCGGTCGGCTCGGGCGGGCGCATGACGTACTCGAGCGTGAGCACGTGCGAGCGCGGCACGTCGCTGACGAAGTCGCGGACGTAGTCGTCAGCCGGCCGGGCGACGATCTCGGCCGGCGTCCCGACCTGGACGACCTCGCCGTCGCGCATGATGAGGATCCGGTCGCCGAGCCGCAGCGCCTCGTTGAGGTCGTGGGTGATGAACACGGCGGTCTTCTGCAGCTCGGCCTGCAGGCGCACGACCTCGTCCTGCATGTCGCGGCGGATCAGCGGGTCGAGCGCCGAGAAGGGCTCGTCGAAGAGCAGGATCGAGGGGTCGTTGGCCAGCGCCCGGGCCAGGCCGACCCGCTGCTGCATCCCGCCGGAGAGCTGGTCGGGGTAGGAGCGCTCGTTGCCGGTGAGGCCGACCAGGTCGACCAGCTCCTGGGCCCTCGCGTGCCGCGCGGTCTTCTTGACGCCGCGGACCTCGAGGCCGTACGCGACGTTGTCGAGGACCTGCCGGTGCGGCAGCAGGCCGAAGTGCTGGAAGACCATCGAGACCTTGTGGCGGCGCAGGTCGCGCAGCTCGGCCTCGGAGGCCGCGACGACGTCCCGCCCGTCGAGGGTGATCGCGCCGGCCGTCGGCTCGATCAACCGGGTCAGGCAGCGCACCAGCGTGGACTTGCCGGAGCCGGAGAGGCCCATGACCACGAACACCTCGCCGGGAGCGACCTCGAAGGACACGTCCTTGACGGCGGCGACGCACCCCGTCCTCGCCTTCAGCTCGGTCCGGCCGAGGTCGGCGTCCGGGGTGCCGAGGATCTTCTCCGCGCGCGGACCGAAGATCTTCCACAGTCCGTCGACGCGCAGGGCGGGCTCGGTCATGCGGGCTCCTCGGTGCGGTTGCGGGGGTCCCCGGGCGGGTGCAGCGGTGATCCGTCACGGTGGCGGTAGAACGGCACGTGCAGGGGCGCCAGCGGCTCGTTGCCGGCGATCAGGTCGGCCGCCTTCTCTGCCAGCATCATCACAGGTGCGTAGATGTTGCCGTTGGTGACGTACGGCATCGCGGAGGCGTCGACGACCCGCAGCCCCTCCAGGCCGTGCACCCGCAGCGACCCCGGGTCCAGCACGCTGTCGCCGTCGATGCCCATCCGCGCCGTGCAGGAGGGGTGCAGCGCGGTCTCCGCGTCCCGGGCCACCCAGTCGAGGATCTCCTGGTCGGTCCGGACGTCCGGTCCCGGCGACAGCTCGCCCGCGCTGAACGCCGCGAACGCCGGCTGCTCGAGGATGTGCCGCGCCGCCCGGACCATCTCGACCCACTCGCGGCGGTCGGTCTCGGTGGAGAGGTAGTTGAACCGCAGCGCCGGGTGCTCGAACGGGTCCCGGCTCTTCAGGGTCAGGCTGCCGCGCACGTCGGAGTACATCGGTCCGATGTGCACCTGGTAGCCGTGGTCGGCGGCCGGCCGCGACCCGTCGTACCGGATGGCGATGGGCAGGAAGTGGAACATCAGGTTGGGGTAGTCGACCTGCTCGTTGGAGCGGATGAAGCCACCGGCCTCGAAGTGGTTGGACGCCCCGACGCCACGGCGCAGGAAGAGCCACTCCGCGCCGATCCGCGGCTTGTGGCGGTGCCGGAGCCACGGACCGATCGAGACCGGCTGCTTGCTCGCGTGCTGGACGTAGACCTCGAGGTGGTCCTGCAGGTTGCGGCCCACGCCGGGCAGGTCGGCGAGCACGGGGATGCCGAGCGCCTCCAGCTCGGCGGCCGGTCCGATGCCGGAGAGGAGCAGCAGCTGGGGGGAGTTGATCGCGCCGCCGCAGAGGATCACCTCACCCGCGTCGACCCGACGACGTACGCCGCGCCGGCCCACCCCGCGCACGTAGTCGACGCCGGTGACCCTCGAGCCCCGGGTGCGCAGGCCGGTGACCTGCGCGAGGGTCTCGACGGTGAGGTTGGGCCGCTTGCGCACGGGGTGCAGGTAGGCGCGCGCGGCGCTCAGCCGGCGACCGCGGTGGACGTTGCGGTCGAACGGCGCGAAGCCCTCCTGGCGGTAGCCGTTCACGTCGTCGGTCAGGGGGTGGCCGGCCTGCTGCACGGCCTCGAGGAACGCCCCGAACAGCGGGTTGGTCGCGGGCCCGCGCTCCAGCACCAGCGGCCCGGAGCCGCCGCGCCAGGCGTCGGCGCCGGCGTGGCCGTCCTCGACAAGACGGGTCTCCAGGCGCTTGAAGTAGGGCAGGCAGTGGGCGTAGTCCCACTCCTTCATCCCCGCGTCGGCCGCCCAGCGCTCGAAGTCGAGCGGGTTGCCGCGCTGGAAGATCATCCCGTTGATGGAGCTCGATCCGCCGAGCACCCGGCCCCGCGCGTGGTAGATCCGCCGCCCGTCGAGGTGCGGCTCGGGCTCCGAGCGGTAGCGCCAGTCGTAGAGCGGGTTCCCGATCGGGAACGGCAGCGCGGCCGGCATGTGGATGAACGGGTCCAGCCGGACGTCGCTGCGGCCGGCCTCGAGCACGAGCACGCGGGTGGTGCCATCGGCGCTGAGCCGGTTGGCCAGCACCGAGCCGGCGGACCCACCGCCCACGATCACGACGTCGTACGCCGGCTGCATCAGCCGAACCAATTCTGGGCGACCGGCTTGACGTTGTGCCAGACGTGCTTGGTCTCGCGGTACTCCGCCAGTCCCCCCGACCCGAGCTCGCGGCCGATGCCGGACTGCTTGTAGCCGCCCCACTCGGCCTGGGCGACGTACGGGTGGTAGTCGTTGATCCACACCGTGCCCATCCGCAGCCGGGCGGCGACCCGCTCCGCGCGCCCGGCGTCCTGGGTCCACACCGCTCCGGCGAGGCCGTAGATGCTGTCGTTGGCGAGCCGGACCGCGGCGTCCTCGACCTCCTCGGCCGTGTCCCCGCGGAAGGTCTCGATCGTCAGCACCGGGCCGAACGACTCCTCCTGCACCACGCTCATGCCGCTGTGGCAGTCGCCCAGGATCGTGGGCCGGTAGTAGAAGCCCTGCTCGTACGCCGGCCCCTCGGGCCGTTCGCCGCCGAGCAGCAGCCGGGCGCCCTCGGCGAGCCCGGCGGCGACGTACGCCTCGACCTTCTCGCGGTGGGCAGCGCTGATCAGCGGACCGGACTGGGCCGCGTCGTCGAACGGCCCGCCGAGCCGGATCCGGCCCGCGCGCTCGACGAGCTGCGCGACGAAGTCGTCGTGGACGCTCTCCTCGACCAGCAGCCGGGCGCCGGCCGAGCAGACCTGGCCGGAGTGCAGGAAGACCGCGGCCAGGGCCAGGTCGAGCGCGACCTCGAGGTCGGCGTCGGCGAAGACGATGTTGGGGTTCTTGCCGCCGAGCTCCAGGGCGATCCGCTTGACCGTGCCGGACGCGGCGGCCATCACCCTCTTGCCGGTGGAGAGGCCGCCGGTGAAGGAGACCAGGTCGACCCCCGGGTGCTCGGTCAACGGTGCGCCGACGCCGGCGCCGTCACCGAGGACCAGGTTGGCGACACCGGCGGGCAGCCCGGCCTCGCTCAGGGCGTCCATCAGCCACAGCGCGGTGCTGGGGGTGAGCTCGCTCGGCTTGAGGACGAACGTGTTGCCGGTCGCCAGGCACGGGGCGACCTTCCAGGCGGTCTGCAGGAGGGGGTAGTTCCACGGCGTGATCAGCGCGCAGACGCCGACCGGCTCGTGGACCACCTTGCTGATCACGTCGCTGCGGCCGGTGTCGACGACCCGGCCGGCCTCGGCGCCCGCGAGCCCCGCGAAGTGGCGGAAGACGCTGACGACGTCGGCGACGTCGTACTCCGACTCGACCAGGCGCTTGCCGGTGTCGAGGGACTCGCGGCGAGCCACCTCGGCGACGTCGCGCTCGAGCAGGTCGGCGACCCGGTGCAGCAGCGCGCTCCGCTCGGGCGCCGGGGTCCGCGGCCACGGGCCGGTATCGAAGGCCCGGCGGGCCGCGGTCACCGCGACGTCGACGTCCGCGGCCGCGCCCTCGCTGACCACGCGCACCGGGCGGGCGTCAGCGGGGCAGCGGATCTCCCGCGTGCCTCCGCCCAGCGCCTCGCGCCAGGTCCCGTCGACAAACAGATCGGCCACAGTCCGCCCTCTGCTCGGTGTTGCGGATGACGCAACAAGTAGCATTATAAGCAACCTTACGTTTCACGGGAATCACGGTGGTGGAACGTTCTGGACCCCGGCGGCGCCTCCTGCCAGCCCAGCCGGTGCGACACCTCCCGTGCGTGCTCGACCACGGCCTCGGTGGCCTTCGCGAGCTCGGGGCCGCCGAAGCGGAAGGTCGGCCCGGAGACCGAGAACGACGCGACCACGTCGCCGTGGGCGTTGCGGATCGGCGCCGCCACGGCGCTGAGGCCGTGCTCCAGCTCGTCGACGACCACCGCGTACCCCTGCTCGCGGACCTCGGCGAGCTGGGCGACCAGGGCGGCCGGGTCGGTGACGGTGTTCGCGGTGTACGACGCCAGCGTGCGGCCGAGGGTCGCCCGCGCCTCGGTGTCGCTGAGGCCGGCGAGCAGCACCTTGCCGTTGGAGGTCGCGTGCAGCGGGATCCGCTGGCCCACCCAGTTGTGCGACTGGGGCGCGCCGGCGGTGGCCACCTGGTCGACGTACAGCGCGGCGCCCTCGGAGAGGACCGCGATGTTGACGGTCTCGGCCGTGCTCGCCGCCAGCGCCTTGGCGACCGAGCGGGCCTCCTGGACCACGTCGAGCCGGGCCGTCGTGGCCCCGGCGAGGCGCAGGATGCCGATGCCGAGCCGGTACTTGCCGCGCCCGTCGAGCTGCTCGACGAGGTCACGCTCCTCGAGGGAGTCGATGAGCCGGGACACGGTGGACTTGTGCACGCCCAGGTGGCCGGCGATCTCGGTGACCCCGGCCTCGCCGTCGCGTGCCAGGATGTCGAGGATCCTCAGTGCCCGGTCCACGGACTGCACGGTGCCCATGTCGTTGCACACTACGCAACGACTTGCGAGGGGCGCAACGCCTCGGTCAGGCTGGCAGCATGAGAGCCGGTCCGGACCGCTACGTGCTCACGCTCGCCTGCGACAACCACGTCGGCCTGGTGCACGCCGTCGCCGGCTGGGTCGTGGCCCACCGCGGCGACATCACCGACTCCCAGCAGTTCGACAACCCGGTCAACGGCCGGTTCTTCATGCGGGTGGAGTTCCGCGCCGAGGGCGTCGACGTCGCGTCGCTGCGCGGCTCCTTCGTCGCGATCGCCCAGGCCCACGCGATGTCGTGGCAGCTGGTGGCCGCGGACGCGCCGTACCGCACGCTGATCATGGTCTCGCGCTTCGGGCACTGCCTCAACGACCTGCTGTTCCGGCACAGCACCGGCGCGCTGAACGTCGACATCGCGGGGGTGGTCTCCAACCACCGCGACTTCGAGCGGCTGACCTCGACGTACGACGTCCCCTTCCACCACGTCCCGGTCACGCCGGACACCAAGGCCGACGCCGAGGCGCGGCTGCTGGAGCTGGTGGAGTCCGAACGGGTCGACCTGGTGGTCCTGGCCCGCTACATGCAGGTGCTCTCCGACGAGACCTGCGCCAAGCTCGACGGCCGGATCATCAACATCCACCACTCGTTCCTGCCGAGCTTCAAGGGCGCCAAGCCCTACCACCAGGCCCACGAGCGCGGCGTGAAGCTGATCGGCGCCACCGCCCACTACGTCACCGCCGACCTCGACGAGGGCCCGATCATCGAGCAGGACGTCATCCGCATCGACCATCGCCCCACCCCCGAGGAGATGGTGCAGGCCGGCCGCGACGTCGAGGCCCGCGTCCTCGCCCGGGCCGTCCGCTGGCACACCGAGTCCCGCCTGCTCCTGGACCGCTCCCGCGTCATCGTCTTCGACTGAGGAGCCGCCCCGGCGCACTCCGTGGACAGAACGGAGTCTCCGGAGCGCCCGGTACGTCGGAGGCTCCGCGCTCCTCCACAGGCCGGCGCCGGGCGGATGCGGGTCGGACGGTGCGGCGCCAGGCTGTGCCGCATGGCTCTGGACAGGGACGGACTCGCTCGGGTGCTCCGCGCCCAGTCGGGAGTCGTCACGCGCCGCCAGCTCCGTGAGCTGGGCGCGGCGAAGCACGACGTCGAGCGCCTGGTCCGCCGACGGGAGCTCGTTGCGGTAGGTCGGTCCGTCTTCGTCGACCACACCGGTGCGCTGACCTGGCTCCAGCGGGCGTGGGCGGCCACGCTTGCAGCCGGCCCGGCGGCGTTGTGCCTCGGGTCGGCGGCTCCGACGCCGGACGAGGCCGGGCCGATCCACCTGGCCATCGACGAGTCGAGGCGGGTGGCTCCCCTCCCCGGCGTCCGTGTCCATCGGGTCGTCGCTCTGGCGGACAAGGTGCGGTGGACCGCGTCGCCACCGAGGCTGCGACCCGAGCACAACGCACTGGAGCTCGCCCACCGGGCGAGGAGCGAGGTGGAGGTCGTCCGGGTGCTCACCGACGAGGTCAACGCCCGACGGACGACGCCCGAGCGACTACGGCAGGCGTCCGAGGCCCGGCCCCGACTGCGCCGGCGGGCGTTCATCGGCGACGTGCTGGCGGATCTCGCCGCCGGCGCCTGCTCGGTGCTGGAGCGCGGCTACCTCGAGCGGGTCGCGCGACCCCACGGCCTCCCCGTCGCGGACCACCAGGTCGTACGCCGGGTCGCGGGCCGTTCGGAGTACCGCGACCTGGAGCACGTCGCACTCGGGGTCGTCATCGAGCTGGACGGTGCGACCGGGCACGACTCGTGGGTCGCGAGCGGGCGCGACGCCGATCGGGACCTGGACGACCTCGCCGCGGACCGGATCACCGTGCGCCTGCGCTGGTGGCAGGTGTACGAGCGGCCCTGCGCCACCGCCGTGCGCCTGGCGCGGGTCCTCCAGAGCAGGGGATGGCAGGGGCAGGCGTCGGCGTGTGGACCGACCTGCGACCTCGCCGCGGACGCCGGAGCCGCCGGCGTACCAGGTGCGCCGGGGACTCCGATCACGCCAGCTTCGTCGTGACCCAGTCGTGGAAGTCGGCGATGTGGTGCTCGGCGGGGACCAGGACGCCGCCGGCGGCGTACAGCTTCGAGGACATGGCGGGCTGGGTGCGCTCGCAGGCCTCGAAGTCCTGGCTGTTGACCCGGTGGAAGAGCTCGACGGAGGCGGTGACGTCGCGGCCGGAGTCGACGACGTCGGGGAGGTAGAGCCAGTCGCACTCGACGACGGTCCGGTCGGCGGCCATCGGGTACATCCGGTGGAAGATCACGTGGTCGGGGACCAGGTTGACGAAGACCTGCGGCTTGACGGTGATCGCGTAGTACTTCCGGTCGCGGTCCTCGGCCAGCCCCGGGATCACGCCGAAGCCCGCGGAGCCGTCGACGGTGAAGCCGGAGACGTCCGCGCCGAACTCCGCGCCGTGGTCGACGAAGTACTGCGCGGCCAGCCCGTCGGCGAACTCCGGCAGCACCTCGGTGAGCTCGGGGTGGATCGTCGCGCAGTGGTAGCACTCCATGAAGTTCTCGACGATGAGCTTCCAGTTGGCCGCGACGTCGTAGACGATCCGGCGGCCGACGGCGAGGTTCGCGACGTCGTACCCGGCGATGTTGTCGAGGGTGCCGAGCCGGTCGACGACCTCCCGCTGCACGGTGCCCTCGAACGACGGGGGCGACTCGGCCAGCGAGACCCACACGTAGCCCAGCCAGGAGCGCACGTGGACGGCGTGCAGGCCACGCTCGTCCCGGTCGACGTCGGGCATCTTGGTGAGGTTCGGGGCGGCGATCAGCTTGCCGTCGAAGTCGTAGGTCCAGGCGTGGTAGGAGCACTGGAAGGACCGGGCCCGTTCGCCGGACTCCTCGGTGCAGATCCGCGCGCCGCGGTGGCGGCAGACGTTGTAGAAGGCCCGCACCTCGCCGCGGCGCGAGCGGGTCAGCAGGATCGACTCGCGGCCGACCTGGACGGTGCGGAACGCGCCGGGCTTCGGCAGGTCGCTCTCCCGGGCCGCGCAGAACCACAGCTCCTCGAAGATCCGCTCGCACTCGGCGTCGAAGACGGCCGGGTCGACGTACGCCGAGCCGGGCAGGGTCGGGATCAGGCTCGCGGCCGGCGGAGCGTCAGTGCTCATCGGGGACTCCCTGGAGGTCAGGCTGGAGGTCAGGCAGGGACAGGGCCACCCAGACCTCGCCGTCGCGGACCTCGACGCGGTGCGTCCGGACCGGCAGCTTGGCCGGCGGTGCGTCGACGGCGCCGGTGCGCAGGTGGAAGCGGGACCCGTGCAGGGGGCACTCCACCCAGCAGTCCTCGACCCAGCCGTCGGCGAGCGAGGCGTCCTGGTGGGTGCAGGTGTCGTCGAGGGCGAAGACCTCGCCGTCCTCGGTGCGGAAGACCGCGATCGGCGGCGTGACCGAGGCGATCCGCAGGCCCTCGTCCGTGGGGACGTCGGCCAGGGCGCACACGTGCTGCATGACACGAGCGTGCGGCCGGCGCGGAGTCCTGTCAACGCCATCGCGGAGATCTGTTCGCGATTTCACCTGGCCGAAACAGGGCTGCCCACAGGCGCTCTGACCTGCGAGGACAGTGACGGCGGTGGCCGACAACAGTTCCATGATGTGGAACACCTGATCTACCATGTGGGCATGACCGGCACCCAGTCCGTGGACCGCGCCGCCGAGCTGCTGCGCCTCGTCGTGCAGGCCGACGCGGCGCCGTCGTACTCCGAGCTGGTGGCCGCGAGCGGCCTCGCCCGCTCGACGGTCTCCCGGCTGCTCGGCGCCCTGGAGCGCGGCGGCCTGGTGGAGCGCGAGGGCGCGGGCTACCGCGGGGGCCGGCTGTTCGCCGACTACGCCGCCCGCTTCGACCGGGTCGAGGAGCTGGCCCGGGTCGCCCACGTCCACCTCGAGGGCGTCGCCGCGGCCACGGGGGAGACGGTCAACCTCGCGGTCGCCCGCGGCTCCCGGGTCGTGCACGTCGACCAGGTCGACGCCCGCTACGTCCTCGGCTCGGTCAGCTGGGTCGGCGTCGACGTCCCGAGCCACTGCTCCTCGCTCGGCAAGGTGCTGCTCGCCTGGGGGGCGGTACGACGCCCGTCGGGCCGCCTCGAGGTCCGCACGCCGTCGTCGGTGGCGACCCATGCCGACCTGGACGTCGAGCTGGACCGCACCCGCGAACGGGGCTACGCGGTCACCCGCGGCGAGCTGGAGGACGGGCTCGACGGCGTCGCGGTGCCGGTGCGCGGCACGGAGGGGGCCGTGGTCGCCGCCCTCGGGGTCTCCGGCCCGACCTTCCGGATCGGCGCGCGGCACGCCGAGGTGGCCGAGCTGTTGCGGACGGCCGCGGCCGCGGTGGAGCGCGACCTCCGGGCGCGGCGCCGGTTCCTCGCCGAGAGCCCCGCCCGGCCCGGGAACAAGTCGGGCCCGCCCTCCGTTGACCCCTATGAGCAAACTTGAGTTGAGAGCACTCAACTTGTTTGCTTGACTCGTCGCAGCGGCGCAGGATCGGTCCGCTGGACCTGTCCCGCAGTCACCACAGCAGTCCCCAACACGGAGGTAGAACAACCATGGCACGTGCGGTCGGCATCGATCTCGGTACGACGAACAGCGTCGTCGCGGTCCTCGAAGGTGGCGAACCCACCGTCATCGCGAACGCGGAGGGCGCCCGCACCACCCCGTCCGTCGTCGCGTTCGCCAAGTCCGGCGAGGTGCTGGTCGGCGAGGTCGCGAAGCGTCAGGCCGTGACCAACGTCGACCGGACCATCCGCTCGGTCAAGCGCCACATGGGCACCGACTGGAAGCAGTCCATCGACGGCAAGGACTTCACCCCGCAGCAGATCAGCGCGTTCGTGCTGCAGAAGCTCAAGCGGGACGCCGAGGCCTACCTCGGCGAGCCGGTCACCGACGCGGTGATCACCGTCCCGGCGTACTTCTCCGACGCCCAGCGCCAGGCCACCAAGGAGGCCGGCGAGATCGCGGGCCTCAACGTGAGCCGGATCGTCAACGAGCCGACCGCGGCCGCGCTGGCCTATGGCCTCGACAAGGGCGACGACCAGACGATCCTCGTCTTCGACCTCGGCGGCGGCACCTTCGACGTCTCGCTGCTGGAGATCGGCGAGGGCGTCGTGGAGGTCAAGGCGACCTCCGGCGACAACCACCTCGGTGGTGACGACTGGGACGCCCGCGTCGTGGAGTGGATGATCAAGAAGTTCAAGGACGGCAACGGCGTCGACCTCGGGGCCGACAAGATCGCCAAGCAGCGCCTCCAGGAGGCCGCCGAGAAGGCGAAGATCGAGCTGTCCTCCTCCTCGGAGACCACGATCCACCTGCCCTACATCACCCACGGCGAGTCCGGCCCGCTGCACTTCGAGGAGAAGCTCACCCGCAGCGAGTTCCAGAAGTTGACCGCCGACCTGCTCGACCGCACCAAGGGCCCCTTCCAGAACGTCCTCAAGGACGCCGGGGTCCCCATCTCCGCGATCGACCACGTCGTGCTGGTCGGCGGCTCGACCCGGATGCCCGCCGTGAGCGAGGTCGTCAAGGACCTGCTCGGTGGCAAGGAGCCCAACAAGGGCGTCAACCCCGACGAGGTCGTCGCCATCGGCGCCGCCCTCCAGGCCGGCGTCCTCAAGGGCGAGGTCAAGGACGTGCTGCTGCTCGACGTCACCCCGCTCTCGCTCGGCATCGAGACCAAGGGCGGCGTGATGACCACGCTGATCGAGCGCAACACCACGATCCCGACCAAGCGCTCGGAGATCTTCACAACCGCGGACGACAACCAGCCGTCGGTCGAGATCAAGGTCGCCCAGGGCGAGCGCCAGATGTGGGCGCAGAACCAGCCGCTCGGCAACTTCGAGCTGACCGGGCTCCCGCCGGCTCCCCGCGGCGTGCCGAAGATCGAGGTCACCTTCGACATCGACGCCAACGGCATCGTCCAGGTCCACGCCAAGGACCAGGCCTCCGGCAAGGAGCAGTCGATGACGATCTCCGGCGGCTCGGCGCTGAGCAAGGACGACATCGACCGGATGGTCAAGGAGGCCGAGCAGTACGCCGAGGAGGACGCTCGCCGTCGGGCCGCGGTCGAGGCTCGCAACCAGGCCGACCAGCTCGTCTACACGACCGAGAAGTTCCTCGCCGACAACGGCGAGAAGATCCCGGACGACGTGAAGACCGAGGTGCAGGCCGACGTCGACGCGCTGAAGGTCACGCTGGAGAACTCCGAGGCCTCCGCCGAGGAGCTGCAGGCCGGCATCACCAAGCTGGGTGAGTCCAGCCAGAAGATGGGCGCGGCCATGTACGCCGCCGCCGAGGCCGACTCGGCCGCTGCGGGCGGCGCCACCGGCGCGACGGGCGAGGCCGACGACGACGTCGTCGACGCCGAGATCGTCGACGACGCGCCCGAGGGCACGACCGGCGAGGACGGCACCAAGTGACCGAGCCCCGCGAGGAGCAGGTCGCACCGGAGGGGCAGGAGCCGACGGCTCCTGCCCCCGAGGGGTCCGTCGCCGAGGAGCAGGTCGAGGCCGCGGACGCGGCGGACTCCGCCGTCCCCGACTCGCCGGCCGAGCTGGTCGACGAGGCCGGCGGGGTCGACGAGGTCACCCGGCTGGAGACCGCGCTGGCGGAGCGGACCGCCGACCTGCAGCGACTGCAGGCGGAGTTCCTCAACTACAAGCGGCGGGTCGACCGCGACCGCGACCTGGTCAAGCAGAACGCGACGTACGCCGCGCTCGCGCCGATCACCGAGGTGCTCGACACCATCGACCGGGCCCGCAAGCACGCCCCCCTCGAGGACGGGTTCCGCTCCGTCGCCGACCAGCTCGAGCGCGCCGTCGCCGGGCTGGGGCTGACCAAGTTCGGCGCGCCGGGCGACCCGTTCGACCCGGCCCTGCACGAGGCGCTCAGCCACATCGGCCAGGACCCCGAGGTCACGGTGACCACCTGCAAGGTGATCGCCAAGTCCGGCTACCGCATCGGCGACCGGGTGTTCCGGGCCGCGCAGGTGCTGGTGGTCGACCCGGCGGAGCCCGCCGGCGAGTGACCCGCCGGCGAGTGAGCGGACGACGTACGAGGACGAGGGAGAGGAGGGTGCGCGCGTGAGCACCGACGACGGCTTCCGGGCCGACTGGGTCCAGAAGGACTTCTACGGGGAGCTGGGTGTCAAGAAGGACGCCCCCGCCGACGAGATCAAGAAGGCCTACCGCCGGCTGGCGCGGGCCAACCACCCCGACTCCCACCCCGGTGACACCGCCAAGCACGAGAAGTTCAAGGCGGTCGCCGAGGCGTACGACGTGGTGGGCGACCCCGCCAAGCGCAAGAAGTACGACGAGCTGCGGTCCCTGCACGGCCCGGGCGGCTTCCGCCCGGGGGCCGGCGGGGGCGGCGGCTTCAACCTCGAGGACCTGCTGCGCGAGCGCGCCGGTGGCGGCGGTGGCGGGTTCGGCGACATGTTCGGCGACCTCTTCGGCGGGGGTGCCGGCGGCGGCTTCGGCGGCCGCCGGCAGCAGCCCCGCCGGGCCCAGAAGGGCCAGGACGTCGAGAGCACGGCGACGATCAGCTTCACCGACGCCATGGACGGCGTCACGATCTCGCTGCGGCTGACCTCCGAGGCCGCGTGCTCGGAGTGCTCCGGCACCGGTGGCAAGCCCGGCACCAAGCCGCGGGTGTGCCCCGAGTGCGAGGGCGCCGGCTACGTCGTCGCGTCGGTCGGCGGCGGGTTCTCGATGAACGAGACCTGCCCGACCTGCGGCGGCCGGCAGCTGATCTACGACGAGCCCTGCCCGGTCTGCGGCGGGTCCGGCCGGGGGTCGTCCGCGCGCACCATCCAGGCGCGGATCCCCGCCGGGGTCAAGGACGGGCAGCGGATCCGGCTGCGGGGCAAGGGTGCGCCGGGGGAGAACGGCGGTCCCGCGGGCGACCTCTACATCACCGTCAAGGTCACCCCGCACCGGCTCTTCGGCCGCAAGGACGACCACCTGACCCTCGACGTCCCGGTCTCCTTCGACGAGCTCGCGCTCGGCGCCGAGGTGAAGATCCCCACCCTCGGCGGGGCGCCGGTGACCCTCAAGCTGCCGGCTGGCACGCCCGACGGGCGCACCTTCCGGGTGCGCGGCAAGGGCTCGACGCGCGCCGACGGCACCCGGGGCGACCTGCTCGCCACCGTCAAGGTGCAGGTCCCCGCGCACCTGCAGGAGCGGGCGCGGGCCGCCGTCGAGGCCTACCGGGAGGCGATGGCCGGCACGCCGCTGCGGGCCAACCTGTTCGAGCAGGCCGGGTCCTGATGCCGCGCCGCCCGTTCGAGAGCCCCGGCCCGGACGCCGCGGTGTTCGTGATCAGCGTGGCGGCCGAGCTCAGCGGGCTGCACCCGCAGACGCTGCGCACCTACGAGCGGCTCGGGCTGATCACCCCGGGCCGCACCGGGGGCGGCGGCCGGCGCTACTCCCAGCGCGACATCGAGCGGCTCCGGGAGATCTCCGAGCTCACCTCGGCCGGCATCGGCATCGAGGGGGTGCGCCGGGTGCTCGACCTGCAGAGCCGGGTCGAGGCGCTCACCGCGCGCAACCGCGAGCTGGCGGCCGAGCTCGACGCCACCCGCGACGCCCTGCGCCGGGCGCTGACCGCCCGGCGTGCCGAGGCCCCGCCCAGCAAGCTCCCCGTGCTCCGCCGTCCCGACCCCGGGCAGTCGCTCGTGGTCTGGCGCCGGGGCCGCTGACGCCGCCGGTCGAGGGGCGAGGTCAGCGCACCGGGGCGAGGACGGTGCGGGACTCGCCGTCCCGGGTGACTTCGAGCCGCAGGGCGGCCTGGTCGAGCCACTCGCGGACCGTCGCCAGCTCGATGCCGCTCTCGTGGGCGATGGTGGTGTCGGTGACCGGCGCGCCGGTCTCCTCCCACAGTCGCTGCGCGGTGCCCCAGACGAGCTCGGCCTCGGCGGTCTCACGGTCCCTGGTCATGGGCAGACCGTAGCGGTCACCCGGTCGCGCCGAACTGCTCGACCCGGATCGTCCGGGCGAGGACGCCCACCTCGCCCAGCAGCCGGGTCGCGAACGACGCGAACCCGACCGACCCGCAGACGTAGGCCCGCTCCACGCCGTCGACCAGCGGCGCGAGCTCGTCGGGGTACGGCGGGTGCGCCACCCGGTCGTGGTGGTTCTCCCGGGTGAGCGCCAGGAACGCGCCGCGCCGCTCCAGCTCCGCGGCGTACGGCAGGTCGGCGTACGTCCGGCCGACGGCGACGACCCGCAGCCGGTCCGCGAGCCCGAGCCGGTCGGCGTACCGCAGCATCGCGACGAGGGGCACCACGCCGGAGCCGCCCGCGATCCCGATGGCCGGCACCTCGCCGGTCCAGGTGAACCAGCCGCCGATCGGGCCGCGCAGCTCCAGGACGTCCCCGACCCGGGCCTCGTCGTGCAGGAACGAGGACACCTCGCCGTCGGGCAGGCACTCGACCATCAGCTCCAGCAGCGGGTCGACGGGGTCGGAGGCGACCGAGTACGAGCGCTGCGCGGTGTAGCCGTCGGGCGCCCGCAGCCGGACCACGTAGTGCTGCCCCGGGAGGTGGTCGACGCGGTCGGCGACCTCGAGCCGCAGCCGCACCAGCCGGTCGGTGGGCCGCTCGACCTCGGCGATCCGGCCGGTGGTCCAGGGTCCGGCGGGAGCAGTGGTCACGGGTCGCCCTGGTAGCGCTGCTCCAGCCAGGGGTCGCCGCGGTCGTGGTAGCCGTTCTGCTCCCAGAACCCGGGCCGGTCGCGGGCCATCAGCTCCAGCCGGGTGACCCACTTGGCGGACTTCCAGAAGTACAGGTGCGGCACCAGCAGCCGGGCGGGCCCGCCGTGCTCGACCGGCAGCGGCCGGCCCTCGTGCTCCCAGACCACCCACGCCCGCCCGCCGGTGACGTCGGCCAGCGGGAGGTTGGTGGTGTAGCCGGTGGTCGAGTGCGCCATCACGTACGCCGCCTCCGGGCGCGGGCCGGCGGCCTCGAGCAGGGTGTCCACGCTGACGCCGGCGAACCGGGTGCCGAGCTTCGACCAGGTGGTGACGCAGTGGATGTCCCCGGCGTACGACGACCCGGGCAGCGCCTGCAGCTCGGGCCAGGACCAGGTCGTCGGCCGCTCGACGAGCCCGTCGACGGTCATCGTGTGGTCCTCGGGGCGGATGACGGGCGTCGCCTCGGCGGTCAGGACCGGCCAGTCGGCGCCGGCGTCGTACTGCCCCGGCGGCAGCCGGTGGCTGCGCTCGCGCCGGTCGCGCCGGCCGAAGAATCCTCGGGTCACGGGCATGCGGCCATTGTGCCGTGCCGGTGGTCCCGCCGGGCCGTGCCCGGTGTTCTCCTAGACTCACAGAGTTGAGTGGAACAGACTCAACTCTTGGCACGTTGAAGAGGTGGACGGGGAACCCGTCCTGCGAGGAAGCACGACCACAGGAGAGACGATGAGCCAGTTCGGTGCCGACAAGTTCACGACCCGCAGCCGCGAGGCGATCGAGGCCGCGCAGCTCGCCGCGACGACGGCCGGCAACTCCACCACCGAGCCCGCCCACCTGCTGGTGGCGCTGCTGCTCCAGGAGGGCGGCACCACCGCGGCGCTGGTCACCCGCGCCGGGGCGGACGCCACGGCGCTGGTGCGCGAGGCCGCCGCCGTGCGCGACGCCCTGCCGACCGCGAGCGGCGCGACCGTCCAGCAGCCCGCCGCCTCGGCCGCCCTGACCCGCGTGCTCGCCAAGTCCATGGAGCTCGCGCGCGGCATGAACGACGAGTACGTCGCCACCGAGCACCTGCTGATCGCGCTCGCGAGCGTCGAGAGCCCGGCCCGCAAGGTGCTGCTCGACGCCGGCCTGACCGAGGAGGTGCTGCGGGAGGGCCTGGTCTCGGTCCGCGGCAACCGCCGGGTCACCAGCGAGGACGCCGAGTCGACGTACGAGGCGCTGGAGAAGTACTCCGTGGACCTCACCGCCGCCGCCGAGGAGGGCCGCCTGGACCCGGTCATCGGCCGCGACGCCGAGATCCGCCGCGTGGTCCAGGTCCTCAGCCGCCGCACCAAGAACAACCCGGTGCTCATCGGCGAGCCCGGCGTCGGCAAGACCGCGGTCGTCGAGGGGCTCGCCCAGCGGGTGGTCGCCGGCGACGTGCCCGACTCGCTCAAGGGCCGCCGGGTGCTCAGCCTCGACCTGGCGGCGATGGTCGCCGGCGCGAAGTACCGCGGCGAGTTCGAGGAGCGGCTCAAGGCCGTCCTCGAGGAGATCAAGGACGCCGGCGGCCAGATCATCACCTTCATCGACGAGCTGCACACCGTCGTCGGCGCGGGCGCCGGCGGCGACTCCGCCATGGACGCCGGCAACATGCTCAAGCCGATGCTGGCGCGGGGCGAGCTGCACCTGGTCGGCGCCACCACCCTCGACGAGTACCGCGAGCGGATCGAGAAGGACCCCGCGCTGGAGCGCCGCTTCCAGCAGGTCTTCGTCGGCGAGCCCAGCGTCGAGGACACCGTCCAGATCCTGCGCGGGATCCAGGAGAAGTACGAGGCCCACCACGGCGTCCGGATCACCGACTCCGCGCTGGTCGCGGCCGCGACCCTCTCCGACCGCTACATCACCGGGCGGCAGCTGCCGGACAAGGCGATCGACCTCGTCGACGAGGCCGCCTCCCGGCTGCGGATGGAGATCGAGTCCTCCCCCGAGGAGATCGACCAGCTCCGCCGCCAGGTCGACCGGCTCAAGATGGAGCAGTTCGCGCTCGAGAAGGAGAACGACCCGGCCTCGCGCGACCGGCTGGAGCGGCTCCGCGCCGACCTCGCCGACCACGAGGAGGAGCTGCGCGGGCTCGAGGCGCGCTGGGAGCGCGAGAAGGGCTCGCTGGAGGGCGAGGGCGAGCTGCGCCGTCAGCTCGACCAGCTGCGGATCGAGGCCGAGCGGCTCCAGCGCGAGGGTGACCTCGGCAAGGCCAGCGAGATCCTCTACGGCCGGATCCCCGAGCTCGAGCGGCAGATCGAGGCGTCCACGAGCGCCGAGAAGGACGACGTCGAGCCCCTCGTCGGCGACGAGGTCGGGGCGGAGGAGATCGCCGAGGTCGTCGAGGCCTGGACCGGCATCCCCACCGGCCGGATGCTGCAGGGCGAGACCGCCAAGCTGCTGCGGATGGAGGACGAGCTCGGCCAGCGCCTGATCGGGCAGCGGGCCGCCGTGACCGCGGTGAGCGACGCCGTACGCCGGTCGCGGGCCGGCATCGCCGACCCCAACCGGCCCACCGGCTCGTTCCTGTTCCTCGGCCCCACCGGCACCGGCAAGACCGAGCTGGCCAAGGCGCTGGCCGACTTCCTCTTCGACGACGAGCGCGCGATCGTCCGCATCGACATGAGCGAGTACTCCGAGAAGCACTCGGTCGCCCGGCTCGTCGGCGCCCCTCCCGGCTACGTCGGGTACGACGAGGGCGGCCAGCTGACCGAGGCGGTGCGCCGCCGGCCGTACTCCGTGGTGCTGCTCGACGAGGTCGAGAAGGCCCACCCCGAGGTCTTCGACATCCTGCTGCAGGTGCTCGACGACGGTCGGCTCACCGACGGCCAGGGCCGCACGGTCGACTTCCGGAACACCATCCTGGTGCTCACCAGCAACCTGGGCTCCGCCTTCCTGGTCGACCCGCTCCTCGACCCCGAGAAGCGGCGCGAGTCGGTGATGGCGGTGGTCCGCGCGACGTTCAAGCCGGAGTTCATCAACCGGCTCGACGAGATCGTCACCTTCGACGCGCTGACCCTCGAGGACCTCACCAGGATCGTCGACCTGCAGCTCGCGCTGCTGGAGAAGCGGCTCGCCGTCCGCCGGATCAGCATCGAGGTCACCGACGAGGCCAAGCGCTGGCTGGCCGACACCGGCTACGACCCGGCGTACGGCGCCCGGCCGCTGCGCCGCCTGATCCAGTCCGCCATCGGCGACGCGCTCGCGCGGATGCTGATCGCCGGCGAGGTCGTCGACGGGGGCACGGTCCACGTCGACCGCGGGCCCGACGGGCTGGTGCTCACGGCGGGGCAGCCCGTCGGAGCGGCCTGACACGGCTGTCGGGCCGTGAGGGCCGCTCTGGTGGAATGGCCGCATGAGTGACACCGCCAGCACCCGTCCCCGCCAGGTCACCGTCGCGGCCTCGCTCATCATGGCCGGGTCGGTGCTGCTGGTCATCGCGGTCTTCGACCAGATCGCCGGGCTGCGCTCGCTGGAGACCCGCGAGGCGGTCGAGGACTTCCTCGCCGATCCCCCCGGGGAGGGCCTCGGCCTGAGCGTGAACGGCGTCCTCGACATCCTGCGCGTGGGGTCGATGGTCGCCGCGGCGTGCGCCACCGCGGCGGTGATCCTGGGGACCCAGGTGCTGCGCCGCTCGCGGGCGGCGCGGATCGCGCTCTCGGTGCTCGCGGTGCCGCTGCTGCTCACCGGGCTGGTCGCGGGCGGCTTCCTGTCCTCGGTCGTGGCGGTCTCCGTCGCGATGCTGTGGATGCAGCCCTCGCGCGACTGGTTCGACGGCATCGAGCGCCGCGAGCCCGAGCGCGCGACCCCCGAGTCGCGCCCCGCGGAGGTCACGCACGAGCACGCCACGCACGAGCACGTGCGCGAGCCGGTCGCCCACGGGAGCGCCGGGGCGTCGCAGCCGCAGGTCGTCGTCCCGCCGCAGGGCGAGGCCCGCGCCTACCCCGGGTTCGGCACCGCCGCCGCGGCGCACCCCGAGGCCCTGGGCCGGCCCGGCCAGCCGGGGCAGCCGACCCAGGTCGGCGGGCCCGAGCGCCGTCCCCCGGCGGTGGTCTGGGCGTGCGCGCTGACCTGGACCTTCGCGGGGCTGGTCGCGGTGGGGATGCTGCTCACCGCGGTCGTCATCCTGCTGACCCCCGACCTGGTCATGGACGAGGTGCGCCGCCAGGAGCCGGCGATGGCCGAGGACCTCTCCGAGGACCTGCTCGTCGGCACGACGGTCGTGATGGCCGGGATCCTCGTGGTCTGGTGCACGGTCGCCGCCGTCTTCGCCTGGTTCGCGTTCCGCCGGGCCGGCTGGGCCCGGGTGGCGCTGCTGGTCTCCGCGGCGGTCGCGGGCGCGGGCTGCCTCGCCGGCGTCCTGGTCGGCAGCTTCCCGCTCCTCGTCCCCATGATCGGGAGCGCGGTGACCACCGCGCTCCTGGCGCGTCCCGAGGTCCGCCGGTGGTACGCCGGTCGTGGGACGATCTGAGGTATGAGCGACTCGAACCCGCCGGACCAGCCGTACGGCCAGCAGCCGTACGGCCAGCAGCCGTACGGCCAGTCGTCGTCCCCCTACGGCCAGCAGCCGACCCCGCCGTACGGCGGCCCGCCGGCGCCGTCGGGCGACCCTGACCGGCGTCCGGGCACCGTCACGGCGGCCGCGATCACGACGATCGTGATGTCGGCGCTGGCGTTCCTGCTGTTCGGCGGGGTCGCACTGATGATGCTGGTGCTGCGCGACGACATGGTCTCCGAGATCGAGAAGCAGCTGCGCCAGGAGAACATCCGGGACTTCACCGGCGACGAGCTGGCCACGATCGTGATCGTCACGACGCTGGCGTTCGCGCTGTGGGCGCTGGTCGCGCTCGTGCTCGCCGTGCTGGCGATGCGCCGCTCGCAGGTGGCCCGGACCATGCTGGTCGTCTCCGCCGCGGTCACCGCCCTGGTCTGCGTGCCCACGGTCGGGTCGGTGGTCTCCGTGGTCCCGTTCCTCGCGGCGGTCGCGGTCATCGTGCTGCTCTTCACCGGCGGCGCCAACGAGTGGTACGCCCGGCGCGGGCAGCCGGGCCAGGGCGAGCTGCCCACCGGCACCACCCAGCCTTGGGGCTGAGCCCGGGGCTGCTCAGGCGTGCAGCCGGGCGGAGCCCAGCCGGCGCAGGCCGTCCTGGATGACCGCGGGCTCCTTGCAGAACGCCCAGCGCACCAGGTGCCGGCCGGCCTCGACGTCGTCGTGGAAGACCTGCGCCGGGATCGCCACCACGCCCGCCCGCTCCGGCAGTGCCAGGCAGAAGGACCGGCCGTCCTCCCAGCCCAGCTCGGAGACGTCGGTGGTCGCGAAGTAGGTGCCCTCGGGCACCCGCACGGTCATCCCGACGTCCGCGAGCCCGGCGCACAGCAGGTCACGCCGGGCCCGCAGCTGCTCGGCGAGCCGCCGGGGGAAGTCCGGCTCCTGGTCGAGGGCGTGCGCGACGGCGGGCTGCAGCGGCGACCCGGAGGTGAAGGTCAGCCACTGCTTGGCCGCGAGCAGCGCCCCCACGAGCTCGCGCGGCCCGGTCGCCCAGCCGACCTTCCAGCCGGTGAACGAGTAGGACTTGCCGGCGCTGGACAGGGTCAGCGTCCGCTCCGCCATGCCGGGCAGGGTCGCCAGCGGCACGTGCTCGGCGTCGTAGGTGAGGTGCTCGTAGACCTCGTCGGTGACGACGACCAGGTCGTGCTCGAGCGCCACGTCGGCGACCGCCTGCAGCTCCGCGCGGGTCAGCACGGTGCCGGTCGGGTTGTGCGGGGAGTTGAGCAGCACCAGCCGGGTGCGCGGCGTGACGGCCGCGCGGAGCGCGTCGGGGTCGAGGCGGAAGTGCGGGGCGCGGAGGGTGACCGGGCGCCGTACGGCTCCGGCCATCTGGATCATCGCGACGTAGGAGTCGTAGTAGGGCTCGAGCACGACCACCTCGTCGCCGGGGTCGACCAGCCCAAGCAGTGCGGCGGCGATCCCCTCGGTCGCGCCGGTGGTCACCACCACCTCGGTGTCGGGGTCCAGCTCGATCCCGTAGTGCCGCTGCTGGTGCCGCGCGACCGCCTGCCGCAGCGCCGGTACGCCGGGGCCCGGCGCGTACTGGTTCTGGCCGCCCTGCAGCGCCCGCACCGCCTCCGCGATCACGCCCGGCGGCCCGTCGACGTCCGGGAACCCCTGCCCGAGGTTCACCGACCCCGTCCGCACCGCCAGCGCGGACATCTCCGTGAAGATCGTCGGCGGGATCCCTCGCAGCCGCTGGGCCAGACGTCCAGGCATGGGTCGAGGGTACGGCGGGTGGGGCGATTCCCCGGTGATCAGGGAGAGCCTGACGTTCTCAGGGGAAATTCTGGCCGAGAACATCCGGTTTCCCCGGATCACCGGGGAAACCGACACCCCGCACGCCAGGTTCCACCGTGCGCGATGATGGCCCGGTGACGACTGTGGACCGCGAGCTCGCCTCCGACATCGACGCCTGCTGCCGGCTGACGGGCAGCTTCACGCTGCGCTCGGGCCAGCAGGCGACCGAGTACTTCGACAAGTACCTCTTCGAGGGCGACGCCGCGCTGCTCTCCCGGGTGGCGCGCGAGATGGTGCAGATCCTGCCGAGCGACACCGAGCTGCTGGGCGGCCTGGAGCTGGGTGGGGTGCCGATCGCGACGATGGTGAGCTACCTGACCGGCCACTCCGCGGTCTTCGTGCGCAAGCAGGCCAAGACCTACGGCACCTGCAAGCTCGCCGAGGGCCGGGACGTCGCCGGGCGCCGGGTGACGCTCATCGAGGACGTGATCACGACCGGCGGGGCGGTGCGCGACGCGACGCGGGCGCTGCGCGAGGCCGGGGCGATCGTCGAGGTCGTGGTCTGCGCGATCGACCGCAGCCCCGAGGGCGAGAACCCGCTCGCGGACGTCGGCCTGGAGGTCCGCGCGGTGCTCACCAAGGCCGAGCTCGACGCGGCGCGGAACGCCGCGCGGTGAGCGCCGGGGACGGGGAGGACCTCACCGGGGTCGCCGGCTGGGCCGTCGACCTGATGGAGCAGCTCGGGGCACCCGGCGCCGGGCTGGCGATCGCGCTGGAGAACCTGTTCCCGCCCCTGCCCTCCGAGATCATCCTCCCGCTCGCGGGCTTCACCGCGAGCCGCGGCTCGTTCACCCTCGCCGAGGCGATCGGCTGGACCGTCGCCGGGTCCGTGGTCGGCGCGGTCGCGCTCTACGTGCTCGGCATGGTGATCGGCCGGGACCGGCTGTACTGGATCTGGCGCCACCTGCCGCTGGTCAAGGTCGAGGACCTGGAGAAGACCGAGCGATGGTTCGCCCGGCACGGCCGCAAGGCGGTGTTCTTCGGCCGGATGATCCCGATCTTCCGCAGCCTGATCTCCGTCCCGGCCGGCCTGGAGCGGATGCCGTTCGGGCAGTTCCTGCTGCTCACCCTGGCCGGCTCGACGATCTGGAACGTGACCTTCGTGGTCGCCGGCTACCAGCTCGGCGAGCAGTGGCACCGGGTCGAGGGGGTCGTCGGCGTCTTCCAGTGGGTCGTCATCGCCGCGGTGCTGGCCGGCGTCTGCTGGTACGTCCTGATCCGGATCCGCTCCAGCCGGACCGCCCTCCGCGAGGACCGACCCCAGGACTGACCCCAGGGCTCAGGGGGTGTCGGTGCGCGGCGGCACCGGCGCGCCGGTGATGTCGCGGTCCGGTCGCCCGTCGTGGTCGTTGTCGTCGGCCTCCGGCCCCGACGTACGACGGTGCCGCCGCCACTCCCAGACCATGGGGATGGAGCCGAAGACCAGGATCGCGATGATCGCGTAGTCGATGTTGTCGCCCAGCCACGGCACCTTCTTGCCCAGCCAGTAGCCGAGCGCGGTGATGCTCAGCACCCACAGGAGGGCGCCGATGAAGCTCCACAGGAAGAAGCGGCGACGCTCCATCCGGGTGACGCCGGCGACCACGGTGATGAAGGTCCGCACGAACGGCACGAACCGGCCGATCACCAGCGCCTTGTTGCCGTGCTTGTCGAAGAACACCTCGGTCTGGTCGAAGTACTTCCTCTTCAGCAGCCGCCCGTCCCGGGCGTAGAGGGGTGGCCCGAGCTTGCGGCCGATCTCGTAGCCGACCACGTTGCCCAGGAACGCCGCCACGGTGAGCAGGGCCAGGACGATGGCGAGCTCGGCCAGCGGCGGTCCCGGGAACAGGTCGATCCGCTCGGTCGCGATGAAGATGCCGAGGGCGAAGAGCAGGGTGTCGCCCGGCAGGAACGGGAAGAACAGGCCGCACTCGATGAAGATGATCAGCAGGCTGATCCAGAGGAACTCGGTCCCGAACCGTTCCAGCAGCCACTGCGGGTCCATCCAGTCCAGGCCGGGCACGAGCGCATGGGACCAGAGCGGGACGACGACCACGCGATTACGGTACCGCCCGAGTCTGAGCGGCCGGCGGCGCCTTTAGTCTCGTGCCGTGGAGGACACCGACGAGCAGCAGCGGGCGCCGTACGACCCGATGCCGCACGGTCCGCCCGAGGTCGGCGTCGGGCCCTGGGCGGGGGAGTGGCCCTCCGGTCCCGGCAGCGAGCGGTACGACGCGGCGCTGCTCGCCGCGGGCGACCGGCGCAACGTGGTCGACCGCTACCGCTACTGGTCGCTCGAGGCGATCGTGGCCGACCTCGACACCCGCCGGCACGGCTTCCACGTCGCGATCGAGAACTGGCAGCACGACTTCAACATCGGGACGATCGTGCGCTCCGCCAACGCGTTCCTGGCGGCCGAGGTGCACATCGTGGGCAACCGGCGCTGGAACCGGCGCGGGGCGATGGTCACCGACCGCTACCAGCACGTCCGGCACCACCCCGACGTCGCGGCGCTCGCGGCGTACCTCCGCGGCCTCCCGGACGGGCCGGTGCCGCTCCTCGGCATCGACAACCTGCCGGGCTCCCAGCACCTCGAGACGATGGCCGTGCCCGAGCGGGTCTGCTTCCTGTTCGGCCAGGAGGGCCCGGGGCTGTCCGAGCCCGCCCGCGCGGCCTGCGACGGCACCTTCTCGATCGCGCAGTTCGGCTCGACCCGCTCGATCAACGCCTCGGCCGCCGCTGCGATCGCCATGCACGCCTGGGTCCGCGCACACGCCGAGCTCGGCGACGACGCCGCCTGGCGGGGCTGACCCGCCTGACCCGGGCGGGCCGGGCGGGCCGGGGATCCACAACTTTGCCGATGCAGCGGGCCGCCGCCGGGACCGAGACTCCGACGGTGGTGCGGTGGCGGTCGGTGCTGGTGACGGGCGTTGCCGTGCTCTCGATGGCCGGGCCCGAGGCCGGGTCGGCGGCCGACGGACTGGTCGAGGTCCGGGACGGCGCCGTCCTCGGCGGTGCGGGACTCGAGCCGGGCTCCTCCGAGACCAGCGTCGTGACGATGAGCAACCCGTCCCGCGAGCCGGCGGCGATGAGCCTGTCGGTGCGGGTCACCTCCGAGGACGAGAACGGCTGCCTCCCGGCGGAGACGCGCGCGGCGGGGGAGGACTGCGAGGCCGACGGCGGAGAGCTCGGGGACTGGCTGGAGGTCGCCGTCGTCCAGGACGGGGTCCCGGTGTGGTCCGGACCGCTGACCGCTCTCGAGACGGCGCGGCGTCTCCCCGGCCGGCTCGCGCCCGGGCGGTCGGGGGAGGTGGAGCTGAGGATCGGCCTGCCCCTCGGGGCCACGAACGAGGTGATGACCGACCGCCTGGTCTTCGACCTGGTCGTGAGCGCCACGACCGAGACGGGGGACGTCGGCGACGCCATCTCCGCCGGGGTCTCCGCCGGGGGAGCCGGGGGCGCCGGGGTCTCCGCCGGGGGCGCCCAGGCCGGCTCGGGCGACGCCGGGACGGGAGCTGCCGTGCCGGGCGCCGTCGCGGCCGGCGGGCACGGAGCGGATCGGGCCGCGGCCCCCGAGCAGGCCTGGGTCGGCGCCGGTGGCGCCCGCTGGCTGCTGCTCGCGCTGGCCGGCGGCGGCGTGGTGGCGGGTGCCGGCGCACTCCGTTCGGTGCGTCGAGGGCGCTGAGGGCCGGCGAGCCCCCGACGCCCGCCGGCCACGTCGCGCTCCCGCGCGTGTCCTGGTACCCAGTTCCGCTCAGGTTCCACGGCGTACGTCGGCGAGCAGCCGGCGCTGGGCGAGCTCGGTGACCACCTCGCGCGCCGCCAGGTCGGTCACCAGGTAGGCCCGCCCGAGCACGCCGGCCGGCGCGAACGAGACCCGCAGCGTGATCCGGCACCGGTCCTCGGCGAGCGGGGTCACGCCCGCCTCCAGGCGCACCTCGCCCGGGGCGCGCACGTCGGCGCGCAGCACCAGGCGACGCGCGTCGTGGTTGGCCTCCTCGACGACCCAGAACCCCGCGCGGTCACCCGTCGTCAGGACCGGCGTCCCGGGTGGTCGCCAGCGGTGGCCCGCGCCGCCGAGCGCGCGGTCCACGCCGGCGCGGACGACGAACGGCGTGGCGTCGGCGTACCACTGCGGGCGGTCCTGCCCGCTGGCCACCACCCGCCAGGCCGCGGATGCGGCGACCGGCACCTCGCTGCTGCGGGTGGAGGAGCGCAGGGCCGGGCGGCGACGCATGTCGGCGAGCGTACGTCGGCACCCTTCGGGCGACCGGCCGGAAGCGACTAGGGTGACGGGCACGCCCGCCGATCCGCCGAGGAGCCCCGCAGATGCCCATCGCGACCCCTGAGAAGTACGCCGAGATGCTCGACGCCGCGAAGGGCGCGGCCTACGCGTTCCCCGCGATCAACGTCTCGTCCTCGCAGACCCTGAACGCCGCGCTCAAGGGCTTCGCCGACGCCGGCTCCGACGGCATCATCCAGGTCTCGACCGGCGGCGCGGAGTACCTCTCCGGCCCCTCGGTCAAGGACATGGTCACCGGCTCCGTCGCGTTCGCGGCGTACGCCGCCGAGGTCGCGAAGAGCTACCCCGTCAACATCGCGCTGCACACCGACCACTGCCCGAAGGACAAGCTCGACGGCTTCGTCCGGCCGCTGCTCGCGATCTCCGCCGAGCGGGTCGCCCGCGGCGAGGCGCCGCTGTTCCAGTCGCACATGTGGGACGGCTCCGCGGTGCCGCTGGAGGAGAACCTGGTGATCGCCGAGGACCTCCTCGAGCGCTGCATCCAGGCCAAGATCATCCTCGAGATCGAGGTCGGCGTCGTGGGCGGCGAGGAGGACGGCGTGGCCCACGAGATCAACGACAAGCTCTACTCCACCCCCGCCGACGCCATCGCGACCGCCAAGGCCCTGGGGTACGGCGAGCGCGGCTACTACATGACCGCGCTGACCTTCGGCAACGTGCACGGCGTCTACAAGCCCGGCAACGTCAAGCTCCGCCCGAGCGTGCTCAAGGACGCCCAGGACGCGGTCGTCGGCGAGTTCGGCCTCGAGGCCGGCAGCAAGCCCTTCCACCTGGTCTTCCACGGCGGCTCCGGCTCCACGGCCGAGGAGATCGCCGAGGCGGTCGGCTACGGCGTCGTGAAGATGAACGTCGACACCGACACCCAGTACGCCTTCACCCGCCCGGTCGCCGACCACATGCTGCGCAACTACGACGGCGTGCTCAAGGTCGACGGCGAGGTCGGCAACAAGAAGCAGTACGACCCCCGCGCCTGGGGCAAGGCCGCCGAGGCCGGCATGGCCGCGCGGGTCGTCGAGGCGTGCGAGCACCTGAGCTCCGCGGGCAAGTCCATCGGCTGATTCCCCTCCTCCGCCCCTAGGGTGCGGAGCGTGCCGATCCGTTCCGGGCTCCGCGCCCTGTCGTCCTTCGCCGCGCTCGCCGGCGTCCTGCTGGTCCTGCTGCCCGCGTCGGGGCCGGTGACCGCCTCGGCCCCGGCCGCCGGCCGACCGGTCTCGGACCGGCCGGCCGCCGGGGCGCAGGTCGCCCGGGCGCCGCTGCCGGCGCTGCGGTGGGGCCGTTGCCGCTCCGATGAGAGCGGCAGCGCCAGTGGCCGGGAGAGCGGCCGGGCCGCCGGGATCCGGCAGCGGACCACCTGCGCCGACATCTGGGTGCCGCTGGACTACGACCGCCCGCACGGCGCCCGCACCCGGCTGCACCTCGCCCGGGTGGCGGCCGTGCGTCCGGGCGCCCGGATCGGCACCCTGTTCGTGAACCCGGGCGGGCCCGGCGGGCCCTCGGCGGAGTTCGCGGGGTACGCAGCCCACCTGCTCGGCGACCGCGTCCAGGCCCGCTTCGACGTCGTCGGCATCGACCCGCGCGGGACCGGCGGGAGCGGTGAGGTGAGCTGCCGCGGCCCGCGCCCGCGGTCCCTCCCGGCCTACCCGCGGACCACCGAGGAGATCGCCGCCCAGCTGCGCAGCGACGCCCGGGTGCGCCGGGCCTGCCGCCGCGCCGCCACCCCGTTGACCGACCACGCCAGCACCGCCGACAACGCCCGCGACATGGAGCTGGTCCGGCGGGCGCTGCGGGAGCGGCGGATCAGCTACCTCGGCATCTCCTACGGCACCTACCTCGGCGCGACGTACGCCGCGATGTTCCCCGACCGGATCCGCGCGATGGTCGTCGACGGCGTCCTCGACCCGGTGGCCTGGTCGACGGGCGAGCCGGGCTCCCGCGACCCGTTCTCGACCCGCGTCCGCAGCGGTGCCGGCTCCCACGAGGCGCTGATGGCGGCCCTCGCCGAGTGCGCGAGGGTCGGCGAGCAGCGGTGCCCGATCGCCGCCGCCCCGCAGGAGACCTGGGAGCGGGTGCTCGCCCGCGCGGCCGCGCGGCCGATCCGGATCGAGGGCGAGAGGGTCTCCGACCGGGACCTGATCTCCCTGGTCACCAGCCTGCTCTACGACGCCTCGGCCGTCCCGCTGATCCTCGAGTACGTCGACGAGCTCGACCGGGCCGCCTCGGCACCGGCGGGCGCCCGCCGCAGCACCCGGTTGCTCGACCTGCACCGCCGGGTCGCGACGGTGCACGAGCGGCGCGCGGCCGGTGGGCCCTGGACCGCCCCGGCCGGGCGCCGCGTCGGGGTGCAGTCGCCTGCCGTGATGTGCAGCGACAGCCGCAACCCCGATCGTCCCCGGGCCTGGGTGCGCGCGGCGGCCCGGGCGGACCGGGAGGCCCCCGGCTTCGGACCGCTGTGGACCTGGGTGTCCTCGCTGTGCGCCCGCGAGGGCATCGGCTCCGGTGCCGACTCCTACCGCGGGCCGTGGCGCACCCGCACGGCGTACCCCCTGCTCGTGGTGGGCAACAGCCACGACCCGGCGACGCCGATCAGCGGCGCCCGCCGGGTGCACGGGCTGTTCGCCGGCTCGCGGCTGGTGACCTACGACGGCTGGGGCCACGGCGCCCTCGGCACCGGACGCTGCGCGCGCCGGACGATGGCCGGCTACCTCGTCGGCCGAGAGCTGCCCGCGGCGGGCAAGGTCTGCCCCGCGCCGCCGTTGTTCGCGAAGCCGCCGCGGGGGTAGGGCGACCCGGCCGCGGCGCGGCGTGGACACTGGGGTCATGAGTCACGTCGACCTGATGGCCGGTCCGCCCCCCACCCACCTCCCCGCCGACCCGGCGAGCGCCGAGCTGACCGACGGCGTCGACCCCGTCGACGTCGTACGCCGCCACCCCGACTCGCCGCTCGCCTGGGCGACGCTGGCCGTGGCGGCCGTCGACGACGGCCTGGACCCGGTGACCGTCTACGCCTACTCGCGCGTGGGCTACCACCGCAGCCTCGACCTGCTGCGCCGCAACGGGTGGAAGGGCCACGGCCCGGTGCCGTGGGAGCACGAGCCGAACCGCGGGTTCCTCACCTGCCTCGCGCTGCTCGCGCAGGCCGCGAAGGCGATCGGGGAGACCGCCGAGTGGGAGCGCTGCTCGGAGTTCCTGCGCGACTCCAGCCCGACGGCGTACGACGAGCTGCTCGGCTCGGTCTAGTCCCTGGCGATCCGGACGAGCTCGGCGGCGGGCCCGTCCGGACGGCGCTCGGGCAGCCACACCGCCCGCAGCGCGCGGGTGAGGTCCAGGCCCTCGACCGGCACCGGCACCAGCTGACCGGTCGCCACCTCGCCGGCCACCGCCAGCTCGCTGAGCACGGCGGCCGCCTCGCCCTCGGCGGCGGTCGCCTTGAGCGCCGCGGTGCTGGCCAGCTCGAGGCGGGAGCGGTCCAGCGCCACGCCGGCCCGGGTCAGCGCCCGCTCCAGGGTCTCCCGGGTGCCCGACCCGGTCTCGCGCAGCACCAGCGCGGCCCCGGCGAGCTCGGCGGCGCGCACCGGCGTACGCCGGCGGGCCCACGGGTGGCCGGGCCCCACGACGACGACCAGGGTGTCGCGGGCGACCGTCGTCGACGCGACCGTGCGCGGCACCGTCGGCGACTCCACGAACCCCAGCGGCACCGTCCCGCTCGTCACCAGCTCGAGCACCTCGCCGGAGTTGCCGACGTCCAGGCTGACGTGCAGGTCGGGGTGGGTCCGCCGGAACCGCGCCAGCCACCGGGGCGCGAGGTGCTCGGCGACGGTGAGGCTCGCGGCCACGGTCAGGTGCGCGGCCCGCGCGGCGGCCAGCGAGCGGGCCCCGAGGGCGACCCGGTCCATCGCCGCGACCGCGTCGCGCGCCCAGGCGACCACCACCTCGCCCTCGGTGGTCAGCCGCGACCCGCTCGGCGTGCGGACCAGCAGCGTGAGGCCGAGCTGGCGCTCGAGCCGGGCGAGGGCGCGGCTGGCGTTGGGCTGGGCCATGCCGACCCCTCGGGCGGCGGCGCCCAGCGACCCGGTCTCCGCGACCCGGACGAGCAGGTCGAGCGCGGTGAGATCGGGTCGGGAGGTCATGCGTTGACGATATGCCCTGCACTTCGCTCATATCAACAGCGCATGGGCTGAGGCTCGACTGACGGCTACCGCGACGGGCGCGGGCGGGGGAGCCTGGGAAGGTGCCCTCCCGTGTCCTGCCCGCGCTGCCCGGGCTGCTGCTCGCCGCCGCCGGCGGGGCGGCGGCGGTGCTGGTGCACGCCCGGGTGCCGCTGCTCGGGGCGACGCTCGTCGCGGTCGTCGCCGGGCTGGCCGTCGGCGCCGCGGGGCTGCCGGGCGCGTCGCTGCGTCCCGGCCTGCGGGTCGCCTCGCGGCAGGTGCTGCGCGTCGGGGTCGCGCTGCTCGGGCTGCAGCTCGCGCTCGACGACGTGACCGCGCTCGGCTGGCCGGTGCTGGCGGTCGCGGCCGGGGTCGTCGGGCTCGGCATCCTCGGCACCCTCGCGCTGGCCCGCCTGCTCGGGGTGGACCGTGAGCAGGCGCTGCTGGTCGCGTGCGGGTTCTCGATCTGCGGCGCGGCCGCGGTCGCCGCGGTGGACGGCGTACGCCGCTCGCGGGACGAGGACGTCGCCGCCGCGGTCTCCCTGGTGGTGGTCTTCGGCAGCGCGGCGATGCTGGGGCTCCCGGCCGCGGCCCTGCTGCTCGGTCTCGACCCGGTCGGCGCCGGCGCCTGGGCCGGCGCGTCGGTCCACGAGGTCGGTCAGGTCGTGGTCGCCGGGGGGCTGCTCGGCGGCGCCGCGCTCCAGGTGGCGGTCGTGGTCAAGCTGGCGCGGGTGCTGCTGCTCGCGCCGGTGCTCGCCGTGGTGTCCTGGCGGACCCGCGCGACCGGCCCCGGGACGCGTCCGCCGCTCGTGCCGGCGTTCGTGGTCGCCTTCGCGGTGCTCGCCGCGGCCCGCAGCGCGTCCGTCGTACCGCCCGTGGCGCTGGAGGCCGCCTCGGTCGTGCAGTCCGCGGCGCTGGCCACGGCGATGTTCGCGCTCGGCTGCTCGGTCGACGTGCGGGTGCTGCGGCGCACCGCCCGGCCGCTGCTGGGGCTGGCCGCGGGCGCGACCGCGCTGGTGACGCTGGTCGGCCTGCCCGCGGCGTACCTGGTGTGAGCGCCGGTGTGTCCCTGCCAGGTCCGCGCGCAGCCTGACGACCGGATCTGGCGACACCAGCTGGCCGAGGAGGTCACCACCGCCAGCTGTAACGCGGTGTCCACCACTCTTGCGCGGTGCCGCAGCACCGCAGGAGTGCAGCAAACACCGCGTTACATGCGCGGCGCAGCCCGCCGGCAGCCGTCCGCTCCGTCCACGGCTCGCCCCCGGGCACGTCGACGGTCCGGACGCGATAGGTACGTTCGGCTACGTCAACGGAGCGTCGACCCCGACCTCCGCGCTCGGCCTCCTGCCAGGACTCACCCCGCCGGCGGGCGGAGCAGCGAGCGGACCTTCTCCGAGCCGAGCGCGAGGAACAGCGTGGGCAGGCGCGGGCCGCGCTCGGCGGAGACGAGCAGCTGGTAGAGCAGCCGGAAGAAGCGCTTCTGGTCGGCCTTGACCTCGTCGGTCGGCGGGTCGTCGAGGCCCAGCCCGCGGCCGAGCTTGGGGACGCCGTAGATCAGGGTCGTGAGCTCGTCGGCGTCCGGCTCGTCGGGGAGCCGGTCGAGGAGCTGGGCCAGCCAGAGCTCCTCGTCCTCGTCGAGGGCGGCGAGCCGGTCCTCGTCGGGCGTCGCCCGCACCGTGGTGCGCTCGGACTCCGGCACGTAGTCAGCGGTCCAGGTCATCGCCCGGCCCAGCCGCGGCTGGAGGTCGTCGACCGAGTCGTGGGCGTACCCGACCTCGCCGACGATCCGGCTGACCAGCTCGGCGCTCCCCGCGGTCACGTCGGCGACCGACGAGAGCTGGCGGAACGGGACGACGACCTTCGGCGTCGGCAGCCTGCCCGCGGCCGCGGTCGCGGACGCGCGCTCGAAGGCGAGCACCTGCGCGTCGCGCTTGTCGGGGTTCGCGGCCTTGCGGGCGAGCGCGTCCCACTCGTCGTACAGGCGCACGACCTCGGCGCCGAAGTCGACGTTGAAGGCCTGCTTGGGCTGGCGGCGCACGTAGAGCCAGCGCAGGATCGGCGCCTCGAGCACCTGCAGCGCGTCGGCCGCGGTCGGGACGCCGCCGCGGGAGGAGGACATCTTCTGCATGCCGGCCACGCCGACGAACGCGTACGTCGCCGACGAGGGCGCGCGGAAGTCGAAGACCCGCTTCACGACGTCCTTGCCGACCGTGTACGACGACCCGGGGGTCATGTGGTCCAGGCCGGCGGGCTCGAAGTCGACGCCCTCGACCATCCAGCGCATCGGCCAGTCGACCTTCCAGACCAGCTTGCCCTCGTGCTCGGTCGCGACGTTGGTGCTGCCGGCGTACCCGCAGGACGAGCAGGTGTAGGCGAGGTCGGTCGAGTCGTCGTCGTACGCCGTGACCTCGACGGTGTCGCGGCCGCACTGGCGGCAGTAGGGCTTGTACGGGAACCGGGCGAGGTCGCCGGAGCCGCCCGCCGTCACCTCGTCCTCGGCGTCGGCGACCGAGTCGGCGAGCGCCGCGGCCTCCTCCTCGGACTCGGCGACCGGCTCGACCTTCTTGGTGCGGTGCTGGGCGAGCACCCGCTCGATGTCGTCGCGGTGCCGGATCGCGTGCAGCACCTGCTCGGTGTAGGCGCCCGCCCGGTAGCGCTCGGTCTGGGAGACCTCCTCCATCTCGACGCCGAGCTCGCGGAGCGCGTGCTGCAGCGGCTCCTTGAAGTGCTCGGCCCAGGACGGGTGGCAGTCCCAGGGGTCGGGGACGGCGGACAGCGGCCGGCCGATGTGCTCGGACCAGGAGGGGTCGACGCCCGCGGGCACCTTGCGGAACCGGTCGAAGTCGTCCCAGCTGTGCAGGTGGCGGACCGCGTGGCCGCGGCGGCGGATCTCCTCGGCGACGAAGTGCACGGTGAGGAACTCGCGCAGGTTGCCCAGGTGGATCGGGCCCGACGGGCTGGCGCCGGACGCGCAGGTGATCAACCGGTCCTCGGGACCGGTCTGCCGCGCGTGCCGGATGGCGTCGTCGGCCGCGCGGGTCACCCAGTCGGTGGGCTCGCCCTGGTTGCTGCCTCGTGCCATCGGTGCCTGCGCTCCTGCTCTGCTCGTGCTCGCTCGGGGGTCCTGCTGGTCCGACCGGCCACGCTACTAGAGCGCCTGTGGAGAAAGGGGGTGCGGGAGCCGTACGTTGCGGGCATGGCCCGTGGTGCACCGTCCTCGCTGATGACCGCCCTGGGGTTCCCGCGATCGGTCCAGGTGCTGTACGACCAGGTGCTGACGCAGTCCGGGCGGGAGCTGGTGTCGGTCGCCCAGTCGCTCGGGGTCACGCCGGAGGAGCTGGAGCGGCGGCTCCGGCCGTTGCTCGAGCACCGCATCGCGAGCATCGACGGGACCCGGCTGCACCTGGTCGGCCCGGTCGAGGCGGTCGGCGCGATGCTGAGCGAGACGGCGGCGTCGGCGGCCCGGGCGCACAGCCAGCTCGCCGCGGTCGCCACCGCGATCCCGTTCCTCACCGCCTCGCGGAACCCGCACGCGGACCCGGGCTCCGAGGTCGTCCCGCTGGACGGCGAGCTGAGCGCGGGAGGCGACGTGGGCGCCCTGGTGCAGGCCCTCGTGCCGGCCAGCCGCGGGGACCTGCTCT
This sequence comes from Nocardioides dongkuii, assembly GCF_014127485.1. Classification (NCBI taxonomy): domain Bacteria; kingdom Bacillati; phylum Actinomycetota; class Actinomycetes; order Propionibacteriales; family Nocardioidaceae; genus Nocardioides; species Nocardioides dongkuii. The sequence goes on along the minus strand of NZ_CP059903.1, from coordinate 3,885,928 downwards.
GGCTGCGCCCCGACCAGTTCCGCAAGCAGCGCGAGGAGGCGATGGCCGCCATGGTCGGCGCCGCCGTCGCCGAGGGTCGCCGTTCCCGGGCCATCTACCCGGTGCGCGCGGTGACCGAGGTCCCCGAGATCCTGGCGCACCGGGCCGCGGTCGGGGAGGAGGTCCGGGTCCTGCCGGAGCTGCCCACCCGGATGCTGGTCATCGGCGCCACGCACGCCCTGCTCCCCGAGCCGCTGGGGTACGTCGAGACCCCCCGCGCGCTCATCCGGCAGCGCGGCGTGGTCCAGGCGCTGACGCTCTGGTTCGAGGCGCTCTGGGAGCGCGCGGCCCCGGTGACCGGGCTCGACGGCGGCGACGCGCGGCCCGACGTACGCCGGTTCCTGCTCGAGCAGCTCGCCTCCGGGGCGCAGGACGAGCAGATCGCCCGGCGGCTCGGCGTCAGCCTGCGGACGGTGCGCCGGCGGGTCGCCGACCTGCTCGCGGAGCTGGGCGCGGAGAGCCGGTTCCAGGCGGGCGTCGAGGCGGCCCGCCGCGGCTGGATCTGAGCGGGTCAGGCGTCGCGCGGCCCGGCCGGCAGCAGCATCGAGTACGCCGCGGGCTCGACGTGCCAGGTGCGGGTGCGCTCGGGTCCGAAGACCTCGCCGTCGGCGCTGCACCAGAACTCCTCGCCGCTGACCGACACCGTCGACCCGCGCAGGTACGCGACGTCGTCGCGCTCCGGGTGCGTGCCGCGGAGCAGCCCCGCGACGTACCCGAACCGCGCCAGCGGGCCGATGGCCATCGAGACCATCACGTCGATCTTCCCGTCGCGCGCGTCGGCGTGCGGGACCAGCTCGGTGCCGCCGCCGACGTGCGACCCGTTGCCGACCGCGACCATCAGCACCGGGTGGTCGAAGTCGGAGACCACCTGCCCGTCGACCTCGACCCGGACCCGCACGAACGGCGGCTTGAACGCCGCCAGCAGGGCGCCGATGGGGTAGCCGAGCTTGCCGAGGTTGAGGGAGCCGACGCCGACCGAGTGCAGGCGGTCCTTCCAGCGGCCGCCGAGCCGGCTGGCCTGCGCGCCGGCGCCGATGTGCACGCTGTTGACGACGACCTCGCCGAGCTCGTCGACGATGAGGTCCATCGGGGAGACCCTGCCGTCCAGCACGACGCGGGCGGCCTCCTCGACGTCGAGGGGGAGCCCGTTGCCGCGGGCGAAGTCGTTGCCGGTGCCGAGCGGCAGCACCCCGAGCACGGAGCCGTGCAGGTCGTGGCGGCGGTAGAGCGCCGCGATCACCGCGTGCAGGCTGCCGTCGCCGCCGGCGACCACGATCCGGCGGGACCCGGCCCGGGTGAGGGCGCCGTCGAGCTCACCGGGGTTGGCGGTGGCCGCGACCTCGACGGAGGTGCGCTCGCGCAGCACCGCCAGCGCCCGGTCGAGGGTCTCCTCGTCGTCGGGGCCGGCGTCGCTGTTCCTGATCACGAGGAGCGGGTCCACGCGGCGGACCCTATCCCGACGACGTGGGGACGCCCGGTCGTCTTTGGTAACGTGACTGCGCAAGAGCTCCGGTGCACTTGCGCCGGGGCTCCTTTTCATGTGCCCAGTTCCATGGGTCGAGTTCTCTGCCGAGAGGGAGCAGGAATGCCTGCGATCGCGATCATCGGTGCCCAGTGGGGCGACGAGGGGAAGGGCAAGGCGACCGACCTCCTCGGGAGCCGTGTCGACCACGTGGTGAAGTTCAACGGCGGCAACAACGCCGGTCACACCGTCGTCATCGACACCCCGGACGGGCAGCGCGAGAAGTACGCCCTGCACCTGCTCCCCAGCGGCATCCTCAGCCCGAACGTCGTCCCCGTGATCGGCAACGGCGTCGTGATCGACATCGAGGTGCTGTTCCAGGAGCTCGACGCGCTGTCGGCGCGCGGCGTCGACGTCAGCCGCCTCCAGGTCAGCGCGAACGCGCACGTGATCGCCAGCTACAACCGCACCCTCGACAAGGTCACCGAGCGGTTCCTCGGGAGCCGCCGGCTCGGCACCACCGGCCGCGGCATCGGCCCGACGTACGCCGACAAGATGAACCGCGTCGGCATCCGGGTCCAGGACATCTTCGACGAGAAGATCCTCACCCAGAAGGTCGAGGGCGTGCTGGAGCTGAAGAACCAGGTGCTCTCCAAGATCTACAACCGCCGCGCCGCCACGGTCGAGGCCGTCGTCGAGGAGCTGCTCGAGTACGCCGAGCGGCTGCGGCCGATGGTCGCCGACACCGGGCTGCTGCTCAACCAGGCGCTCGACCGGGGCGAGACCGTGCTCCTCGAGGGTGGCCAGGCGACCCTGCTCGACGTCGACCACGGCACCTACCCCTTCGTGACCTCCTCCTCGGCCACCGCCGGCGGCGCCTGCACCGGCTCGGGGATCCCGCCGTCGCGCCTGGACCGGGTCGTCGGCATCGTCAAGGCGTACACGACCCGCGTCGGCGAGGGCCCGTTCCCCACCGAGCTGTTCGACGACTTCGGCGCCCACCTCAGCAAGGTCGGGGCCGAGTTCGGCGTCACCACCGGCCGGCCGCGCCGGTGCGGCTGGTACGACGCGGTGATCGCCCGCTACGCCGCGCGCGTCAACGGCGTCACCGACTTCGTGCTCACCAAGCTCGACGTGCTGACCGGCCTGGAGCAGGTCCCGGTGTGCGTGGCGTACGACGTCAACGGGGTGCGCCACGACGAGATGCCGGTGAACCAGACCGACTTCCACCACGCCAAGCCGATCTACGAGTACCTCCCCGGCTGGTGGGAGGACCTCAGCGACGCGCGGTCCTTCGACGACCTGCCCAAGAACGCGCGTGACTACGTGCTCGCCGTGGAGCAGATGTCCGGCGCGCGGATCTCGGTCGTCGGGGTCGGCCCGTCGCGGGCCGCGACGGTCGTTCGGCACGAGCTGGTCTGAGAACGCCACTAGGCTCCACGCCCGTGAAGACCCTCGTCATCGGCTCCGGCGGCCGCGAACACGCCCTGGCCCGCGCCCTCGCGCTCGACCCGGGCGTCACGGAGGTGCACGCCGCCCCCGGCAACCCGGGGACCGCCACCGTCGCCACCCTGCACGAGGTCGACCCGATGGACGGCGAGGCGGTCGCCGCGCTGGCCCTCGACCTCGAGGTGGACCTGGTCGTCGTCGGCCCGGAGGCGCCGCTGGTCGCCGGCGTCACCGACGCGGTCACGGCGCGCGGGATCCCGGTCTTCGGGCCGACCGCCGCGGCGGCGCGGCTGGAGGGGTCCAAGGCGTTCGCCAAGGAGGTCATGCAGGCGGCCGGCGTGCCGACCGCCCGGGCGCGGCTGTGCACCACCCTCGAGGAGGTCGAGGCCGCGCTCGACGACCTCGGCTCGCCGTACGTGGTCAAGGACGACGGGCTCGCCGCCGGCAAGGGCGTCGTGGTGACCGAGGACCGCGCCGCCGCGCTCGAGCACGCCGGGCAGTGTGGGCGGGTCGTGGTCGAGGAGTACCTCGACGGTCCCGAGGTCTCCCTGTTCGCGATCACCGACGGCCGCACGGTCTACCCGCTGCAGCCGGCGCAGGACTTCAAGCGGATCGGCGACGGCGACGAGGGCCCGAACACCGGCGGGATGGGCGCCTACACGCCGCTGCCCTGGGCCCCCGCGGACCTGGTGGACGAGGTGCTCGCGACGGTGCTGCAGCCGACCGTCGACGAGCTCGCGAAGCGGGGGACGCCGTTCGCCGGGCTCCTGTACGCCGGCCTCGCCCTCACCGCCGCCGGCACCCGGGTCGTGGAGTTCAACGCACGCTTCGGCGACCCCGAGACCCAGCCGCTGCTCTCGCTCCTGGACTCGCCGCTGAGCCCGCTGCTCCTCGGCGCCGCGACCGGCACCCTCGACGAGGTGCCGCCGCCGTCGTGGCGGAGCGGCTCGGCGGTCGGCGTCGTGATGGCGAGCAAGGGCTACCCCGAGAGCGCCAGCCGCGGCGACGTGATCACCGGCATCGAGGACGCCGAGGCGCTCCCCGGCGTGCACGTCATCCAGGCCGGCACCGCCACGGAGGGCGGTCGCCTCGTCACCGCCGGCGGGCGGGTGCTCGCCGTCGTCGGCAACGGGCCCGACCTGGCCGCCGCCCGCGCCGCGGCGTACGCCGGGGTCGCCGTGGTGGAGTTCCCCGGCGCGCAGCACCGCACGGACATCGCGCAGGCGGCGGCGTCCGCCTGACGCTGCTGGGCGTGGGAGGATCGGGCACCGTGACTGTCCCCAACGTCCTCGCCACCCGGTACGCCGGGGCCGACCTCGCCGCGATCTGGTCGCCCGAGCACAAGATCGTCCTGGAGCGGCAGCTGTGGGTCGCGGTGCTCCGCGCGCAGCGCGACCTGGGCGTCGAGGTGCCCGACGGCGTCGTCGAGGCCTACGAGGACGTCGTCGCGCTGGGGGAGAAGGGCGTCGACCTCGCCTCGATCGCCGCGCGCGAGCGGGTCACCCGGCACGACGTGAAGGCGCGCATCGAGGAGTTCGCGGCGCTCGCCGGGCACGAGCACATCCACAAGGGGATGACCTCCCGCGACCTCACCGAGAACGTCGAGCAGCTGCAGGTGCGCCAGTCGCTGACGCTGCTGCGCGACCGCACCGTCGCCACGCTGGCCAGGCTCGGGCGGCTCGCCGCCGAGCACCAGGCCACGGTGATGGCCGGGCGCAGCCACAACGTGGCCGCGCAGGCGACCACGCTCGGCAAGCGGTTCGCCACCGTCGCCGACGAGATGCTCCTCGGGCTGGAGCGGGTCGAGGACCTGCTCGCCCGCTACCCGCTGCGCGGCATCAAGGGCCCGATGGGCACCGCCCAGGACATGCTCGACCTCCTCGACGGGGACGGCGACCGGCTCGCCGAGCTCGAGCAGCGGGTCGCCGCCCACCTCGGCTTCGAGCGGGTGCTCACCAGCGTCGGCCAGGTCTACCCGCGCTCGCTGGACTACGACGTGGTCACCGCCCTCGCCCAGCTCGTCGCCGGCCCCTCCAACCTCGCCACGACCATCCGGCTGATGGCCGGCAACGAGGTGGTCACCGAGGGCTTCAAGGAGGGCCAGGTCGGCTCCTCGGCGATGCCGCACAAGATGAACAGCCGCTCCTGCGAGCGCGTCAACGGTCTTGCGGTCGTCGTCCGCGGCTACGTCTCGATGATCGGCGAGCTCGCCGGCGACCAGTGGAACGAGGGCGACGTCTCCGACTCCGTCGTCCGCCGCGTCGCGCTCCCGGACGCGTTCTTCGCCACCGACGGGCTGTTCCAGACCTTCCTCACCGTGCTCGACGAGTTCGGCGCGTTCCCCGCGGTGATCCAGCGCGAGCTGGACCGCTACCTGCCGTTCCTCGCCACCACCAAGGTGCTGATGGCCGCGGTCCGCAACGGCGTCGGCCGCGAGGCCGCGCACGAGGCGATCAAGGAGGCCGCGGTCGGCACCGCGCTCGACATGCGCCGCGGGCAGGCCGAGAACGACGTGTTCGCCCGGCTCGCCGCCGACCCCCGGCTGGGGCTCACCGCCGACCAGCTCGCCGGCCTGGTCGCCGAGCCGATCACCTTCACCGGCGCGGCGGTCGACCAGGTCCAGGCCGTCGTACGCCGAGTGGCCGAGGTCACCGAGCGGCACCCGGCCGCGGCGGCGTACGTTCCGGGCGCGATCCTCTAGCCCGCACGGCGGTGACCAGCGCCAGGCTCAGCACCACCAGCGCGGTCAGCAGCGCGACCCGCAGCCCGTGGTCGGCCGAGCGGGCGGCGCCGACCTGGTAGGCGGTCATCAGCAGCGCGGCGCCGATCGCGGAGCCGATCCGCTGCCCGGTCTGCAGGGCGCCGCCGGCGGCGCCGCCCATCCGCGGCGGCACGTCGGCGAGGGTGAGGGTGAAGTTCGGCGAGACCACCGCGCCGCCGCCCAGCCCCGCCACCAGCAGCAGCGGGACCAGTGCCCACCACAGCTCCCCGACGCCGCGGCCCGGGACCAGCAGGGCCACGCCCAGCACGCCGGTCATCATCACGACCAGCGCGACCACGGTGAGCGCCCGGCCGGCGCGGGACACCAGGCGGCCCGCGAGCGGGCTGGTGATCGCCGACCCGACCGCGAACGGCGTGATCAGCGCACCCGCGGCGAGCGGCGAGAGGCCGCGGCCGTCCTGCAGGAACACCGAGAGGACCAGGAACACCCCGGTGAAGCCGGTGAAGTACAGCGACCCCACGGCGAACCCGTTGGCGAAGCCGGGCAGGCCGCGGAGCAGGGCGACGTCGAGCAGCGGCGGCTGCTCGCGCCGGGCCCGACGGCGCTCCCAGGTCGTGAAGGCCCACAGCAGCGGCGGGAACCCGACCAGCAGCACCAGCGGCAGCCGGGCGCCGCCCTCGACGCTGACCAGCGGGTAGAGCAGGCACAGCACCGCGCCGCCCAGCAGCAGCGCGCCGACCACGTCGATGCCGGCGCCCTCCTCGCGCGTGCCCGGGGGCCGGCCCGGCACCAGGCGGAGCACGGCCAGCGCGGCGACCAGCCCGATCGGCACGTTGATCAGGAACAGCCAGCGCCAGCCGTCGTCCTCGCCGGCGACCGCGATGATCAGGCCGCCCAGGAGCGGACCGGTGGCGGAGGCGAGCGAGACGACCAGCCCGAAGAGGCCGAACGCGCGCGCCCGCTCCTCGCCGCGGAACAGCTGTTGGATCAGGCCCGAGTTCTGCGGCGTCAGCAGCCCCGCGCAGGCGCCCTGCGCGAGCCGGGCGACGACCACCAGCGCGGCGTTCGGCGCGAACCCGACCGCGGCGCTGGCCAGCACGAACCCGGCCAGCCCGACCAGCATCATCCGGCGGCGGCCGTAGGCGTCGCCGAGCCGGCCTCCTGCGACCAGGGTCAGCCCGAACGCGAGCGCGTAGCCCGACACCACCCACTGCACGGTGCCGGCCGAGGTGTCCAGGCCGGTGCGCATCGACGGGATCGCGACGTTCACGATCGTCACGTCCAGCAGCGACATGAACCCGACCACGAGGGAGACGCCCAGGATCCGCCACCGGCGCGGGTCGGGCTCGTCCACCCGCCCTCGGTGCCCAGCGGGATGCCCCAGCACGCGAGAATGGCTCCATGAGCACCGCCACCACCACGACCGCCGCACCCGTCACCGTCTCCATCACCCGCCACCTCGACCCCGGCCACGAGGCCGAGATGCTCAGCTGGGTCGAGTCCGGCGTGACGCTGGCGCAGCGGTTCCCGGGGTTCCTGGGCGCCGGCTGGGTGCGACCCGAGCCGGGCTCGGAGGAGTGGCACATGCTCTACCGCTTCGCCGACCCCGACGCGCTGCTCGCCTGGGAGCAGTCGCCGCAGCGCCAGTGGTGGCGCTCCTCCGCGGTCGGTCTCGGCGTGGTCGAGTCGCGGATGGAGCGCCGTACCGGCATCGAGGGCTGGTTCGACGAGCCGACCACCCAGGACGTCAGCGACCTCCGCACGGCCCCCACCCCGCCGCCGCGGTGGAAGCAGATGGTCGTGATCTTCATGGTCTTCTTCCCGCTGAGCCTGAGCGTCAACTGGGGCTCCGGCCAGCTCGTCCCCGGCTGGCCGCTGCCGCTGCGGGTGTTCGCGTCGGTGCTGGTGATGACCCCGGTGATGACCTACGTGGCCCTGCCGTGGATGACCCGGCGGATGGAGTGGTTCCTGCACCCGCGCTCCGGCCGCCGCGGGTCGACCGCAGGGTCCTAGGCTGGCGACCGTGGCCGACCCCAACATTCCCGACGCCCCTGCGATCGAGGGGGCCGTCCACGTCCACTCGGGCAAGGTGCGCGACCTCTACGAGCTGCCGGGCGGCGAGCTGCTGATGGTCGCCAGCGACCGGATCTCGGCGTACGACTTCGTGCTCGCCACGACCATCCCCGACAAGGGCGAGATCCTCACCCGGATGTCGCTGTGGTGGTTCGACCGGCTGGCCGACCTGGTGCCCAACCACGTGCTCTCCACCGACGTGCCGGACGCGGTGCGCGGCCGCGCCGTCGTCTGCGAGCGGCTCGAGATGTTCCCCGTCGAGTGCGTCGTGCGCGGCTACCTCACCGGCTCCGGGCTCGCCGACTACCGCGCCACCGGCGAGGTCTGCGGGATCCCGCTCGAGCCGGGGCTCGAGGACGGCAGCCGGCTGCCGCACCCCGTGTTCACCCCGGCCACCAAGGCCGCGGTCGGCGACCACGACGAGAACGTGTCGTACGACGCCGTCGTCGCCGAGGTCGGCGCCGACGCGGCCGAGCGGCTGCTCGACCTGAGCCTGCGGGTCTACGCGCGGGCCGAGGAGATCGCCCGCGACCGCGGCATCGTGCTCGCCGACACCAAGATGGAGTTCGGCCGCCGCGCCGACGGCACCACCGTGCTCGGCGACGAGGTGCTGACCCCCGACTCGTCCCGCTTCTGGCCCGCCGACGAGTGGCAGCCGGGCCGCACCCAGCCCTCGTTCGACAAGCAGGTGGTCCGCAACTGGCTGACCTCGCCGGAGTCCGGGTGGGACCGGTCGAGCGGCGCGCCGCCGCCCCCGCTCCCGGCGGAGGTCGTCGAGCGCACCCGCTCGCGGTACGTCGAGGCCTACGAACGGCTCACCGGCGAGACGTTCTGATGGTGCACTTCCCGGTGCCGCCCGAGGTCGCGTTCGACTACCTCGTCGACCCCGCCCACCGGCCCGCCTGGCAGTCCAGCCTGGCGCGGGTCGAGTCGGTCACCGACGGTCCCGCCGTCGGCCAGACCTGGGTCGACGTCACCGCGCCCGGCCCGCGGCCCCGGATGGAGACCACCGTCCTGGACCGGCCGCACCGCTGGACCGAGCGCGGCACCTGGCGCTCGTTCACGGCCGAGCTGACGCTGGAGTTCGCACCGGCGCCCGGCGGCTGCGAGGTGGAGGTCGCGGGCCTGCGACTGACGGCGACGGGGCTCGCCGCGCCCGTCGCGCGTGCCCTCGCGGCGGCGGCCCCGGTCGCCGTACGGTCCGACCTGCGGCGCGCCGCGACCCTGCTGGCCGACCGCGCGTGAGCGGTTGCCGACCGCTGAGTAGGTTGGCCCCCACCCGTTCGTGATGGAGGCCACCTGTGTCGTACAACCTGTCGTCCCTGCTGGAGAACAGCGCGAAGAGCTACCCCGACCGGGACGCGATCGTCCTCGGTGACACCCGGCTGACGTACGCCGCGGTGGACTCGTTCGCCAACATGGTCGCCAACCTGCTGGTCGCGCGCGGGATCCGGCCCGGCGACAAGGTCGCGCTCAGCTGCCCGAACCTGCCGTACTTCTCGGTCGTCTACTTCGGCATCCTCAAGGCCGGCGCGACCGTCGTCCCGCTCAACGTGCTGCTCAAGGGCCGCGAGATCGCCTACCACCTCGGCGACTCCGACGCGAAGGCCTACTTCTGCTTCCAGGGCACCCCCGAGCTGCCGATGGCCCAGGAGGGGTACGCCGGGTTCGGCGAGGCCGACGGGTGCGAGCACTTCTTCGTGATCACCGCCGACCTGGCCGCGCCGTCCCCGATCGAGGGCACCGAGACGATGGCCCAGGCGATGGGCGGCCAGCCGGGCGAGTTCACCTCGGTCGAGACCGACGAGGACGACACCGCGGTCATCCTCTACACCTCCGGCACCACCGGCCAGCCGAAGGGCGCCGAGCTGCGGCACCGCAACATGCGCGACAACGCGCTGCTGGGGGAGAGCCTGTTCGGCGCGAGCGCCGAGAGCCCCGACACGTTCCTGTGCGTGCTGCCGCTGTTCCACTCCTTCGGGCAGACCGTCATCCAGAACGGCGCGTTCGCCTACGGCGGCACCGTCGTGATGCTGCCGCGCTTCGAGGCGCAGCCGGCGCTGCAGCTGATGCAGCGCGAGCAGGTCACCTTCTTCGCCGGCGTCCCCACGATGTACTGGGGCCTGCTCGGCGCGCTCGACGACTCGGTCGACGTCGAGAAGATCGCGGGCAGCCTGCGGATCGCGGCCGCCGGCGGATCGGCGCTGCCGGTCGAGGTGCACAAGGACTTCGAGCGCAAGTTCGGCGTCACGATCCTCGAGGGCTACGGGCTCTCCGAGACCTCCCCGGTCGCGTCGTTCTCGACGTACGGCGAGCCGCCGCGCGTCGGCTCGATCGGCGTCCCGGTGCCCGGCGTGGAGATGAAGCTGATCGCCCCCGACAGCTGGGCGGAGATCGAGGCCGGTCCCGACGCGGTCGGCGAGATCGCGATCAAGGGCCACAACATCATGAAGGGCTACCACGGCCGCCCGGACGCGACCGCCGAGGTGATCGAGGACGGCTGGTTCCGCTCCGGCGACCTCGCCCGGCGCGACGAGGACGGCTGGTACTACATCGTCGACCGGTCCAAGGACCTGATCATCCGCGGCGGCTTCAACGTCTACCCGCGCGAGATCGAGGAGGTGCTGATGACCCACCCCGACGTCTCGCTCGCCGCCGTCATCGGCGTCCCGCACGAGAGCCACGGCGAGGAGATCAAGGCGTACGTCATCCTCAACGACGGCGCCACGGCCACGCCCGAGGAGCTCGTCGCGTGGGGCAAGGAGCAGATGGCGACCTACAAGTACCCGCGCCAGGTCGAGGTCGTCCCCAGCCTGCCGATGACCGCCACCGGCAAGATCCTCAAGCGCGAGCTCAGCTGACCCCGCGGCGGTCGCCTCAGAACGGGTCGGGGCGACCGCCGGGGAGCTCGGCGAGCAGCTCGCGGGCCCGGGCGGCCCCCTTGTGCTCGACCAGCACCTCGTAGCGGGTCGCGACGATCTGGGCGACGGAGGAGAAGTCGCGCGTGCCGCGGGTCGTGGCGTACCCCACCAGCGCCCAGATGAGGCCGAACAGCGCGCCGACGAGGACCGTCGACAGCACGGTGGCGAACACGCTGTCCTCGGTGAAGATCATGAACAGCACGCCGACGAAGAGGCCGAGCCAGGCGCCGGACAGCAGGCCGCCCAGGGCGACCCGGCCGGTGGTGAGCCGGCCGGTGATCCGCTCGAGGCGCTTGAGGTCGGTGCCCACGATCATGCACTGCTCGACGGGGAACGCGCGGTCGGCGAGGTGGTCGACGGCCCGCTGCGCGGAGGCGTAGTCGTCGTACACGGCGAGGGACTGCGGGAACTCCAGCCCGACCGGGGATTGCCCGGCTGCGGAGCCAGGGCCAGTGGGGATGCTCATACGGCCCAGTCTGCCCGGCCCGCCTAGAATGAGGCCATGCCTCGAGTCGTGGTCGACGTCATGCCCAAGCCCGAGATCCTCGACCCCCAGGGCAAGGCGGTCCTCGGAGCGCTGCCCCGGCTGGGGTTCTCCGGGATCACCGACGTCCGGCAGGGCAAGCGGTTCGAGCTCGAGGTCGCCGGCGAGGTGACCGACGAGGTCCTGGGCCGCGTGCACGAGATGGCCGAGACGCTGCTGTCCAACCCGGTGATCGAGAGCTACACCGTGCGGGTCGAGTCCGCGGACGGCGCCGAGGTCCTCGCGTGAAGGTCGGCGTCGTCACCTTCCCCGGCTCGCTCGACGACGTCGACGCGCAGCGCGCGGTCCGCATCGGCGGCCACGAGGCGGTTGCGCTCTGGCACGGCGACCACGACCTGCGCGGCGTCGACGCGGTGGTGCTGCCCGGCGGCTTCTCGTACGGCGACTACCTGCGCTGCGGCGCGATCTCCCGCTTCTCGCCCGTGATGACCGAGGTCGTCGCGGCGGCCGGCCGCGGGATGCCCGTGCTCGGCATCTGCAACGGCTTCCAGATCCTCTGCGAGTCCCACCTGCTTCCCGGCGCGCTGATCCGCAACCAGCGGCAGAAGTTCCTCTGCCTCGACCAGCGGCTGCGGATGGAGAACACCTCCACGCCCTGGACCTCGGCGTACGAGGAGGGCCAGGAGGTCGTGATCGCGCTCAAGAACGGCGAGGGCTCCTTCGTCGCCGACACCGAGACGCTCGACCGGCTCGAGGGGGAGGGCCAGGTCGTCGCGCGGTACGTCGGCGAGAACCCCAACGGCTCGCTGCGCGACATCGCCGGCATCGCCAACGAGCGCGGCAACGTCGTGGGCCTGATGCCGCACCCGGAGCACTCCGTCGAGGAGCTCACCGGCACCGGCACCGACGGGCTCGGGTTCTTCACCTCGCTCGCCGCGGCGGCGTTCGCATGAGCCCGCTCCGGTTGTTCCGCACCGTCGCGGTCGCCGAGGCGATCACCTGGGCGCTGCTGCTGGGCGGCATGTTCCTCAAGTACGTCACCGAGACCACCGAGCTCGGCGTCCGCATCGGCGGCATGCTGCACGGCGCGGTCTTCATCGCCTACTGCCTGACCACCGTGCTCGTCGCCGTCGACCAGCGCTGGTCGCTGGGGCGCACCGTCGCCGGCCTCGCCTGCTCGGTGCCGCCGTTCGCCACCATCCCGTTCGACCGGTACGCCGAGCGGCGCGGGCTGCTGGGCAGCTCCTGGCGGCTGCGCGAGGTGCCCCCGGCCACGGCGCCGGAGAAGGTCGCCGGCTGGCTGATCCGCAAGCCGGCCCAGGGTGCCGCCGCCGGCGTCGCCGCCGTCGCCGTGCTCTTCGGCGTCGCGCTGCTCGTCGGCCCGCCGGTCTAGGTCTCGCTACGTCCCCTCGGTGGTCGAGTAGCGAGCGTCCCCTCGGTGGTCGAGTAGCGAGCGCATCGAGACCCCGCCGAGTCGGCGCTTGTGTTCGCGGCTCTGAGGGTCTGGACGTGCCGGTGCCCCGCCGTGTGGTGCGTACGGCGGGGTCCGGGGCTGGGTGGTCAGGTTTCGTTCGGATCGGCCTGGGTGCCGGTGTGGTCGCGGATGAAGATCAGTCCGTGCGGGCTGCGCCATCGGAAGGTGGTCTCGTCGAGGGCGACGTAGGTCCAGCGGCCATGCGTCTTCACGCGGTGGTGTCTTCGGCACAGGGGCGCGGTGTTGCAGGAGCAGGTGGTGCCGCCGCGTGACGCGGCAGTGACGTGGTCGCAGTCGGCCTTGCGTCCGGGTCTGGTGCACCAGGGGAAGACGCAGGTGTGGTGGAGCAGGACTTGGCGTTCCCGGAGCCGGTCGGGGACTTCGTAGGCGGTCGTCGCGATGTGGCCGGTGAGGTCGATGACCGGCTTGACGACCACCTGGGTGTCGGGGTTCGCACACCACGCCTTGACCTGCTCGACGTCGATGAAGGAGCGGGTGTTCTCGATCCGCGCCAGGAACAGGCCGCCTGACTCACCAGTGCCGCCGCTGATCGCGGCGGCGGCGAGGTGCGCGTGCAGCACCACCTGGCGGGGCATGGCCCGCTTCGAGCGCTTCGCCTCCGCTTCGGGTTGGTCGGTGTTCAGCTCGAGGGCGAGCTGGCGGCGGGCCAGGTCGCCGGCGGCCATGGAGCGCCGTACGTCGAGCGAGGCGTCGTTGCCGAGGTCGGCCAGTTCTGCGGCGCCGCGCGTCACCGCGGCGTCAAGGTCGATCGCGTCGGCCAGGTCCAGGACACCCTCGACGCTGATGGTGCCGTCGTAGGAGACCTGGTGGGTGTCGATGTCGAAGTGCCGCCCGTCGGCGGCCGCGAGGCGGCGTTCGCGGGCTTCGTCGGGGTCGAACCGGACCCTCGCTTCCTCGATCAGCCGGTCCAGGGCGGCGATGCCGATCTTGTGCGCCACCGGGGCGACGTGCCGGTCGACATAGGCCGCACCATCCAGTGGCAGGGAGATGGTCTGTTGTGCGATCCGGCGGGCCTTCTACGCCGGCAGGTCACCGGACTGGACCCGGGTCCACACGCGGCGGAGCCGGTGGGCCAGCTCGACGGCCTCACCGAGGTAGCAGGCGCCGGCGTCGGTGGTGATGCCCATCGCGGCCGCGAACTCGCACACGCTGAACTCCGCGACCATCGGCGCACCCTCGCCGGCGACCATCAGCTCGCCCTCGGTGCCGGGCACCACCGCCGCCAGATAGGAGTCACGCTCGTCGACGGAGTGGATCCCCGCCCACGCCACCGCCGCGGCAAGCAGGTCAGCAGCGGCCTGGTGCTCGACCTGCCGACGCTCGCGCACCCGGGACAGCACGTCGGCTGCGGTGTCGAGAACGGGGGCGGTGGTCATGCCCTCATTCTATTCGAACATCTGTTCGAAGAAAAGGGTGGGAAAGGGGCTTGTGGACGCAACTTTCTCGTTGGTCGAGCAGAGACGAAGTCCCGGTGTCGAGACCCGGTGAGCTGCCCGGAGTGGTGAGGGCTGCTTGTCGGCGTACGGGGTTTCGACATCGCTCAGGCGCCAGGGCGCCTTCGCTGCTCAACCACCGGGGGTCGGCGCTCAGGCGGACACAAGCGCCGACTCGGCGTACCGGGTCCTCTCGACGCGCTCCGCGCTGGCTCAACCGTCGTTGGTCGAGCAGGGACGAAGTCCCGGTGTCGAGACCTGGTGAGCTGCCTCGGGCGTTGGATGGAGGCTGCTTCTCGGCGTGCGGGGTTTCGACATCGCTCGTCGCTGGCGCTCCTCGCTGCTCAACCACCGGGGGCCGGCGCTCGCGCGGGACACAAGCGCCGACTCGGCGTACCGGATTCTCTCGACGCGCTCCGCGCTGGCTCAACCGCCGGTGGTCGAGCAGGGACGTAGTCCCGGTGTCGAGACCCGGTGAGCTTCCTGGGGTGTTGGGTGGAGGCTGCTTGTCGGCGTACGGGGTTTCGACATCGCTCGTCGCTGGCGCTCCTCGCTGCTCAACCACCGGGGGTCGGCGCTCAGGCGGACACAAGCGCCGACTCGGCGTACCGGGTCAGCGGCGCTTGCCGAGGGCGAGCAGCCGCCAGGTGGCGGGGGTGGCGACGCCGCTGGTGGGGTGACCGACCCGCGACTGCCAGGCCTTGAGTGCCGTGGTGGTGGAGCCGGCGAAGACGCCGTTCACGCGGAGGTCCACGCCGTCCTGGGCGGCGTTGAGCGCGCGCTGCAGGCGGCGTACCCCCTCGCCGGCGGAGCCGTGCTTGAGCACCGGGGTGCTGCCCGCGGAGAGCAGCGCGATCCAGTGCCGGCGCAGGAACGCGTCGCGCACCGCGAGCCCCGCCTGCTGCTGCCACGCACGGGCGGCGGCGACGGTCTTGGGGTTGTACCTGCCGTTGAGCTTGCCGCGGTACAGGCCGCGCTCCTGGAGCAGGCACTGCAGCGCCTTCACCTGCTTCGCGCCCGGGGTGTACGTCGCGCTGGCCCGGCGGATCGGCGCGTAGCGCCGGAAGCTGACGTTCACCCCGCCGCAGCGCGACTCGCGCGCGGCGACCGAACCCTTGCCGACGTCGAGGAAGTTGCTGTCGATGTTGATGGTGACGCCGCCCCAGGTCTCGTCGTGGCCGCCGCGGTACTGCTTGACCCGGCCGCCGGGACGCCACCCGTCCTCACGGAGGTACGACGTGGAGGTGTTCGCGACGCCGTCCCAGCGCGCGATCCAGAGCCGGTCGGGGAGGACGAACTTTCCGGGGCGCGAGACGCGGGCGTCGTCGAGCGCCTTGATGCCCGAGCTGGCGCTGGAGTAGACGCCGGAGACGTAGTCGAGCGCGTGCAGCTTGCGGGTCCAGCCGCTGAGGAACTGCAGCGCCGACTCGCGGCAGTGCGTGTTGGTGTTGTCGTAGCCCTCGAGGTCGTACCAGAGCGTGCTGCCCGGGACGATGCCAAGCGCCTTCGCGTCCGCGACGGTCGAGACGGCCTCGAGCCGGCCCATCTTGCGGGCCTTGCCGTAGGTCTTGTTCTTGCCGGGGGTCGGGTCGATCCGCCGGTCGTCGTCGTACCGCGGGAACCGCGGCTGGCAGGACGCCTGCGGCCCGAGGGTGATCGGGAGCAGCCGCCAGCCCTTCGCGAGCTGGGTGCTGATCCAGGTCGGCGTGAGGTTCGGCTGGCTGCGGCAGGCGCGGGAGTCGCCGGAGATGTAGATGCCGACCGCCAGGAACGGCGAGTGGGCGAGCCAGGCGTCCATCTTCGCCTGGTCGGGGGCCAGGCACTGGTCGAACCCGTAGCCGGTGAAGTCGCCCGGCGTGGCCGGGTTCGCGGCGCGCGCGGCGACCGGTCGTACGGCGGCCTCCGTCGACGCGGTCCCGGTCTCCGCGGTGTCTGCGGTGTCTGGGGCGGACGCGACCACGACGGCCCCGGCGGTGGCGACGAGCAGGGCGCTCAGGGCGGTGGCGAGCACCGGGCGGAGGCGACGGGGGCGGGCCAGGCGGGTCATGACGGTGCTCCAGGGGAAGGCGGGGCGGGGGCCGATCCGAGTCACCATAACCCCACGAGTCACACCAGCCACAGCCTTCCTGTGAACTACAACGGTGTAGTTCAGCGCCGCGTTTCCGCAGGTCAGCGCGGTGCCCGGCACCCGCGTGACGACGGCCCCGAGACCGTGGTCGGGAGGGGTCCGCGCCGCCGGTAGATTGACCGCCGTGCTGGACACCGTCGCCGTCGCCGCCCAGGACCCCCACCGCGAGCAGCCCTGGGCCGACCTCGGCCTGAAGGCCGACGAGTACGGCGAGATCCGCGAGATCCTCGGCCGGCGCCCGACCAGCTCGGAGCTGGCGATGTACTCGGTGATGTGGAGCGAGCACTGCTCCTACAAGTCCTCCAAGGTGCACCTCAAGCAGTTCTCCGAGCTGAGCCAGGAGACGCCCGCCGGCAAGATGCTGGCCGGCATCGGCGAGAACGCCGGGGTCATCGACATCGGCCAGGGCTACGCCGTCACGTTCAAGGTCGAGTCGCACAACCACCCGTCGTACGTCGAGCCCTACCAGGGCGCCGCGACCGGCGTCGGCGGCATCGTGCGCGACATCCTGGCGATGGGCGCCCGGCCGGTCGCCGTGATGGACCCGCTGCGCTTCGGCCCGCTCGACGCCCCCGACACCCACCGGGTGCTGCCGGGGATCGTCGCGGGCGTCGGCGGCTACGGCAACTGCCTGGGCCTGCCCAACATCGGCGGCGAGGCCGTCTTCGACGAGTCCTACCTGGGCAACCCGCTGGTCAACGCGCTCTGCGTCGGCGTCCTGCGCCACGAGGACCTGCACCTCGCCAAGGCGAGCGGCGTCGGCAACCAGGTGATCCTGTACGGCGCGCGCACCGGCGGCGACGGCATCGGCGGCGTCAGCGTGCTCGCGAGCGAGACCTTCGACGCCGACGGGCCCGCCAAGCGGCCCAGCGTGCAGGTCGGCGACCCGTTCATGGAGAAGCTGCTCATCGAGTGCACCCTGGAGATCTTCGCCGCCGGCCTGGTCGCCGGCATCCAGGACCTCGGCGGCGCCGGGCTGTCCTGCGCGACCTCCGAGCTCGCGTCCGCCGGCGACGGCGGCATGCACGTCGAGCTCGACCGGGTCCCGCTGCGCGACTCCACGCTCGCGCCCGAGGAGATCCTGATGAGCGAGAGCCAGGAGCGGATGATGGCGGTCGTCGAGCCCGACGACGTCGCGGCGTTCCTCGCGATCTGCGCGAAGTGGGACGTCGAGGCGGTCGTGGTCGGCGAGGTGACCGACACCGGCCGGCTCGAGATCGACTGGCACGGCGAGCGCGTCGTCGACGTGCCCCCGCGGTCGGTGGCCCACGACGGCCCGACGTACCACCGCCCCTTCGCGCGCCCCGACTGGCAGGACGCGCTCCAGGTCGACGCCGCCGAGCGCCTCCCGCGGCCCGCGACCGGCGCGGAGCTGCTCGAGACGCTGCTGACCCTGGTCGCCTCGCCGAACCTCTGCGACAAGTCCTGGATCACCGACCAGTACGACCGCTACGTGCGCGGCAACACCGTCCTGGCCCAGCCCAGCGACAGCGGGATGGTGCGCGTCGACGAGGACACCAACCTCGGCGTGGCGGTGTCGACCGACTGCAACGGCCGCTTCGCCAAGCTCGACCCGTACGCCGGGGCGCAGCTCGCGCTCGCGGAGTCCTATCGCAACGTCGCCACCGGCGGTGCGACCCCGGTCGCGATCTCCGACTGCCTCAACTTCGGCTCGCCCGAGGACCCCGACGTGATGTGGCAGTTCGCCGAGGCCTGCCGCGGGCTCAAGGACGGGTGCGCCGAGCTCGGCGTCCCGGTCACCGGCGGCAACGTCAGCCTCTACAACCAGACCGGCGAGACCGCGATCCTCCCGACGCCGGTCGTCGCGGTGCTCGGCGTGATCGAGGACGTCACCCGCCGGACGCCGTCCGCGTGGTCGGCCGCCGGCGAGCGGCTGTTCCTGCTCGGCGAGACCCGCGAGGAGCTCTCCGGCTCGGAGTGGGCGCACGTCGTCCACGGCCACCTCGGCGGGACGCCGCCGCGCGTCGACCTCGCCGCGGAGCGCGCGCTCGCCGAGCTGCTGCACGAGGGCGTCGGCCTGCTGACCAGCGCCCACGACCTCTCCGACGGCGGGCTCGCCCAGGCGCTGGTCGAGGGCTCGCTGCGGCACCTGGTCGGCGCGACCGTCGCCGTCCCGGGCGACCCGTTCGTCGCGCTGTTCTCCGAGTCGACCGCCCGGGTGCTGGTCACGGTCGCCCCCGGCGACGAGGACGCGCTCACCGAGCTCGCCGCGCGCCACGGCGTACCCCTCACCGCGCTGGGCGCCACCGGCGGCGACAGCGTCGTCGTCGAGGGCCAGTTCACCGCGCCGCTCCTCGAGGTCCGGTCAGCGTGGATGGCGACGCTGCCCGCGGCGATGGCGTGAGGCTTGGCTGACGACCTCGTCGTCACCGGGTCGTGGGCGGTGCCCGCGGCCGAGCTGACCGAGCGGTTCTCGCGCTCGTCCGGCCCGGGCGGGCAGGGCGTGAACACGGCCGACAGCCGCGTCGAGCTGTCGTACGACGTGCTGCGGTCGCCGTCGGTGCCCGACCACCTGCGGGCCCGCGTGGCCACCCGGCTCGCGCCGCGGCTGGTCGACGGCGTGCTCACCATCGCCGCCAGCGAGCACCGCACCCAGCTCGCCAACCGCCGCGCCGCCCGGGAGCGGCTCGCGCAGCTGCTCCGCGAGGCCGCCGCGCCCCCGCCGCCGCAGCGCCGGGCGACCCGCCCGACCCGCGGCTCCAAGGAGCGCCGGCTCGCGCAGAAGAAGCGGCGCAGCGAGACCAAGCGGGGACGGCAGGGCCGGATCGACTGACCCGGCTCGGGCAGGATGGCGAGGTGCGAGCAGACGAGCGGCCGGTCCGGACGGCGTACGGCGAGGACCCGAGCCAGGTCGGCGAGCTGTCCCTCCCGGAGGGCGACCCCCGCGGCGTCGTGGTGGTGATCCACGGCGGCTTCTGGCGGGCGGCGTACGACCTCTCGCTCGGCGCCCCGCTCGCGGCCGCGCTGGCGGCGGAGGGCTGGGCCGCGTGGAACCTGGAGTACCGCCGGGTCGGCGGCGGGGGTGGCGCGCCCGAGACCCTCGACGACGTCGCTGCCGGGATCGACGCGCTCCGCGGGCTGGACCTGCCGCTGGACACCGTGGTGACCCTCGGTCACTCCGCCGGCGGCCACCTCGCGGCGTGGGCCGCGTCCCGCACCCGTCACGAGCGCTGGGCCGGCGGCGTCGAGGTCACCGCCGTCGTCTCCCAGGCCGGGGTGCTCGACCTGGTCGCCGGGCACGAGGCGGGGCTGGGCGACGGGGCGGTCGCGGCGTTCCTCGGCCACCCGCCGGGCGCCGAGGACGCGGCGTACGACCCGGCCCGGCAGCTGCCCCTCGACGTCCCGCTGTGGTGCGTGCACGGGCGCGACGACGACATCGTGCCGATCAGCCAGTCCGAGGGGTACGTCGCCGCCGCGACCGCCGCCGGCGCGCGGGCCGAGCTGGTCGCGGTCGACGGCGACCACTTCACGGTCGTCGACACCGGCTCGGCCGCCTGGGCCCGGACGCTGGCGGTCCTCGACACCCTCTAGGCGCACGGCAGCGGCCGCTAGCCTCGGGGGATGCACCTGCGCTGGAAGCTCTGCGTCGTCCTCGGCGGCGGCACCGGCGTGGGCCACGAGGTGAGCCTGCGGCTGGCGCGTGCCGGCGCCGGCGTCCTGGTCGCGGACCCCGACCTCACGCTCGCGGAGGAGACGGCCGCGGCGCTCCGCGGCAACCGGGTCTCCACCTGGTCGATCGAGGTCGACCCGGCCGACGACCGCGAGCTGGAGCTGCTCGCCGCCCGGGCGCGTGACCTCGGCGGGGCTGACCTCGTCGTCGTGACCGGCGTGACCCCTGCCCGCGGGAAGGACGTCGCCGCCGCGCTCCTGGCCGAGCCGCAGCTGGTCGGCGTGCTCGCCGACGACCAGCCCGGCGGGGACGCCCGGACCGCGATCGCGGTGGTCGACCTGCTCGGCACCGCCGACGCCGGCACGGTCGTCGTCGTCGCCTAGGCCGAGGAAGCACACCGGCCCGCGCCGGGGAGGCGCGGGCCGGTGGGTCGTGCTGGGTTGTTCTGGTCGTGCGGGGTGGGACTCAGCGCGCCACGGGGTCCCCGGGGTGCGCGTGGGCCGCGTGGCTGCTGCGGCGCGGCGTCGCCGCCGGCGGCGGCGGCTGGTGACCGGTGCGGTCCCCGTTCACGCTGCGGGTGGACCGGGCGTACTTGGTCACCGAGTGGAGGATCGCGGCGGTGTTCGCCTTGATCGCCCGCCGGCTCACGTTGCCGAGGTCGTCGCACTCCGCGTGGTAGCACTCGTCGTACGACTCGCCGGCGGTGCCGCCGAACTTCGCGGCCTGCTCCGGGGTCTTGACGCCCTCCGCGCCGGTGAACAGACCGCCGGCCGGCACGTTGAGCGCGATGAACGCGCCGTAGTCGCTACGGCCGCTGAACGGGGTCTCGTCGGAGCCGGTGCCGTACTTCTCGAAGAAGCGGTGGAAGGACCGCTCGATCGCGCCGGAGCCCTTCGGGCCGTCCGCGGCGTCCGGGCCGACCGGGTACGCCGAGTTGTTGCCGTCGTAGACCATCAGGGCGTAGTTCGGGGAGCCGACCATGTCGAAGTTGAGGTACAGGGCGATCTTCTGGAACCGCTTCGGGTTGGCGGCCGAGAGCTGCGCGACGTAGTGGTCCGACCCGAGCAGCCCGAGCTCCTCGGCGCCCCACCAGGCGAACCGGACCCGGTTGTTCGGCTTGGCCTGGCCGCCCATCGACTCGGCGACCTCGAGCAGCGCGGCGCTGCCGCTGCCGTTGTCGTTGATGCCGTTGCCGCCCAGGATGCTGTCGAGGTGCGCGCCCGCCATGACGACGTTCTTCCTGGAGCCGCGGGTCTCGGCCAGCACGTTCCAGGTGGTGCGGATCTCGGAGGCGGTGTCCGTGGCGACGTGGGCAGAGGTGCCCGCGGCGCTCAAGGCCTCGCCGGCCGCGAAGCTCGTCCCGATCGCGGGGATCTCGGTCCCCGGCCCGCCGAGGGTGCCGGCGAGGGCGTCGGTGCGACCGGCCGTGCCCTGGTTCATCACGATCACCGCGCTGGCGCCGGCCTCCTCGGCGTTGGTCACCTTGTCGGAGAACGGGCAGGTGCCGCGGCGCACCAGGGCGATGTTGCCGGCGGTGAAGCCGGCGAAGTCGGCGTCCTCGCACCCGCTGGTCGAGGTGGCGAGGTCGCCGAGCGCCAGGTCGACGCCCTGCACCGGTGCGGTGACGTCGCCGGACCCGGAGTAGGTCATCAGGACGTAGTCGGTGTCCTCGACGTAGGTCTGCTGGGTCGGGGCGGTGCGCTCGAGGGTCGAGGGGCCCAGCTGCTCGAAGTACGGGAAGTCGAACTCCTGGACCCGCGGCTCGTAGCCCGCCTTGCGCAGCTTCTTGACGACGTAGTCGCGGGAGGCGCGGTACCCGGGCGTCCCGGAGGCGCGGCCGTCGTGCCGGTCGCCGATCGCCTCGAGGCGCTGGAGGTGCTCCATCACCCCGGCGGCGGTGCCGTCGCGGTGGCGCGCGGGGGCCGTGTCGGGCCGGGCGTTGGCGGGAGACTGGACGAGCGTGGCGGCGAGGGTGAGCGCCGCGGAGGTCGAGATCAACGCGGCGGCCGTGGTACGGCGGCCGCGGAGGGTGCGACGTGGCAAGGGAGGTCCTTCCCGGAGGGCGAGACCGCGCCGGGTGGCTGCGGTGCCGGACACGGTAAGGCGGTGGGGCCGCATCCACAATGGGTCTGTCTCACTAGGCTGGCGGCGATGCCCGCCCGCCTCCGCCCCGCAGACCCCGCCGACGTGGCGGCCGCCCTCGACCGGGTCGCCGGTGGCGATCCCGAGCGCGGCGACCTGCGGCTGCTGGTCAAGCACTTCCTCGCCGTGCTGGAGGAGCGCGCACCCGGGCACTCGGTCGAGGTCCGCGTCCCGCCGTACGCCGCCGTGCAGGTGATCCCGGGCGTCCGGCACACCCGCGGCACCCCGCCCGCCGTCGTCGAGACCGACGCCGCGACCTGGATCGCGCTCGCCTCCGGCGAGCTGAGCTGGGCGGAGGCCCAGGCCGCCGGCCGGGTCCGGGCGAGCGGCGAGCGCGCCGACCTCGGGCCGTACCTGCCGCTGGGATGAGCTGTTCGTAGGCTGGTGCACATGAGCCTCCCCACCACCGACGACATCCGCACCCGGGTCCAGGCCGAGCTCCCGCGCCTGCGACGAGACCTCGAGGACCTGGTCCGGATCGAGTCGGTGAGCGCCGACCCGGCCCGCGCCGCCGAGGTCCAGCGCAGCGCCGAGGCCGTGGCCGAGCTGTTCCGGGCCGAGGGCTTCGCGAGCGTCGACATCGTGAGCGCCCGCGAGGACGGCGGCGCCCCCGCAGTGATCGCGCACAAGCCCGGGCCGGAGGGCGCGCCGACGGTGCTGCTCTACGCCCACCACGACGTGCAGCCCGAGAACGACCACGCCGAGTGGGACTCCCCGCCGTACGAGCCGACCGAGCGCGACGGCCGCCTCTACGGCCGCGGCGCGGCCGACGACAAGGCGGGCATCGCCGCCCACCTCGGCGCGCTGCGCGTGTACGGCGAGGAGCTGCCGGTCAGCGTCACGATGTTCGTCGAGGGCGAGGAGGAGGTCGGCTCCGACACCCTCCCCGAGCTGCTCGCGCAGCACCACGAGGCGCTGCGCGCCGACGTGATCGTGATCGCCGACTCCGGCAACTGGGACATCGGCGTGCCGGCGCTCACCACCAGCCTGCGCGGCCTGGTGCGCGCCGACGTCGAGGTCCGCACCCTCACCCACGCGGTGCACTCCGGCATGTGGGGCGGCCTGGTCCCCGACGCGCTGATGACGCTGAGCAGGGTGATCGCCAGCCTGCACGACGACCGGGGCGACGTCGCGGTCGCGGGGCTGCACAGCGGCCCGGCGGCCGACGTCGAGTACCCCGAGGACCGGCTGCGCGCCGAGTCCGGCGCCACCGCGGGCGTCGAGTGGATCGGCACCGGCTCGGTCGTGGAGCGGCTCTGGACCCGCCCCGCGCTGAGCATCACCGGCCTCGACGCCCCGCAGGTCGCGGGCGCATCCAACACGCTGGTGCCCACGGCCCGCTGCCGGGTGAGCATGCGGGTCGCGCCCGGCGACACCACCGCGAACGGCGTCGAGTGCCTGCGCCGCCACCTCGAGGCGCACGTGCCGTGGGGCGCGGAGCTCACGTTCACCGTCGTCGACACCGGTGAGGCGACCGCGATCGACGCGACCGGCCCGGCGTACGACGCGGCGCGGTCGGCGTTCACCGAGGCCTGGGACGGCACCGCGCCGGTCGACATGGGCGTCGGCGGGTCGATCCCCTTCATCGCGGAGTTCCTCGAGGCGTTCCCGGAGGCCAGCGTGCTGGTGACCGGCGTCGAGGACCCCGACACCCGCGCCCACGGCGCCAACGAGGGTCTGCACCTCGCGGAGTTCGAGCGGGTCGTGCTGGCCGAGGCGCTGCTGCTGCGCAACCTCGCGCCGGAGGCGTCCCGGTAGGGCTCAGGTCGCGGCCGGGAGCAGCACCCGGAAGGTGCTGCCCAGCCCGAGCTCGGACTCCAGCTCGATCCGGCCGCCGTGCCGGTCGACGATCCGGCGCACGATCGCCAGACCGAGGCCGGTGCCGGGCTGGGCGACGGCGAGCGGGTTGGAGGACCGGAAGAACTCCGTGAAGAGCTGCTCCTGGTCCTCCGGGCAGATGCCCAGGCCCTCGTCGGCGCAGACCAGCTCGACCTCGTCGCCGACGCGGGCGAGCGACACCCGCACCTTGCCGCCCTCGGGGGTGTACTTCAGCGCGTTGCTCACCAGGTTGGAGACGACCCGGTCGAGCTCGTCGGCGTCACCGAGCGCGAGCGGGTGGTCGACGACCGAGACGGACACGGTGAGGTGGCGGCGCTCGGCCTCCACCGCGGTCAGCTCGACCACGTCGTCGACGATCGAGCGGAGGTTCACCGGGCGCGGGATGATCGGGTTGTCGGGGTCGCCGACCTTCGAGAGCAGCAGCAGGTCGTCGACGACCCGTCCGAGCCGCCGGGCGCCCCGCTCCATCGCGGTGAGCGAGCGCTGCACCGGGACCGGCAGCCCCTCGACCGACTCCAGGATCTCGAGGTGGCCGAGGATCGAGGTCAGCGGGTTCTTCAGCTCGTGCGAGACGGTCGCGATCAGCTGGCTCTTGTAGGTGTCGAGCGCCTGGAGCTGCTTGACCAGCCGGTGCTCGCGCTCGTAGGCCCGCACGTTGAGGATCGCGCCGCCCAGGTCGCGACCGACGTCGAGGGCGGCCGCCGCCTCGGTGTCGCTCCACTCGCGGCCGCGGATCGGGCGGGTGAGCACCAGGTTGCCCAGGCACTCGTGGCCGGCCCCGATCGGCACGAACAGCAGGGAGCCGACCTCGATGACCGCCAGGAAGTCGAGGGTCTCCTGCCGCTGCTCGGGGGTGAGGTAGTCCAGCGTGCGGTCGGCCGCGATCACGGTCGCGGACTGGTCGCGCCACAGCGCGCGCGCGTTCACCTCGGCGAGCTGGATGAGGGACGGCGGCAGCACCACCTCGGCGCCGTGGGTGGAGTAGACGCTGCCGGTGCCGAGACCGTCCTCGTCGAAGGTCTGGATCCACATGCCGAGGGCGCGGAAGCCCTCGGTCAGCGCGGTGTGCGAGAGCTCGAGGATGCGGTCCAGGGAGCGCTGGCCGGAGGCCTGCCGGACGATGCGGCGGGCGGTGTCGGCGAGCCGGACCTGCTCGGCGAGCTCCTCGCGCTCGAGCGTCGTGACGACGGCGCGGGCCGCCTGCGCGGCGTACTTCTCCAGCACCCGGCGCTGCATGGGCCCCGGCCGCCGGCCGTCGACCGGCATGTCGATCGACAGGCTCCCGCGGAGGTTGCCCTCGTGGTCGCGCAGCGGCGCGACGAGCAGGTCCATCGGGTGCCAGGCGTCCTCGGCGTCGAGCGGCTCGATGTCGGGGACCCAGCCCCACTCGCCGGCGTCGGTGTCCATCCGCTCGTGCGGCACGAACTTCCACAGGCCCCAGTTGTCGGCCTTGTCCAGCTCGCCCAGCAGGCTGGCGATCGGCGTCCGGACGCCCTCAAGCTGCAGCCGGGCCTCGTCGCTCCCGGCGACCGCCATCACCTGCATCTGGCCGTCGTCGCGGGCCACGCTGAGCGCGGCCACGCCGAACCCGGCGATGTCGGTCACGCCCTCGGCGATCAGCTGGAGCGCGTGGTCGCTCGGTCCGCCGACGACGGCCGGGCGTCCCGGCACGTCAGTGGGCGGTCCGGACATGGGGGGCTCCAGTTTTCGCGGGGGGTGGGGGGCAAGCAATGCTACGGCCGACCGGGGGGTCCGCACCGGCTTTCCCATCGGCTGCTCGGCGGTCGGGTTGAGCGGTCGGGGTCCACTAGACTCCGTGCGTGCCCTACCTCAGCAGCAGCGGCAGCTCACGCAGGGGCGGTGACGGCCGGCTCACGGCGGCACTCGACCCCCACGACCAGGGCCCTCAGGACGCCTGCGGTGTCTTCGGGGTCTGGGCGCCGGGGGAGGAGGTCGCCAAGCTGACCTACTTCGGACTCTACGCGCTCCAGCACCGCGGCCAGGAGTCCGCCGGCATCGCCGTCTCCAACGGACGGCAGATCCTGGTCTACAAGGACATGGGCCTGGTCTCGCAGGTCTTCGACGAGACCACGCTGGCCTCGCTGCGCGGGCACGTCGCGGTCGGCCACTGCCGCTACTCGACGACCGGCGCGAGCACCTGGGAGAACGCCCAGCCGACGTTCCGGCCGACCGTCGACGGGTCGATCGCCCTGGGCCACAACGGCAACCTGATCAACACCCACGCGCTGGCCCGGATGGTCGAGGAGCTCCCCGGCCCCGATGACGAGCTCGACCTGCACACCCGACCGGTCGAGACCTCCACCAACGACACCGGCCTGGTCACGGCGCTGCTCGCCCACCACCCGGACACGACCCTGGAGCAGCGGGCCCTCGAGGTGCTGCCGCTGCTGCGCGGCGCGTTCTGCTTCGTGTGGATGAACGAGAACACCCTGTACGCCGCGCGCGACCCGCAGGGCATCCGCCCGCTGGTCCTGGGCCGCCTCGACCGCGGCTGGGTGGTCGCGTCCGAGGACGCCGCGCTGGCCACGATCGGCGCCAGCGTGGTCCGCGAGGTCGAGCCCGGCGAGATGCTGGTCATCGACGAGCAGGGGCTGCGCTCCCACCGGTTCGCGGAGCCCGCGCGCAAGGGCTGCGTCTTCGAGTACGTCTACCTCGCTCGCCCCGACGCGACCATCAGCGGCCGCAGCGTCCACGAGTCGCGGGTCGAGATGGGCCGCCAGCTCGCCCGGGAGTTCCCCGTCGAGGCCGACCTGGTGATCCCGGTGCCGGAGTCCGGCACCCCCGCCGCCGCCGGGTACGCCGAGGAGAGCGGCATCCCGTTCGGCCAGGGCTTCGTGAAGAACGCCTACGTCGGCCGCACCTTCATCCAGCCCAGCCAGACGTTGCGCCAGCTCGGCATCCGGCTCAAGCTCAACGCCCTGGACCACATGATCCGCGGCAAGCGGATCGTGGTGGTCGACGACTCGATCGTGCGCGGCAACACCCAGCGCGCCCAGGTGCGGATGCTCCGCGAGGCGGGCGCCCGCGAGGTGCACGTGCGGATCTCCAGCCCGCCGGTGAAGTGGCCGTGCTTCTACGGCATCGACTTCGCCACCCGCGCCGAGCTGATCGCCAACGGGCTCACCCCCGAGGAGATCGCCGCCAGCGTCGGCGCCGACACCCTCGGCTACATCTCCCTCGAGGGGATGGTCGACT
The DNA here is from genome assembly GCF_014127485.1 of Nocardioides dongkuii. Taxonomy (NCBI): domain Bacteria; kingdom Bacillati; phylum Actinomycetota; class Actinomycetes; order Propionibacteriales; family Nocardioidaceae; genus Nocardioides; species Nocardioides dongkuii. The sequence goes on along the minus strand of NZ_CP059903.1, from coordinate 3,858,894 downwards.
CGACCCGGCAGGCCCCCGAGTCGCTGTGCCAGGCGTGCTTCACCGGTGAGTACCCCATCGCCCTGCCGGACGCCTCGATGCTCGGCAAGCACCTGCTCGAGGCCACCCTGGCCTCGCCCGCGCTCGGTCGCGAGCTGCCCGTGCTCAACAACCCGTGAGGACCCCGCCCGTGAGCCAGCCCGTGTCCGAGCCCAACGCGTACGCCGCCGCCGGCGTCGACATCCACGCCGCCGACCGGGCCGTCGACCTGATGCGCACCTGGGTCGAGAAGGCGCGCCGTCCGGAGATGATCGGGGGGATCGGCGGCTTCGCGGGGCTCTTCGACGCCTCGT